>NZ_JAVMKF010000045.1:0-44102 GCF_031732815.1 Accumulibacter sp. | reverse complement strand
GATTCGCACCCGGCTGACCAATACCTCGCTTTCCGGTTCACGCATCCGCAAGGTCTCGCTGCCGACGTACCAGGACGACGGCGAGGTTCTGCGTTTCCTGATGAAGGAAAACGTGCCCGGCTCATTCCCCTTCACCGCCGGCGTCTTCGCTTTCAAGCGCGAAAACGAGGATCCAACGCGCATGTTCGCCGGCGAAGGCGATGCCTTCCGGACCAACCGCCGCTTCAAGCGGGTTTCCGAAGGCATGCCGGCAAAGCGCTTGTCGACCGCCTTCGATTCGGTAACGCTTTACGGCTGCGACCCCGATGCGCGCCCGGACATCTACGGCAAGGTCGGCAACTCCGGCGTTTCGATCGCCACGCTCGACGACATGAAGGTCTTGTTCAGCGGTTTCGAGCTTTGCGCGCCGACCACATCGGTCTCGCTGACGATCAATGGTCCGGCGCCGATCATCCTGTCGATGTTCTTCAATACGGCGATCGATCAACAGATTCAGAAGTTCCGCGCTGACAACGAGCGCGAGCCGACCGAGGACGAGACCCAGAAGATCCGCGCCTGGGTGCTCAGCAACCTGCGCGGCACGGTACAGGCCGACATCCTGAAGGAAGACCAGGGACAAAATACCTGCATCTTCTCGACCGAGTTCGCGCTCAAGATGATGGGTGACATTCAGGAGTTCTTCGTCCACAACCATATCAGCAACTTCTACTCGGTCTCGATTTCGGGCTACCACATCGCCGAAGCCGGAGCCAATCCGATTTCGCAACTGGCCTTCACCTTGGCCAACGGCTTTACCTATGTCGAAGCGTACCTGGCACGCGGCATGCACATCGACGACTTCGCACCGAACCTTTCGTTCTTCTTCAGCAACGGCATGGACCCCGAATACTCGGTCATCGGGCGCGTTGCGCGGCGCATCTGGGCGATCGCCATGAAGAACAAGTACGGCGGCAACGAGCGCAGCCAGAAGCTGAAATACCACATCCAGACGTCCGGACGTTCGCTGCACGCGCAGGAGATGGCGTTCAATGACATCCGCACGACGCTCCAGGCGCTGATCGCGATTTACGACAATTGCAACTCGCTGCACACCAATGCGTACGATGAGGCAATTACCACGCCGACCGAGGAATCGGTTCGTCGGGCAATGGCCATCCAGTTGATCATCAATCGCGAGTGGGGCCTGGCGATGAACGAAAATCCGAATCAGGGGGCGTTCATCATCGACGAACTGACCGATCTGGTCGAGGAAGCCGTGCTCAAGGAATTCGAAGCGATCGCCGCGCGCGGTGGCGTCCTCGGTGCCATGGAAACGGGCTACCAGCGCGGCAAGATCCAGGAGGAATCGCTCTACTACGAGCACAAGAAGCACGACGGCTCCTATCCCATCGTCGGCGTCAACACGTTCCGCAACCCGCAAGGGGACGCACAGATCGAGATTGAACTCGCACGCTCGACCGAGGAGGAAAAGCAATCGCAACTGACCCGTCTGCAGGAGTTCCAGAAACGCAACCAGACGGCCAGCGCCGCCATGCTGGAACGTCTGCAGCAGACGGTGATCGACAATGGCAACGTTTTTGCCGTGCTCATCGATGCGGTTCGTGTCTGCTCGCTCGGGCAGATTACCAACGCCTTGTACGCCGTTGGCGGGCAGTATCGACGCAGCATGTAGAGGATCCTCTGGCCACGCTCCGGACGAGGTTCATCGTTCGGAGCGGCCGGCCTGAGCCGCAGGGCGCCCCGCAGCGACGGCGCAAGCGCGCATTAATTCACCAAGATGAAGCCGTCACAGGCGTTGCATCTTTCGTCGTGTTAGTCCAGCATCGCATCTTCCTGCTGATTTGCGAAAGGGAGATCGAGATGCTTGCCGCGTTCCTCCGCCGCCGTCGCCTGATGACGCGGCTTGCTCTGATGCCTTTGCTCGCATGGCTGGTGATGCTCCTGATGACGTGGGAAGCATTGTGGTCACTGCATGGCAAACTTTACGAAGACCGCCAGATCAAGACTCGCCACCTGGTCGAGGTGGCAATTGGTGTGTTAGGTCATTTTCACAGCCTGCAGAAGACGGGCGCTCTGAACGATGCGGACGCCCGCCAGCAGGCCATTGCGTCAATTCGGCAACTGCGCTACGAGAACACCGAGTACTTCTGGATCAATGATCTCGGCAAGCCGGTCCCAAAAATGGTGATGCACCCGACGGTTCCCGCGCTTGACGGCAAGGTGCTCGACGAAACGCGTTTCAACAAAGCCGTCCAGCAACAGGCGGGGGCCAACGGTGACAGGATCAAACTCGACAACAAGAACCTCTTTCTGGCTTTCAACGAGGTCGTCGAGCAGGCTGGCGAAGGTTACGTCGAGTACCTTTGGCCAAAACCACTGCCGGGTGGCGGTGCCAGCACCGAGCTGTTCCGGAAGCTGTCCTACGTCAAGAAGTTCGAGCCCTGGGGCTGGGTCGTCGGATCTGGCATCTATATAGATGATGTCGATGCAGTCTTTCGCAGAGAGGCGACGAACAGCCTGCTCATGGTCGCTGCGGCGACCGTGTTGATGCTGATCGGCACCTGGATCGTACGCCGAAGTATCGTCAGCGATTTCGGCGGAGAGCCACGCTTCGCGCGCAGTGTGACGAGCAAGATGGCCGACGGCGACCTGACGCAGCAGATTCGCCTGCAGGCTGGCGATCGCGACAGCCTGCTCTTCGTGCTCGCACAGATGCAGAGCCGCTTGCAGGAGATGTTGCGCGCGCTGTTTGACAATGCGGGCAAGGTGCATTCGAGTATCGAGCGGCTTTCCGCCGAGTCAGGCGAAATCAATCTGGCAACGCAAGTACAGGCGGCGGCTGTCCAGCATACCCGGTCGGCGATCAATGGCGTTTCGGCCAGCGTCGACGGCATCAAGACACTGGTCCGTGAGACCGAGGACGGTGCGCACGAAGTCGCCCAGCGTGCGCGCGACGGTGCGCTTTCCGCCAGCCAGGTGGCGAGCGAAATGCAGACGATTGCCGCGACCGTTGCCGCCTCTTCGGAACGGGTCGCGCATTTGCTGGAAAGTACCGCCGAAATCGACCAGATGGCCCGCGTAATCAAGGAGATCGCCGACCAGACCAATCTCTTGGCGTTGAACGCAGCGATCGAAGCAGCGCGTGCCGGAGAACAGGGCCGCGGTTTCGCGGTTGTTGCCGACGAGGTGCGCAAGCTCGCCGAGCGCACGGGCAAGGCGACGAATGAAATCGGCAAGGTGCTGCAGGACATCCGCGCCGATACGGAAACTGCGGTTGACGGGATGAAGGATGCCGCTCCAGTGATTGCCGATGGCGTTACTGCCGCCAATGGTGCGGCGGAAACATTGCGCGCGATCGAGGTACGGGCGCAGGATACACTGGATAAGATGACCGCCTTGTCGCAAGCCACGCGCGACCAGACGAGGCGAATCGAAGAGATCGTCGGCGATGTCGACGAAGTGATGAAGGCTTCCGGGCAGACCGAGAACGTCATCAGGCAGTCCTTGCAGACGGCAGCCGACCTCGAGCTGGCATCCACCCAGATGTTCGCCATGGTCAAGCGCTTCAAGCTCGATGGCAAGGACGATCAAGCGCCTGTCAGCGCGACCAGCGGGCCGGTAAAGCCACTGATGGACTGGTCAACGGCGCTGGCTGTCGGGCATCCCGAGATTGATCGTCAGCATCAGGTGCTGATCGAAATCGCCAACCGCTTGAACGGCGCGATGCGTTCCGGAGCGGGCCGCGCGGCCTGCGGCGCGATTCTCGATGAATTGGTGAACTATACCCTGACGCACTTCTCCTTCGAGGAAAAGCTGATGGAAAAGCACGAGTACGCGCAACGTCCGGCGCACATGGCCGAGCATCGCAAGCTGATCGAGCAGGTCTCGCGTTTCAAGGCGCAATACGAAAACGGCGCTGCCGTTTCCATCGAGTTGTTGGGCTTCATTCGCGACTGGCTGGTCAACCACATTCTGAAGGTCGATCGGGCGCTGGCCAATGATCTGGCGCGCCGAGGCCTGGTGTGAGCACGCGTGGCGGGGGCGCTGCCAGCGCCAGCCAGACCGGCGACATGCCAGTTGGCGGCGTCAGCGAGCGCAGCCAGGGTGCTGCGCATGCGGCGTCGACGCCGGTCAGCGAACCCGGCGGACATCGGCCGGCCGTGCTCGCCCTGAGTGTCGTCGTCGCTGCCTATGTCCTGTCGTTCTTTCAACGTTTTGCTCCCGTCGGCATTGCGCAGGACCTGATTGCCGCATTCCACACGAGCGCCGCCTCGCTCGGCGTGCTGGCGGCAACGTACTTCTATGTTTATACGGTCATGCAGGTGCCGACCGGAATTCTCGTCGACACGCTTGGTCCGCGCCTCATTCTGCTGCTCGGTGGCCTGGTCGGCGGTGTCGGCAGTCTGCTTTTCGGTCTCGCGGCAAACCTGGAAGTCGCTTTCCTCGGTCGAACGCTGATCGGCCTCGGTGTTTCGGTGACTTTCATCGCGATGCTGAAGATCATCGCCTTGTCATTCGAGGAGCGGCGTTTCGCCAGCCTGGTCGGAGTGAGCATGCTGGTCGGCAACCTCGGTTCGGTCCTCGCCGGCGCGCCACTGTCGTGGTTGGCTCAGGCGACTGGCTGGCGCAGTGTCTTCGTCGGGCTCGCCGGCGTCTCGGTGGCGCTTGGTCTTGCCTGCTGGGTCCTGCTGCGCGAGCGCCCGGTCGCGGACGGCCTGCCGATGCGGCCGCGATTCGACCGTACGGTGGTCGTTTCGGGCTTACTGAGCGTCTTGCGCAACCGCGACACCTGGCCGGTGGTCTGCGCCAATTTCGGCATCTGCGGGAGCTTTTTCGCCTTTGCCGGAGTATGGGCCACACCTTACCTGACCCAGGTGCACGCGATGGAGCGCAGCACTGCGGCGCAACATGCAAGCCTTTATTTCGGCGGCTTCGCCCTCGGTTGCCTGTTCATCGGCGCGCTGTCCGATCGTCTCGGCCGGCGCAAACCGCTACTTGTCGTCGGCAGTCATCTGTATGCCTTGCTCTGGCTTTTCTGGCTGAGCGGCGAGCGCGTGCCGCTGGCCGCAAGTTATGCGCTGTTTGCCTTGATGGGGGTGCTCACCGCCAGTTTCACCTTGACCTGGGCGTGCGCGAAGGAAGTCAACCCGCCATTGCTTTCCGGCATGTCAACCAGTGTCACCAACATGGGCGGTTTTCTCGCCGCTGCCATTCTGCAGCCGCTGGTTGGCTGGGTGATGGACCAGACCTGGCGCGGCGCGATGAGCAGTGCCGGTACCCGCCTCTACAGCGTAGACGACTATCGGGCAGGCCTGCTCCTGCTGGCGGGAACCGCGCTTTTTGGCGCCTTGGCCGCGTGGTGGACACGCGAAACCGGCTGCCGAAACATCTGGCAGCCGGCATGAACGGGCCATGCCGGCCGGCGACCAGTCAGCGCCGGTCGTAGACCAGTTCGACCCGCCGCATCGTCCGCCGGCACGCCTCGCCATCACAGCGAATCTTGCTACTGTGTTCGCTGCCCACCGGCAAGCGGCGAATCTGGCTTCGCGCCACGCCCAGCGATCGGAGGCGCTCGCTGACCGCCTCAACGCGTTTGTCGGCGACGGCCAGGTTGTAGGCTGGGCTTCCCAGGTTGTCCGTGTGGCCTACCAGCGTAACGACCAACTGGGAGTCCTCTTTCAGCTTCTGAGCATTCTGACGCAGCACCTCACCGCCCTCTTCGTCGATCGCCGCTTCGCCAAAAGCAAAATACACTGTCCGCTTGTCGGGCTCGCCGGCAAAAGGCGTCGGCTTCAGCGAACCACGCCCGACGGTCAGCGTGGTGCTACGCGTCGGCTGATCGGTCACGACACTGGCCGCCGGACGACTTTCGTGGATCGCCTGGTCGGTGTTTGCGCAGCCGGCGAGCAAGACCAGCAAACCGGCGGAGACTGCCAGGACGCAACGGAGCGACAACATCGATAATCTGACTGGTGTGGATGGCCGGCGAAGAAGCGAGTCGGGCGCTTCCGGCCTAGCGACGGCGCATGCCGCCATTGATCTGCGCCGTGCTTGGCATCTGGTCGAAGCCGGAGGGCTGCGGCAAGCGACGCCGGGAGCGGGTATCCAATACCTCGCCCGCTGCGCCCCGAGCGAAAATCTTGCTCGGATCGCCCCCTTCCTCTTCCGCGGTGGCCGGCGAGAGATTGTCCACAAAGATATTCATTGCCAGTTTCCGAACAGAAAGGCCACTCAGACGGGCCAGGATGCAGTTTGCCGGACGAGCAGCTATCGCCTTCATCTGGCGGGCGAGGCCTGCCAAGGAGCAGAAAAGGCCAGCGACCCGCTGAGCAGAAACGCCCTCAGACTACGATAGGCCTGGACTATACACGCTTTTCCCGCCCGCAGCAGGAAAGCGCCGCCCAGCGGAAAGCTGGCATGCAGAGCGCTTGGCGTTGCGCCCGGTTGCCGCCCTTCGCGCGACGACGGAGGTCTGCCCGGCTAGCGCCCGCCTTGATGAGCAAGCTTCTCCTCGATCTTGGCCAGGGGCATCGCACCCGGTACGCGCTCGCCGTCGGCAAAGAAGATCGTCGGCGTGCCATTGATGGCCAGCTTGCGGCCTGCCTCGACGGATTTTTTCACCGCTGTGGTGTCGCAATCGCCGCGTCCGCTTGGCGCCTTGCCCTCGATCATCCATTCGTTCCAGGCCTTGACCCGATCCGGCGCACACCAGATCTGATTCGACTTTTCAAGCGAGTCGGGCGAGAGTATCGGGTAGAGGAAAGTGTAGATCGTGACGTTGTCGAGCTTCACGAGGTCTTTCGCCAGCCGCTTGCAGTAGCCGCAGTTGGGATCCTCGAAGGTGGCGAAGACGCGCTTTCCGTCGCCGCGCACCTGTTTCACGGCAAGCGCCAGCGGCAATTCGGAGAACTTGACCGCGCTCAGTTTCTGCATTCGCTCGGCAGTGACGTTCTTCATCGTCTTGCCGTCGATGAGCGAGCCGACGATCAGCGCCGATACCTTTTCGTCGGTATAAACGATCTGGCCGTCGACATACAGTTCATACAGCCCGAGATAGGGCGTGCGACTGACGCTGTTTACAGAACCACCAAGCTTCCCTTCGACGGCTTTCTTGACGGAGGCCTCGTCGGCCAAGGTCGACAGGCTGAAGGACGCCGTAGCGATGAGCGGCAAGAGGATCTTGTACATCGATGTTCTCCGGAGTGAGGTGGCGAGTCTTCAAAAAGGGCCGACAGCATAGCGCACAAGCAAATTCTTTATGACTGGCAGCGCGTTCGTCAGGTTCATTCCCACGTTGCGCAACGGTCGCAGAGCGGGGAGCGTGTGGCGGAAAAGCTGGCGCAGCGCATGCGTCGCCCCTTGCATGACCAGGGTTTCTTCGCGGCGCGCGCGCTGGTAACGGCGCAGCAGGCGCTGGCTACCGATATCCTGCCACTCCGGCGTCGTCGCGAGCAGTTGGGCAAGCACTCGGGCGTCCTGAAAACCGAGATTGATGCCATGACCGGACAATGGGTGAATTCCATGCGCTGCGTCGCCGAGCAGGGCGAGGCGAAAGGCGACCGTCTGCGGAACCTGCAGCAAGCGCAAAGGGAACGCGGCAGGTGGCGTCAATAGGGCAAGCTTGCCGAGTTCATTGCCGCCCGCTGCGGCTACCCGGCGGCAGAATTCTTCGGCCCCGAGAGTCAGCAGGTCGCTCGCTTGATCGTCGGGAAGCGACCAGACCAGCGACACTCGTTCGCCGGCCATCGGTAACCAGGCCAGGACACTGGCGCCAAGGAACCACTGTCGCGCGATCGAGCGGTGCGGCAACTCACAGGAAAAGTTTGCCACGACGCCCATGTCGCCGTAATCAAAATTGATCGCCGACAGACCGACCGCCTGGCGCAGCCATGAATCGCGCCCGTCGGCACCGACGACGAGGCGTGCGCTGAGCGCGCTGCCGTCACTCAGCAGGAGATGCGCGTGATCTTCACTGATCTCGACCGCCTTGGGCTGGGCTGGACAAAGCAATGTCAGGTTGGCCTGTCGCTTGACGCTTTCCCACAGTTCGCACGCCATCAGCGACGATTCGACGATCCAGGCAAGCTCCGACACGCCCGACTCATAGGCGGAGAACACCAGACGGGCACCCGCGTCGCCGCAGATCTTCATCGTCTGGACGGTTGCCAGACGTTCAATCGGCAGGTGCTTCCAGACGCCAAGCTCCTGGAGGAAACCGGCGTTGGCCGGCGACACCGCGTAGATGCGGGCATCCCAGCCGGGCAGCCGAGCGGGTGCGCGCTGTTCGACCAAGGCAATCTTCAGGCGCGTCTGGCGCAACGCGCAGGCGAGCGCCAGACCGGCCAGACCGCCACCCAGGATGGCTAGGTCGAAACGCTCGGCGTGCATTTTCGGCTTGCAGTTGTTGGCAATGGCGACGGTCGCCCGGGTTGGCACATGTGCTAGAGATCTTCGTCAAACAAAGCCTGTTGTTGCCGGGTAATGAAATCGCCCATGCTGTCGATGCCGCGCAACTGGAGAATGCTGTTGCGCACGGCGGCTTCGAGCAACACGGCGATGTTCCGCCCCGCGGCAACGGGAATGACGACCTTGCGCACCGGAACACCGAGAATCTCGTGCGTTTGCGCATCGAGCGGCAGCCGGGGTCCGTCTGCTCCGATGATCGGCCGCTGCAGGTGGGCAATCAGCTTCAGTTTCATCTTCCGGCGCGAAGCCGTTTCACCAAAGATCGTCCGGATGTTCAGCAAGCCGAGTCCGCGCACTTCCAGGAAATCGCGCAGCATGCTCGGGCAGCGTCCTTCGATGGTCGTCGGCGCGATGCAGGCCAGTTCGACGACATCATCGGCCACCAGGCCGTGTCCGCGCGAAATGAGTTCCAGGGCAAGTTCGCTCTTGCCGACTCCGGAATCACCGGTAATCAGGACGCCCATTCCGAAGACATCCATCAGCACGCCGTGCACCGAGGTCGAGCCCGCCAGTCGACGCGACAGGTAGATGCGCAGCAGCTCGATCACTGCCGAGCAGGGCTTGGGGCTGGTAAACAGCGGCGTCTGGGTGGATTCGCACGCCTCGCGGATTTCCGGCAGGACCTCCAGGCCGTCGGCCACCATCAGCGCCGGCGGCCGGGCTACCATCAACTCCCTGATCTGGCTGCGCAGGCGTTCGGCGGTAACGCGCGCCGCCCAGGCATGCTCGGCTCGCCCGATGACCTGCAAGCGCTCGGGGTGAATCAGGTTGAGGTGACCAACGACATCGGCGCCATAATGTCCCTGTTCCTTGAGTTCAATCTTGCGATCGACGCCAATCGCGATGACCCACGAAAGCTTCAGTTTGTCCCGGTGGTCCTCGTACATCTGGGCCACGCTGAACTGGCGCAGTGCGTTCATTTCTAGCCGGCAAATATTCGGCGGACCGTCTCGCCATCAACTGCCTTGCTCAGTGCCTCGCGGCAACTGCGATCGGAGAAATGCTGCGCCAGTTCGGAGAGGATCTGCAGATGCTGCTCGGTGGCGACCTCTGGTACGAGAAGAACGAAAAGCAATGAAACCGGCTTGCCATCCGGCGAATCGAAGGGAACCGGATTAGCCAGTCGGATAAACGCCGCGGTCGCCTCCTTGAGGCCGCGGATTCGTCCGTGCGGGATTGCTACTCCCTGCCCAAGGCCGGTCGACCCCAGCTTTTCGCGCGCGAACAGGCTGTCGAAAACGCTGGCGCGTGCGATGCCGAGATAGTTTTCGAACAAGAGCCCGACGTGCTCGAAGACGCGCTTCTTGCTGCTCGCGTCCAGGTCGAGAAGGATGTTTTCGAGAGGGAGTAGCTGGGTAATTTGGCTCATGCGACAAAGACCCGAAAAGAACAGAGGTGGATGGGTTACAGCTCAGGAAGTGCGCGAAGCCACCTTCCGGCAACCTCGCGCGCGCCAAACCAAACCTAGTCGGCAACAATATGGTCGGTAATCTTGTTGCCGCGATGGTGATCCTGCAGCTTCTGCTTGTATTTCTGAACCTGGCGTTCGAGCTTGTCTGCCAGAGCGTCGACTGCGGCATAAAGGTCCTCGTCATCGGTTTCGACGTAGACGTCCTTGCCCGCCAGGTGAACCGTGACTTCGGCCTTCTGCTTCAGTTTGTCCACCGACAAGATCACGTTCACGTCGATCACGTTGTCGAAGTGGCGAGTGATCCGCTCGAGCTTGTTCGCGACATAGTCGCGCAGCGCCGGGGTAATCTCGAGGTGGTGTCCACTGACTTGCAGGTTCATGATGTGGCTCCTTCTTCTTAAATGGACTTGCGTAGATTGACCGGCGGGATACTGAGCGCCTCACGGTACTTTGCGATCGTGCGGCGGGCAACCACAATGCCCTGCTGGCCAAGAATCTCGGATATCTGACTGTCCGAAAGGGGTTTTGTCGGTTCCTCGTTGCTGATCAACTGCTTGATCAGCGCCCGGATCGCCGTTGCCGAACACGCTCCACCCGCCTCGGTGTTGACGTGACTGCCAAAAAAATACTTCAGTTCGAATATTCCCCGCGGTGTCGCCATGTATTTCTGGGTCGTCACGCGCGAGATGGTGGACTCGTGCAGGCCGAGTGTTTCCGCGATCTCCCGGAGAACGAGCGGGCGCATGGCGACATCGCCGTGATCCAGGAACTGACGCTGCCGGTCGACGATAGCCTGCGCCACGCGCAGGATGGTGTCAAACCTTTGCTGCACGTTGCGAATCAGCCAGCGCGCCTCCTGGAGCTGTCCGGCGAGCCCGGAACCGCGTTGTCGCGCCAGGATCTGCGCGTACAGGCTGTTGATTTTAAGGCGGGGAAAGGCATCCGAGTTGATGTTCACGGTCCATTGTCCGCGCAGCTTGCGAACCACGACGTCAGGCATGATGTAGCGGATGTCAGCCGCCGCGTACTGTGCCCCCGGCCGCGGATTGAGGCTGCAGATCAGCATTTGGGCTGCGCGCAAGGCTTCATCATCGCAGCCGGTGAGCCTTTTGATCTTTTGAAAATCGCGGTTGCCGAGAAGTTCGAGGTGCTTGTGGACGATGTCAAGCGCCAGGTTGCGCGTCGCGTCAGGCGCCAATGCCTGTAGCTGCAGAGCCAGGCATTCCTGCAAGCCGCGCGCACCGATGCCAATCGGATCCAGATGCTGCAGATGGATGAGCGCGATCTGCAGTTCTTCGCTGGCGATGTCGAGTTCGGCCGGCATGTTTTCGGCAAGCTCGTCCAGCGGCTGGGTGAGGTAGCCGTCGTCGTCAAGCGCTTCGACCAGGCAGCGGACCAGCACACGGTCGCGCGCGGGCAGGGTCATCAGGCCGAGCTGCGAGAGCAGATGCTCGCGCAAGGAAACACTCGCCGCCTGCACGTCGTGATAGTCTTCGTCATCCTCGTCGAACGAGCCCGGCGATCTGAGAGAAGCGGTGTCTTCCCCCAGCCAGCTTTCCTCGTCGGGCGAAGCATCTACGCTGGTCTGCGCCGGCGCGTCGTCGGCCGGCGTCATCGCGCCTTCGCCGGCGGTCGGCGAAGCGGCGGCGAGTGCGTAATCCTCGGCGCGTTCGAGCAGCGGATTGTCCAGGAGGTAACGCTCAAGTTCCTGTTCAAGCTCGACTGTCGACAATTGGAGCAGCCGGATCGACTGCTGCAACTGAGGCGTCAGTGCGAGATGCTGAGAAAGCTTGAGCTGGAGGGATGGTTTCATTAACGGAACCGGGTAAGCCGCGGGATTGCCCTGGGGAACTGCCCATATGGTTCGCGCATCGTGGCTGCGGCGCCGTCAGGTTCAGAGGCGGAAGTTCTCGCCCAGATAAACTTTCCGGACGTTTTCATTATAAATGATTTCCTCGGGCCGGCCAGCCGCAAGCACGCAGCCTTCGTTGATGATGTACGCGTGGTGGCAAATCCCCAAGGTTTCACGCACGTTGTGATCGGTGATCAGGACGCCGATGCCGCGATCTTTCAGGAAGCGAATGATCTTCTGGATGTCGAGAACAGCAATCGGGTCAACACCGGCAAAAGGCTCGTCGAGCAGAATGAAGCGCGGTGAAGTTGCCAAGGCGCGGGCAATCTCGACGCGCCGGCGTTCGCCGCCAGAAAGCGAGGTCGCCGGACTGTTGCGCAGATGGCCGATGTGCAGTTCGTCGAGCAGGTCTTCACTACGCGACTCGACATCGCTGGCGGACAGGTTCTGCAGCTCGAGCACCGCCTGGATGTTTTGTCCGACCGTCAGCTTGCGAAAAACGGAAGCCTCCTGCGGCAAGTAGGACAGGCCCAGGCGCGCACGTCGGTGAATCGGCAGGTGGGTTAGTTGTGTTTCGTCGAGGTACACGTCGCCGCCGTCACACGCCGCGAGGCCGACGACCATGTAGAAACAGGTGGTCTTGCCGGCGCCGTTCGGGCCGAGCAGACCGACGACCTCGCCGCTGGCTACTTCAAAGGAAACATCGTGTACGACAGTACGCGACTTGTACCGCTTCTTGATGTGCCGTGTGGACAACTTGCTCTGTGTGTCGGACATCTCTCAGTCGTCTTCCAGGTTGCCGCGCAATACGCGCCGAATCGTTTCGCCGGAAAAACCGCGCGCGGCGAGAAAGCGAATCTGTCGTGCAGTTTCCGCCGGGTCGGCCGATGCCGCCGATTGCCCGGCAAATTTTCGCCGGCAGATGCGTTCTGCCCTGCTTGCTTCGTCTTCGCCGGCCGCCAGTGCGGCCTCCACCAGGTCATCGGCCAGCCCTTGGGCGCGCAGTTCGCCAGCCAGGCGCGCGTCACCATACTTCCTGCCGCGCAGCTTGACGCGGTTCTCGCAGTATCGCTGATCCGACAACAGACCTTCCGCGGTCAACTCGTCGAGCAACGCGTCAAGCGACGATCTCGACTCGGCATCGGCCGCCAGAAGCTTGCGCGCCAACTCGCTACGCGCGTGCTCGCGCTGCGCCAACAATCGCAAGGCACGCGCACGCAAGGGCTGGGTCATCTGTCCTGAAAATTCAGGTCGTCGTTGCGGCCAGCGGCGCTGGCACCTTGACCGCAGCGCGGATCCTGGATTCGATCTCCTGCGCAATCTGCGGCTTGCTCTTCAGGAACTCGCGCGCGTTGTCCTTGCCTTGGCCGATCTTCTCGCCATTGTACGCGTACCAGGAGCCCGACTTGTCGATCAGCTTGTGCTGCACGCCAAGTTCGACGATCTCGCCTTCGCGCGACGTTCCCTCCCCATAGAGAATGTCGAAGATTGCTTCCCGAAACGGCGGCGCCACCTTGTTCTTGACCACCTTCACCCGGGTTTCGCTGCCGATGACCTCGTCACCTTTCTTGATACTTCCGATGCGTCGGATATCCAGCCGCACGGAAGCGTAGAACTTCAGGGCGTTGCCCCCGGTCGTCGTTTCCGGACTGCCGAACATGACGCCGATCTTCATGCGAATCTGGTTGATGAAGACGACCAGCGTGTTGGTACGATTGATGTTCGCTGTCAACTTGCGTAGCGCCTGGCTCATCAGACGGGCTTGCAGGCCAGGTAGCGAATCGCCCATCTCGCCTTCAATCTCAGCTTTCGGCACGAGCGCGGCGACCGAATCGATCACGACGACGTCGACGCTCGCCGAGCGGACCAGCATGTCGGCGATTTCCAGCGCCTGTTCGCCGGTATCCGGCTGTGAGATGAGGAGTTCGTCCAGGTTTACGCCGAGCTTCTGAGCGTACGCCGGGTCCAGCGCGTGCTCGGCGTCGATGAACGCGGCCGTTCCTCCGAGCTTCTGCATTTCGGCAATGACTTGCAGAGTCAGTGTGGTCTTGCCTGACGATTCAGGCCCATAGATCTCGACAACGCGCCCGCGCGGCAAGCCGCCGATGCCAAGGGCAATGTCAAGTCCGAGCGAACCGGTGGACACCACCGGGACATCGTTAACCACGTTGCCCTCGCCCATCTTCATGATCGAACCCTTGCCGAACTGCTTTTCGATCTGAGCCAACGCTGCTGCCAGCGCTTTCGCCTTGTTGTCTTCCATTTCCTGTCCTTTTTTTGGCTGGGGGGGAATTATCCCATTTTCGGCGGTACTGCAGACGGCCGTCCACAGATCGCGGATGGCTGGCATGATATACACGTGCCGGCGAGCGCGCACGAGTTTTGCGGTCAGCGCAGCAATTGCCCTACAATTCGGCAAGCAGAACGGCAAACGATGTCGGCCGCTCAGGGGGCCATCGCGTGCCGGCGTGCTGACCGGCAGTCGCGGATCGCCGCGCGGTCGGCAGTTCGCAGGAAAGCCATTGGCCCGTTCCCCGGAGGCTCCGATGCGTGTACTCAGACTGCTTACGATGCTCATCACCATGGTTGCTGGCTGCGCACTGCCCGACCGCGGATTGCTCGCCGAGCCGCTCGCCAGTCGGCTTGAGCGGATCAAGGCGGGCGGACGCATGCGCGTCTGCATCTGGCCCGATTACTACAGCATCACCTACCGCAACCCCAAGACGCAGCTTCTCGCGGGCATCGACATTGATCTCGCCGGCGAACTGGGCAAGGACCTCGGGGTAAGCGTCGACTTCGTCGACAGCTCGTTCGCCCGACTCGTTGACGATGTGCTCCAGGATCGTTGCGATGTCGCCATGTTCGCTGTCGGCATCACTGCCTCGCGCGCCGCACAGTTGCGCTTTACG
The DNA here is from genome assembly GCF_031732815.1 of Accumulibacter sp. Classification (GTDB taxonomy): domain Bacteria; phylum Pseudomonadota; class Gammaproteobacteria; order Burkholderiales; family Rhodocyclaceae; genus Accumulibacter. The sequence goes on along the minus strand of NZ_JAVMKF010000045.1, from coordinate 29,464 downwards.
AGTCCTTATCTGGCGAGCGACATCTACGCCGTCACCAGCCGTACCAACCGGCGAATCACTGACTGGCAGCAGATCGACCAGGCGGGTTCGATTGTCGCTGTGGCAAAGGGCACCTTGCACGAACAGGTCATGAAAGGCAAGCTCAGGTCGGCGCAGCTTGTCGTGCTCGATACGCCGTTTGCCCGTGAGCAGGAAGTGCAGTCGGGGCGAGCCGACGTGTTCATGACTGACTACCCGTATAGCCAGCGCTTCCTGGCCAGCGCCGAGTGGGCGCGCCTGATCGCACCGCCGGCGACCTATCATGTGACCCCATATGCCTACGCCATGAAGCCCGGCGACGATCGGTGGCACGCCCGGCTTGACCGCTTCGTGGCCGACATCAAACGCGACGGACGCCTGCTCGCTGCCGCCAGGCGACACAAACTTGAGACCATCGTCGCGCAATGAGCTTGCGCACGCAGCCTCTGCGACGAACCTACCTGATCGCTCTGGCCCTTTTCGTCGGCGGGATGAGTGCGCTGGCTGCGTTCACGCTCGTTCGCCTGCGCAGCGACGCGATCAGCAACGGTCTGAGCATGTCGGCGATGCATTCGCGCGGCTTCGAGGATCTATTGACGCAGAGCCTGCACCTGACCGATCTGGTCGCCGTGAGCACCCTGGCCGGCGCACCGGACAGCGCGAGCCGGCACGCGCTGGCTGATCGCTTCGTCACCACATTGCGCCATGCACCTTTCCTGCGCTCGCTGTCGCTGCTCGACGAAGATGGCCGCATCACGGTCAGTTCGAATCTGGGTAACGTCGGCCTGCGTGTGACAACGCAGAGCTATTTGCCGCTCGCCAGCCGTGAGGTCGGCAGTCTACGCGTCGGCGCCCCCTGGGCCGGACGCGATTTCGCCGACGGCCGTCCGTCCACCGCCGATCACCCGGTTGCTGCCACTGAAGCGTATTTCATTCCGCTGATGCGTAGTGTCGTACTCAATGGCAGGAAGGCGTTCACGGTCCTCGTCGCCTTGAATCCCGACCACTTCGTCGGTCACGTTCAGCAGAAGCTGCAGAGCGATGAAGGCTGGGTCGAGGTCCTGCGTTACGACGGAACGCTGCTCATGCACAGCAGGCCGAGCGTGCAACCGGGAACGGTCAATCGGCGAACCCTGGCCGACTTGCGTCTGGAGGAGCGGGAGTTTGGGCAATACACCAGCGAAATGGGCGGCGAGCCGCGTCTGCTGACCGCCTTTCGCGCCTCACGCCTTTATCCGTTCATCGTTCTTACGCATCTTGACCGCGCCTACATCCTGCAGCCTTGGCGAAGTGGCGCGCATTCGCTGCTGGGGGTCCTCGTCCCGGCCTTGCTGGCAATCACTCTGCTCGCCCTGGCCTATTATCGCCGGCAGTTGCAGCTGGCCGAGGAGCGTGCGCAGTCCGATCGTCTGCAGCGGATCAACGCGGCAAGCGTATTCACCAACGCGCGCGAAGGCATCATGATCACGTCGGTCGAGGCGACGATCATCGACGTGAACGAAGCGTTTGTCGCCATGACCGGTTTCTCGCGCGATGAATCCATCGGACGCAACCCGCGTTTCCTGGCTTCCGGTCGACAAGGCGTAGAGTTCTATCGCACGATGTGGCGCGAGCTGCTGGAGCGCGGACAGTGGTGCGGTGAGATCTGGAATCGTCGCAAGGACGGGCGACCGTTCGCAGCGCGGCTCACGATCAGCGCGGTACGTGACGAGGATGGAAGGACGCGGCAGTATGTCGGCCTGTTCTCGGACATCACCGGCCTGAAGGAGTATGAACAGGAGCTCGAATTCCGTGCCCACTACGACGCGCTGACCGGTCTGCCGAACCGCAGTCTGCTCGGTGATCGGCTGCGCCAGGCAATGAGTCAGGCGCAACGGCGCGGCGACGGGCTGACGGTCGCTTTCATCGACCTCGACGGGTTCAAGGCGATCAACGATACGCATGGCCACGAGGTCGGCGACCATTTGCTGGTTGCGCTGGCCGGTCGGATGAAGGTGATCCTGCGCGATGGCGATACGCTGGCTCGCCTGGGCGGTGACGAATTCGTCGCGCTTCTCCTCGACCTGCCCGATGTGGCGGCCAGTTTGCCCATTCTCAACCGCCTGATCCTGGCTGCCGCACAGCCGGTACAGGTTGAACGGCTGTGCCTGCAGATATCGGCCAGCGTCGGTGCGACGTTCTACCCACAGGTAGACGACGTCGACGGCGAGAAACTGTTGCGCCAGGCCGACCGTGCCATGTACCAGGCCAAGCTGGCCGGCAAGCACCGTTTCAACGTTTTCGATGGGCAGGCCTGCCACTCGGCGAGTGGCCCGCGCGACAGCCTGCCGGGAGCTGCGCGGACACTGCCCAGCGCCGCGCCCAACTGAACGGAGGCTTGCGCCTGCCGTCGCGCGTCCACCGCGGCGGGCGTGAGCTTGGCGATCGGTCCGGCGGCGCACCTCTGCCGGAGCGATTTTCGCTTTCCCCTGCTTGCCCGCGCTTGTTGCGACGGTTTGATGATCGCCGCATAATGCGTGCACGATGGATGCCGCACCATCGCGGATCTTTTCCCTGCGGCCCTGGAAGGAGACAGAATATGGCTAACAAGAAAGCACTGTTCGTGGGCATCAATAAATTTGCCAACTACCCGCAGTTTGCACTGAACGGCTGCGTCAATGATGCCAAGGATATGGCCGCGCTGTACAAGGATCTGCTGGGGTTCAAGGCGACCGAAATGAGCACCCTGACCGATTCTCAGGCAACCAAGGCCAACATCATGGAGAAGCTCAACGCAATGGTCGCCGAGGCCAAAGCCGGCAAGCTCAACTATCTGGTGTTCAGCCTTTCCTCGCACGGAACGCAGATGAACGATACCAGTGGTGACGAGCCGGACGGCAAGGACGAAGCTTTCGTTCCCTACGATATCGCCGAAAAGGCCGGTGCCTGGGACCCGGCGCACATCATCAGCGACGACGAACTGCACGACCTCTTCGTTCAGTTGCCGGCCAACGTATTGCTCGAGGTCTATCTCGATACCTGCCACAGCGGCAGCGGACTGCGCGGAGCAGAATTCGGTCTGCACGCACCCCGGCCACGCTATGTGGCCCCACCCGACCACGAGTTCAGCAAAAAGACCGCCAAAATGCGTGGCTTCACCCTCGGCGCTGGCGGCAAGAAGGACGCAGCAAGCGCAGAAAAGGCGGCGGTCGCCGGTGCCAACCATGTCTTGTGGACCGGCTGCAAAGCCAACGAAACGAGCGCGGATGCCTATTTCAGTGGACGCTACAACGGAGCCTTTACCTACTATCTTATAAAGGTCATGCGCGAAACGCAAAACAAGCTGTCGCGCAAACAGGTCATCAGCAAGATGCGGGCCCAGATGAAGAAAGGGTTCAGCCAGAATCCGCAACTGGAAGGCAACGCGACAAATCGTACACAGGCGATCACCTACTGATCGATCTGGGCAGACCGGCAGGAAGATGGGCTTCACCAGGAGCCCTTTTTTTTGTCTCGAGAAATCCGTGCTTTCCCTGCCTGCAAGGATTGCACCCGCTCATCCGAATTCGGTATGATCGGTCTGAGACCTTACCGCCGACGTTTCCTCCAAACCACTCCTACGGAGTTCCATCATGGCAAAACCCGAGAAAGTCAAGAAGTCACAAAAAGCAGCAACAAGCGAGGAGGCCGCGCCTGTTGCGCCGGCTGAATTCGTTGCGATCACCAAGGTGGTCGGCCGGCAGATCCTGGATTCACGCGGCAATCCGACGGTTGAAGTCGATATCGTGCTTGACAACGGTTACATGGCCCGTGCGGCCGTTCCATCAGGTGCCTCGACCGGCGAGTTCGAGGCTTGCGAACTGCGCGACGGTGACAAGAAGGTCTACTTGGGCAAGGGCGTGCTGAAGGCGGTCGACGCCGTCAATACCAGGATTGCCAAATTGCTGAAGGGCAAGAATCCGCTCGATCAGCGGGCTCTCGACGAAGCGATGATCGCGCTCGATGGCACGCCGAACAAGTCCGCCCTGGGCGCCAACGCCATTCTCGGCGCGTCGATGGCGATCACCATGGCGGGCGCCAACGTCAGCAAGATGCCGCTCTGGAAGTACATCGGCAAGATCCACAAGAATCGCAATTTCTCCCTGCCGACGCCGATGGCGAACATCATCAACGGCGGCAAGCACGCTGACAATCTGATCGACTTTCAGGAGTTCATGATCATGCCAGTCGGCGCCGAATCCTTCTCCGAAGGTCTGCGCTGGATTACCGAGGTGTTTCACGCGCTGAAAGCGATCCTCAAGAAGGGAGGACATGTCACCGCGGTCGGCGACGAAGGCGGTTTTGCCCCCAACCTGACCAACGACGAGTCCTTGGAAGTCGTCATGCAGGCGATCGCAGCCGCCGGTTACAAGCCGGGCAAACAGATTGCCATTGCGCTCGACTGCGCGTCATCCGAACTCTTCGACGAAGGTGGCCGCAAAGGCTACAAATTCTGGAAGTCGAATCCCGACAAGCTGTTCACCGACGACGAGATGATCGCCAAGTACACGGAATGGTGTGCCAAGTATCCGATCGTGTCGATTGAGGATGGTCTCGACCAGAGCGACTGGGAAGGTTACGTCAAGCTCACCAAGGCGCTCGGCGCCAAGGTGCAGATCGTCGGCGACGACTTCTTCGTGACCAACCCGACGCGCCTGAAGCAGGGCATCGAAATGAAGGCGGCAAACGCCATTCTGATCAAGGTCAATCAGATCGGTACGGTGACCGAAACCCTCGATGCGATCAAGATGGCGCAACAGGCAGGCTACGGCGTCATCTCTTCGCACCGCTCCGGCGAAACCGAGGACTCGTTCATTGCCGATCTGGCGGTGGGTACGGGCGCCGGACAGATCAAGACCGGTTCGCTCTCGCGTACCGACCGAATCTGCAAGTACAACCAGTTGCTGCGCATCGAAGAGCAACTGGGTAAGAAAGCCGCGTATAAGGGTCTCAAGTCGATCAAGGGGGCTGGCTTCTAGGCTGATTTGCCGGCAAAGCGGCATAGGCACCGCAGGCGTGTGCCTATGCCAGCGGTCGCGGCTGCGCCAGCGCAGCTTGCGGCCTGCGTCAATTCCGCCGGCAGCTGCGGCGAATACCCTGGCCGGCTGCCTTGACGACCTGAAACGCTTTGCAGCCCGGCCGCTATTTCGGTATTGTTGGCAGGATGAACAAGACCGATGCCGTGACCGCCCTGGCTGCGCTGGCCCAAGACAGTCGTCTGGCCATCTTCCGCCTGCTCGTGCAGCATGCTCCCGCCGGCCTGACCGTCGGGCTCATCGCCGAACAACTCGATCTGCCCGCGCCAACGCTATCGTTCCACCTGAAAACACTGACGCACGCCGGGCTGGTCAGCACGGTGCAGGAAGGGCGCTTCGTGCGCTGCCATGCCGAAATGGCGCGGATCAACGCCCTCGTCGGCTTCCTGACCGACAACTGTTGCGGCGGACGCCCGGAAATCTGCCATGCGCGCAACGCCACTCCAGCCCTGCCGCTCGGTCGGTCGAGCTAGGCGCCAGGAGACAGGCTCGGCGTTGTCGCAGGCCCGCCGATGGCAGTGCAATCGCGTTGCTGACGGTTCACCCTGGACACCCGACAGGTACCCGCGACCAGGTTGCGGCGCGCTGGCTTGCGACATTGGTCAACGCGGCGATTGACAGGCATTGCCTTGATCCAATATCATGCTGGGCTTTCCGTGATCAGGCCATAAAAAGGACGGCGTTTCCGATGAAGACTTTTTCTGCCAAACCGCACGAGGTTCAGCGCGCGTGGCTCGTGGTCGATGCCACGGACAAGGTACTGGGTCGCCTGGCGAGCGAGATCGCTCGCCGCCTGCGTGGTAAGCACAAGCCCGAGTTCACGCCGCATGTCGACACGGGCGATTACATCGTCGTTACCAACGTGGAACGTCTGCGCGTAACGGGCAACAAGGCGCAGGACAAGAAATATTACCGCCACTCGGGTTATCCGGGGGGAATCTACGAAACCAACTTCACCAAGATGCAGCAGCGTTTTCCGGCCCGTATTCTTGAGCTTGCGGTCAAGGGTATGTTGCCGAAAGGTCCTCTGGGCTACGCCATGCTGAAGAAGTTGAAATGCTATGCCGGCAGCGCGCACCCGCACGCCGCGCAGCAGCCGAAAGTTCTGGAACTCTAAGGGATCACCATGGCTGACAATTACTTCTATGGCACGGGCCGGCGCAAGAGCGCCGTCGCCCGCGTCTTCATGAAGCGCGGCAGTGGCAGCTTCGTCGTCAACGGCAAGCCGGTGGACGAATTCTTCACGCGCGTCACTGGGCGCATGGTGGTCCGCCAGCCTCTGCAGCTACTCGACCAGTTGAACGCTTTCGACATCATGGTCAACGTCGGTGGCGGTGGCGAGTCCGGTCAAGCCGGCGCGGTGCGTCACGGTATCACGCGCGCGCTGATCGAATACGACGCGGCGCTCAAGCCAACGCTGTCGAAGGCTGGTTTCGTCACGCGCGATGCGCGCGAAGTCGAACGTAAGAAGGTCGGCTTCCACAAGGCACGTCGGCGCAAGCAGTTCTCGAAACGCTGAGCACGGCGTATCTGCGCCATGCGAGGGCCGCCTGCGGGCGGCTTTTGTGTTTCCTCGCAGCGCCGGCCATCAATTCGGGCATACGCGGAGGGCTTTCATGATCAAGGTCGGAATTGTCGGCGGCACCGGCTACACCGGGGTCGAACTTCTGCGTCTGCTGGCGCAGCACCCCGAAGCGCAGATTGCCGTTATCACCTCGCGGGCCGACGCTGGAACACCGGTCGCCAGTATGTTCCCCAGCTTGCGACGACGCGTCAGGCTGAAGTTCGAGGATCCCGGGAACGCCAACCTGCGCGTCTGTGATGTGGTCTTTTTCGCCACGCCGAACGGCGTGGCGATGGAGCAGGCACCCGCTCTGCTCGCGTCCGGTGTGCGCGTCATCGACCTGGCGGCCGATTTTCGTCTCAAGGATATCGCTGAATGGGAGCACTGGTATGGCCAGCCGCACGCGAGCCCGCAGTGGGTTGAACAGGCCGTCTATGGGCTGCCCGAGTGCAATCGCTCGGCGATTCGCAACGCGCTGCTGGTAGCCAACCCCGGTTGCTACCCGACCGCCGTGCAGCTTGGCCTGATGCCTCTGCTGGAAGCCGGGCTGGTTGACCCCGACAGTCTGATCGCCGACGCCAAGTCGGGCGTCTCCGGCGCCGGACGAAAGGCGGAGGTCCACACGCTCTTCTCGGAAGCCGCCGATAACTTCAAGGCGTATGCCGTCCCTGGCCACCGGCACCTGCCCGAGATTCGGCAGGGCCTGGCAAGCATGGCCCGCCAGCCGGTCGGCCTCACTTTCGTTCCGCATCTGACGCCGATGATTCGTGGCATTCATGCCACGCTTTACGCGCGCATCCGCAGTGCAGCCGATTTTCAGGCGCTGTACGAACAACGCTACGCCGACGAGCCGTTTGTCGATGTCCTGCCGGCTGGTTCGCATCCGGACACGCGCTCGGTGCGGGCGGCGAATGTCTGCCGCATTGCCGTACATCAACCACAACAGGGAAACGTGCTGGTGGTTCTCGCGGTCATCGACAACCTGGTCAAGGGCGCTGCCGGACAGGCGATCCAGAACATGAATATCATGTTCGGCTTGCGCGAAACGGAAGGTCTGTGGCAGGCTGCCATCCTGCCCTGAGTGGCTGGCCGTGGGCGACCGCCTGACGACGAAAGCTGTGTGCTCGGCGTGCTGGAACTCGGCTCCCGGCCATGGGTCAGACGGGGTGGATTCACCATGACAAACTTTTTGGCAAACACGCTCCTTGCCTCGAACCAGCTTGCTTCGAGCCGAGTCGGTGTGATCGATTACTCAACTTCAGCAAGTTGCCGGAGGATTACAGAATGAATGCAGCAAATGAAATCCCGATGCCGTTCGTCTTTACCGACAGTGCGGCCAACAAGGTAAGGGAGCTGATCGAGGAAGAGGGCAACCCCGAGCTCAAGCTGCGCGTTTTCGTCACCGGTGGAGGGTGTTCCGGCTTCCAGTACGGCTTCACCTTCGACGAAGTCGCCAGCGAAGACGATACTGCCTTGCAGAAGAACGGCGTGACCCTGCTCATCGATCCGATGAGCTACCAGTATCTGGTCGGTGCCGAGATCGACTACACCGAGGGCATCGAAGGCTCGCAGTTCGTCATCAAGAATCCGAACGCCTCGTCGACCTGCGGTTGCGGATCGTCTTTCTCAGTCTAGGCGTCTCGCGGCGGACGGTCGGCAGCGGCGGGCGATTCGTGTCGCCAGTGGACCATTGCGCGGCAAGCGGAAGCTGATCGTCGGCGGCTCCGCGTGCACCTGCTTCAACTCAATGTCAAAGGCCGACCGATGTCCGCTTTCCGCACCGCCGTTACACTCCTGGCACTTGCCCTGCCAGCGCTGATCGCGTACGCCGAGAGCAAGGAAGCGAGTAGCGCGAAGTACCGCGTCGGCGAGCGCCTGGCGAGCGAGAAAGCCGGCGCGACCAGCTTTCGCCAGATCGAGTGGGAGGATCTCACGCCGAAAGGCTGGGATCCGATGGCCGCTTTCAAGGGAATCGACCTGGCGCGTCTGCAGGATAGCGACCCGAAGGCGATGGAAGCGCTCGACAGGATGAAGTCGGCCTGGAACCAGGCACCGGTCAACTCCTCGCTCGACGGGCAGAAAGTACGCATTGCCGGTTTCGTCGTTCCGCTTGAACGAAAGGGCGAACAGGTCGTCGAGTTTCTCCTCGTTCCGTACTTTGGCGCATGCATTCATGTGCCGCCACCGCCGGCCAATCAGATCATTCACGTCATTGTCGACAAGCCGGTCGAGGGAATGCGGACGATGGACGCCATGTGGGTCAGCGGCCGGCTCAAAGTACATCGGGCCGACACGGGCATGGGTGTTTCGGGTTACCAGATGCGTAGCGAGCTCCTGGCGCCTTATACTCGCCCGAAGACCTGAAGACATTCTGCTGGCAAGCGGCGGCGCAGCGTGCTGGTCGCAGCCGGTTGCGCAACGGCTGCTCAGAAGGTCTCGAAAACGCGCACGGTGAACGCCGGCAAGGCAAGCGCCGCGCGTTCGCCGGCAGTTCGCTGCCAGGCAGCCGCGTCGGTCGGCGCGCGGCCGCGCTCGACGAAGCCCCCCGCCCACGGCCAGGGGATCTCATAGACGGGAAAGTCCTGCGCCCCGCAGTTGGCGACCGTCACCACCTGCCCAGCCGATCCCAAGGCCTTGCCTGCCGTTCGGCAGTAGACAAAGACCCGCGTTCCGTCATTGTCGTCTATCGTCGGATGAAAGTGCAGAAACTCGACCTCATTGCGCTGCAATGCCGGATGCCCGCCGCGTAGCCAGAGGAGGTCGGATACCGCTGCCGCCGTCTGGCGATGCCCGGCGTGCTCGCGCCGATTCCAGTCGACCGGGTCGGACATCTTGAGCTGCCAGTCGTAATGGTTGGTGTCGTGAATGTCGGCAAACTCTTCGCCAGCCAGCAGCATGGGCACGCCGACCGAGGTGGTGAGCAACGCGTAGGCGCTGCGCACGCGCGCCAGCGCGCGCCGATACAAGCTGCGTATCAGCTCGGGAACTGGTGCCGAATTACGCTGCAAGCTGTCCGCGAGGTCGCGCACCTGCGCAAAGCTCCCGTCGCCCAAGCCGTGGTAGCGCAACAGCGACGACAGTACGTGGTTCATGAAGCGGCGTTCGCCATCCTTCTCCACATCGTGTGAAGTGATGTAGATGATCGACTGCGCCAGATCGCCGAAGCCGCCGTCGAAACGTTTCGACCAGTCATCCCAGCGCCGCTGCCCAGAAATCATCCCGACGATGCGTTCGCGCCGTGCCGGCTGGCCATAAGTCGTATGCATCTCGTTGAGCAGCAAACGACGTATCTCGTCGCGATAGCTGAAATTCCAGATTGCATCAACAACCTTGCGGCCACCCGGGTTCGCCTCATCGTCGCGTACCGCGACCGTGCGCGACCACGAATCCTCTGCGATGACGATGAAAGGCCGGTCAGGGAAAACGCTGACGAACGTCTCCCAGGCGTTGTCACGAAACTCTTGAATGAACTCCCAGTTGTTGATTCCCTTGAATTCGTCGATGCGGAAGCCGTCGACGTGGTACTCCTCGATCCAGAAGCTTGCCATGTCAAAATGGAACAGGCGTGCCCAGTGCTGTCCGTCGATACGGTCACGATAGCGGAACATCGTTCCGCCGTAGTCCTCGCCGCGCTCGCCCGCCTCGCCGTCGCTTTTCGTGATGAAATGGCGCTGGCCGGCGAGACGGGCGAGCGGACAGTCGCGCGCGTGGTTCATGACGACGTCGAGAACGACGCGGATGCCACGCTGATGGCAGCGCTTGATGAACAGCTTCAGATCGACCGGCGCGCCCATGTCGAAATCCGGTGCAAAAAAGAAGCGCGTTCCGTAGCCCCAGTTCAGCGTGTCGGGGGAATCCTGAATCGGCAAGAGCTCGATACAGTTGATGCCTGATCTTGCCAGATGATCCAGATGCTCGAAGATGGCCTTGTCGAACGTTCCCAGACCTACCTGACGCGAGAGGTCGCCGTCCATCCAGCGCAGGGGCATCTCGTAGATGATGATCCGGTTGTTCGCCGGTAGCGTCACATCGGCCGGCAACTCGTCGCTCCAGTCGAACTCGGGCCAGGCTTCCTCGCCCTCAACCACATGCAGAACGCCGCGGTAGCCGCCAAAGCGGGTAATCTCGCGTGCATACGGATCGGCGATCGGCGAAGCAGTGTCGCCGTCGACGATGAACTCGTATTCGTAGGTTCCGTCATCGAGGCCGAGCAGATCGACATCAAGTTCCCAGAAACCACCGGGGCTGGCGGCCAGCGGCCAGGTCATCCAGCGCTCGCCGAAGCGGTCGCGGTCAAGCACGTTGGCCAGCCGGACTTCGACCAGCTTAGCTGCAGGTGCGGGAATCCTCATGCCCATCTTCCTCCTCGATCCAGACCCGAATGAGTCGCCGGCGGTGGCCAGGCGGAGCCTGCCAAACCGGATGGAGCTTGCGACATCTGTTGGCGTTTTCCAAATAAGATTTTTTTATCGCCGTACCTGCTGATGTGCGCGATGCAGCGTGGTCGGTGCCGCAAGGGCAGGGGTGTCCGCAGTGTCTGGCAGAATGGTCGAGCAGCGGCCGGCACCCACAGTAAGAACCTCGCGCGTTCGAGCAGCCAGCGTGGTGGGCGCTGAAAGCGAGCTTGACGGCCATCTGGGGGGCTCATACACTTGCGCGCCGAGGTGGGAATTCCGGCCCGCTCATGCGCAATTCGCTTCCGAAGGCTTCGTTGGATACACTAGTTCAGAGACCGGTCACCGCGGTGACTTCGCAGGCAGCTCGCGCCATCGTCTCGGCGCAGACCGTGGTCGACGGGTTCGACATTTACGCCCGAAGCCCGTCGCCTCGCGCGGCAGGCGGCGCGATTGCCGCTTGAGGATGTCTCCGACCGCCGAGTACTCGGGTTCGGCGCATACCCAGGCGTGAGCCGATGAGCGATCCCTTGCCACCGCCTGCTGCGGCGGATCTTGCGCACATTCTTGCCCATTCCGAGGATCTGTGGCGCGATCTTCGGGGTACGCGGCTCTTCATCACTGGCGCGACCGGGTTCTTCGGCAAATGGTTGCTGGAGAGCATCGCGGTCGCGAACGATTCGCTCAAGGCGAATGTCCGGGCGACGCTGCTGACGCGCGACCGCGAGCGCTTCGCGCAGCAGGTGCCACGCCTGGCCGATCGGGCGGAGTTCGAATGGCTGCAAGGGGACTGCGCGTCCTTTCGATTTCCGGCCGGCAAGTTCGAGGCGATCATCCATTTGGCTACGCCGCCCGCTGCCGAGCTTGCCCAGGGTGGCCCGCGACTCGCCGTAGACACCCTGTTCGGCATGCAGCGGCTGCTCGATTTTGCGCGGCACGCCAAGACCGGCCGCGTGCTTCTCGCCAGCTCGGGTGCGGTGTATGGCTGGCCAGCAATGGGCCGCGAAAGAATCGACGAGAACTATGTCGGTAGTCCCAACCCACGCTACGCAAGCTCGGCCTACGGTGAGGTCAAGCGCATGTGCGAATTGCTGTGCGCGCTCGCGCCCGCGGTGGAAACGGTCATCGCCCGCGGCTTTTCCTTCGTGGGGCCGTATCTTCCGTTGACGGACAAATTTGCGGTCGGCAGCTTCATGGGCGACGCGCTTGCTGGCCAGCCCATCCGGATCCGCAGCGACGGTTCGCAGTTGCGCAGTTACCTCTACGCGGCCGACCTTGCCCTCTGGTTGCTGGTTCTCCTCGTCCGCGGCAAAGCGTCGGAGGCTTACAATGTCGGTTCTGCTGAAGCGATCAGTCTGGGCCAGTTGGCGCGCGAGCTTGCTGCGCTTGCTGGCACAGGCTGCGTGACGATCACCGACGGCTCCCCGCCAGCACAGCCCGTCGCTTACCTGCCATCGATCGACAAGATCCGTGCTGAATTTGCCCTGCCCGATCCCATTCCCTTGCGTGACGCCTTGCGGCGTACTCTACTCTGGGCCGGCTCTTGTCCGCGCAGCCTATGAAGCGTAGCAGCGTGTTCACTGTCGGCTGGACTTTGCCCGATCTGTTTATGCGCAGGGCGACAACGACTGCGCGCAGCGCTTACCTGGTCCAGGCGAACTGCGCATGACCTCCGGTCGGCCGCACGTTTCGCTGATTGACGGTCTGCCGCCTCGTTTTGGCGCGTACTGCTGCGAGTTGTGGGAATTTCGCCAAGTTGCCGTCATGCTGATCCAGCGCGACCTGATCGTGCGCTTCCGGCAGACGTTCTTCGGCTTGGCGTGGCTGCTGTTCAAGCCATTGATGCTGATGCTGGTGTTGTTCTTCGCCTTCGGTTTTCTCGCCGGCTTTGATCGGAATTCTGCCGCACCTTATCCGCTGACCATCTTCTGCGGCGTGTTGCCCTGGTATCTGTTTACCAACGCCGTACCCGACGCGATGAATTCCCTGCTGAGCCAGATGCACATCATGCAGAAGACCTATTTTCCTCGTGCAATCATTCCCCTGGCGGTCGTTATCGTGGATGGCATCGAGTTTTTTGTCGCCTGGCTCTTGTTCGTGCTCGGTTGTATCTGGTACGGGTACCTGCCCGGTTGGCAAGTCGTCCTCTTCCCCGTCCTCTGTCTGCAGCTGTTTCTGCTGGTTGCGTCCATCGGCCTCTGGCTGTCCGTCCTTAATGTGCGATTCAGAGACGTGGGAAATCTCGTTCCCTTCCTGATGACAATCGCCTTTTTCGTCACGCCGGTTGGCTACACGCTGAACCAGATTCCCAGCGAATGGCAGCTGCTCTGTTCAATGAACCCGTTGGTCGGCATCATCGAAGGTTTGCGCTGGAGTCTGCTCGATGGCGCCAGCGGGTTTCCGCTCGTATCCTGGGCGCTTTCCACGATAATCACCCTGCTCGCCAGCGTCCTGGCTGTTCGCCAGTTTCTCGCCGTGGAGCGCTTTCTCGTAGACCTCGCCTGATATCCGCCATGGACGACATTGTCATTGACGCGAGCGGGCTTGGCAAGCGGTATCGCTTGAGCCACAAGACACGCGCGGATTCGCTCAAGCTGTGGGCACGCAATCTGATGCGCGCCGGATTGCGCGGCACGAGTAGCGCGGATACAGAAGATTTCTGGGCCCTGCACGATGTATCTCTGCAGCTTCATCGAGGCGAGTGTCTGGCGCTGGTTGGGCGAAATGGATCGGGAAAATCGACGCTGCTCAAGATCCTTTCGCGCGTCATTCCGCCGACGCAAGGGCAGGCGCGCGTACGCGGACGACTGGTTTCGCTGCTCGAGGTCGGCACCGGTTTTCATCCCGAGCTGACCGGCAGGGAGAACATCTTCTTGAACGGTGCCATGCTCGGTTGCAGCCGCTCGCTGATTAGTCGCCGCTTCGACCGTATTGTCGCCTTCTCCGGCATCGAGCGCTTCCTGGATACGCCCGTCAAACACTACTCCAGCGGAATGTACGTCAGGCTGGCCTATTCCGTGGCCGCGCATGTCGAAGCCGACATCCTGTTGATCGACGAGGTACTCGCCGTTGGCGACGCCGAGTTTCAAGAGAAGTGCTTGCAAAGTCTTCAGCGACAACTGCAAGACGGGGTTGCGATGATCGTTGTCTCGCACTCCGTGACCCGGCTTCACCGCATCGCCAAGCGCGTGGCCTGGTTAAGGCGAGGCCAGATTGCCGAAATCGCCGAGGCGAGCTCCAATCTGTTGCAGCGCTATCTCGAAGACGATTGCGGCGTCGGATGAGAGGCTTGCTGGTCGTGCCCATGCCGGAGATGAATGCCGGCGACGGGGTCATCGAAGACGGCGTCCGTCAGCTTCTTGACGAGAGTTTTCCCGGAATCGACCTTGATCTCTACTATATCGAGTGCGTCGGTGTGCCGGCAAATGGCGCCCTGGCGGCGCATGCTGATCGTTCGCTGCTCGCCAGCTACTCGCTGCTGATCGTCTGTGGCACGCCGTGGTTGTGGGATCGCTGCGAAGAATCGCGCAAGTACGCCGACCTGTCGTACCTGGTCGAGGCCATGCCCAGAGCAACGAAGATTGCCTTGGGCATCGGAGCGTGCTTACCCTTGATGAGCAATCCGTCGTTGCTGATCGGTGCGCCATCAACCCTGTGTCGCCTGCGCGAACTGTGGCGGCTTTTCGCGCTGATTACGGTGCGCGACTCGTTCGCGGGGAGCATTCTGCGCGCAGCCGGAGTAGAAACCTTGGCGCTGCCTTGCCCGTCAGTCGTTGCCGGCGAGCGGATGGCAGCGCGGATGCAAGCGGAGCACGCCGAACGGAATCCAGCGATCGTCGTCTATCTCCCCCAAATCGGCATTTCGCGCGATGCGCTGCCGCGCGCTTTCGTCGATGACTACCTTGCAGCACAGATCGATTTCGCCGCCGCATCTAACGTCGACGTTGCCTGTATTCTGCCGGCTGAAGCGGAGTGGGTGGCCAAAGCGCTGCGACGGCCGTTGGCGCAGGTCAGCGTACTGGCAGATCGGGAAAGCATCTATCGCTATGTTGCACACCGCCCGCTGCTGGTCACCGGACGCATTCACGTTGCCATTCCGGCGTTCATGGCGGGAACGCGCTGTTGCCTCTTGCCGGTCGATAGTCGCTACCGTACCGCCGAGGAAGTCGGCGTACCGATCGGCTGGCGCTGGGGTGGATATCTGCCGGTCGCGCATTTGCCGCACGAATCATGGCGCGATCTTGTCCGCCAGATCGGCTGGCGCAATCTGCTTGTCCCGGCGTCGCTACAATGGAGGCTCAATCGCTCGCGGTTCGACATTCAGCAGTACCGCCGCGTCGTGCGCGAGCGTTTGGCGACGCTGCCGATAGACTGAACGGGAAAGTGGCGCGAAGACACAGGACATGCGCGAATCTTCAAAGACAAATGCCATTCGACCCGCGTGGTTCGCCGAAGCCTATCTCCAGGGCCGGCTCATTGATATCGGTGCCGGCGATGATCTCGTCTGCCCGTGGGCAGAGGGTTTCGATCTTGCCGATGGTGACGCAAACGTGATTACGCGTTTCCGCAGTTGCGCCGCATACGACGCCGTGCACAGTTCGCATTGCCTGGAACATATGCACGATCCAGCCGCAGCACTGCGTGAGTGGTGGGCCTTGCTCAAACCCGGCGGTCATATGGTCATCGTCGTCCCGGAAGAAACGCTCTACGAGCAGTATCACTGGCCAAGCGTTTTCAACGGTGATCACAAGTGGACTTTCTGCCGAACCAGCGAGAAAAGCTGGTCGCCGCGATCAGTTAACATCGATGATCTGTTTTCCGGACTTCCCGGCTGTCAAGTCGTATCGGTGGTCGTCCAGGATAACGGTTACGATCACGCGCTGCTCGGCAGCCGGAACCACCGACCCTTGGCGGGGTTTGTCACCGGTCTGATGATTTGCGTGCGAGGCTTCCCAGTCATCGGCAGGGAGGTGCAGCGTCAGCTCTTTGTGCTTTTGCACAGCTTGGGCTACCTGGTAGACCAGACGCTCGGCGACGCCCTGGCCCAAATCCAGGTCGTTGCCCGCAAACAACACTGACGTGCAAGATGCCGCCTGACTCTCAGCTTGCTACGCCGCGCATCGCAATCGCTGCGGCCTTTCCGCATCTGCTTCTGGCCGGCGATGAAACCGGTCGCTTCGTCATTCCGGGAACCTTCTCGATTGCTCAGGATAGCCCGTCCGATCTCGAAATTCTGGACAGCTTCGTGTCCACACCCAGCCGGTACGTGTTCGAGCTGATGCGTCGGGTTGCCGCCCATACGGCTGATCCATTTGATCGTGTCCTGGTTTTCAATCCTCTCTTGCGGCCCTCGCGCGTCCTCGTCCGCCTGGTTCTGGCGGGCGCCGCCAACGCCTCCGGCGAAGGGATATTCTGCAGCAGCAACGACTACCCCCTGGCGTACGTGCTCGACCGCCGGCGTTCGCATTCACGCTATCTCCTGCTGCTCTCGTGCTCGTCAGCCAAACTCGATTGCGAACTGCTCACGGTCGCTTTCGCGGGTCGATTTCAACTGCACGATCTCGCCTTCCCGGCCTCGACGGTAACCGGCAACGGCTTCCTGCCCGGCGACTACCGCCAACCGATGGAGTGGTGTGCGGCACATGCCATACGCGTGCTCGGTGCGCGGGCGAGGAATGGCGACGCGGAAGATGCTGCTCCAGCGATGGCCGCGTTTTTTCCGCATCACGCGGGTGATGTGCTCTTCATGGCGCTCGCCGCACGCAAGGTCGCCGAACCGCTGTTCGAGCAACTCGTCGTGCATCGCGATTACCTGCCGATCGCGCTTGCCGTCGCGCCACCGCTGACGCTGGTGCCGCTCGATGGCCCGGTACCGTTCCGCCGGGATTACCGGCGTGAGGATTGCCACCACTTCATTGACGTCGCTGCGAGCTTGCCGGCGGACCGCTTGTACGTGTATTGCCGCACGACGCGCAACTACAACTTTACGAACTACCACTACGTCGACCATTTTCGCTTTTGCCTCGGGGATTCGCTGACCGGCTTGGAGCAACTGAGCAACGGGGTTCCCGCGGTTCGCCCACGGGCAGCCTGCCGCGGCGACGAACCTGGACAGGCTGGCGTCCTGCTCCATTTCGATGCCGGCTGGCCGCTCAAGGTATACCCGCGCCCTTACCAGGAGCAACTGGTTGATCTGCTTCTCGAGCAGGGCGTGCGCGTCATCGTGCTTGACGCGAAAGCCGAGTTCCCGCGCGCGCGCGCGGTGCGTTTCGAAAGCTTGCGCAGCTTCGACAGCCTGCTCGCCGAGGTCGAAGTGGTCGTCGGAATGGATTCGTTCCCGGCACATTACGCCGCGCAGATTCGCGGCATCCCGACAATTCACCTGTTCTCAAGCACGCACCCCGTACACTCGGGGACCGCGTCGACGCTGCCGCACCGCATGCTGCAGAACGGCGAACGCTGCTGCCCATGCCTCGGCTGGGATCGCTGTGTTCGCTACGGCGGCAGCGATTGTCGAAATTTCTCGTCGCCACACCTTGTTGCCCAGGTCGTGCTCGACCTGTTGCAGCAGCGGAACGTAGTCGGCGGTGACCCCGCCACCGGACGCTTTCCGCCGCCGCCGCCCGAAAAGTGCCCGGCGCAGTTCCGCAAGGCGCGCAAGCCAGTCGTGGTGACTGAGGCGTACATCAATCTACGCAACATCGGCATGTCGTCCTGGCTGATACACGTCAGCCATGCGCTTGGCGCAGCGTACTGCCTGGCGGGCGAATTTGTCCTCGCGGTGCGCTATCAGGGGCTGCGGTACGCCTTTCGCTTGACCGTCGCTTTCGTGCGCCGCCATCTGGGAAAGGAGCTTCCCAGATGAGAGAGATCGTCGGATGCCGGGCAATGGGTCAGCGATGCACCAGGGCGGCGAGTGGCATCGCGGCGCGCCGCCGGCGGCCTCACAAGCCGATCCCCATGAAGTGGCCCAGTTTCTCGACAACGTAATCGAGCATTGATTCGCTCAGCCCCGGCCATACGCCAAGCCAGAAGCTGTCGTTCATGACGCGATCAGTCGCGGTAAGCGGACCGGCGACGCGGAAACGACGTCCTGCCATGTAGGGTTGCCGGGTCAGATTGCCGGCGAAGATCAGGCGGGTGCCGATATTGTGCTCGTCGAGGTAGCGCAACAGGTCGACGCGATCGCAAGCGGCGGCTGCGTGCAAGGTCAGTGGGAAGCCAAACCAGGCGGGTTGGCTGCGCGGCGTAGCTTGCGGCAGGAGCAGAAAGTCCTGCAAGGGAGCGAGGCGCGCGGCCAGATACGCGAAGTTATGCCGGCGGGCGTCGACGAATTCCGCCAGGCGGTCGATCTGTGCCAGTCCGCAGGCGGCCTGGATGTCGGTGATTTTCAGATTGTAGCCAAGCTGGGCGTAGGTGTATTTGTGGTCATAGCCATAGGGCAGTTCGCCAAGCTGCTGAGCGAAACGCCGGCCGCAGGTGTTGTCGCAGCCTGTCGCGCAGTAACAATCTCGACCCCAGTCGCGCAGCGATTCAAGGATACGCTTCAGTTCGGCGTTGCGCGTGAATACGGCGCCGCCCTCGCCGGTCGTAATATGATGCGCCGGATAGAAACTGAGCGTGCCGATGTCGCCGAAGCCGCCGACCGCACGGCCGTCGTAGGTCGAGCCGAGCGCGTCGCAGCAGTCTTCGATCAGCCACAGGCCGTGCTCGCGGGCGAGGCGGCAGACTTCGTCGACCTCGAAGGGGTTGCCCAGCGTGTGCGCCAGCATGATCGCGCGCGTGCGATCAGAAATCGCCTCGGCGATGCGCTCGACAGCGATGTTGTAGGTGGGCAGCGCAAGATCGACGAAAACCGGCACGCAGCCGTTCTGCAGGATGGGGTTGACCGTCGTCGGAAAGCTCGCCGCGACCGTGATCACTTCGTCGCCAGGTCGCAGGGCGTGCTCGCCCAGGCTGGGCGAGGCCAGCGCACTGAACGCCAGCAGGTTGGCTGAAGAACCCGAGTTGGTCGTGAGGACGTATTCAATCCCCAGATGGTCGGCAAGCGCGCGCTCGAAAGCGCTGTTGAAGCGTCCGCCGGTGAGCCAGCCGTCGAGCACGGCATCGACCATGTTGGACAGTTCGCTCGCGCCAATCCGCTTGCCGGCGGGCGGGATTGGCGTGCTGCCCGGACGAAAGGCGTTGCCGGTGCTCATACCGGCGGCGTAGGTTTCGACCAGCTCGATAATTTGTCGGCGCAGCAGGTCGGCGCTCATTGGAGACTCACTGGAGCAATCTGGATCGGGTTGTCCGACACCAGCCCATGGCGGGCGATCTGCTGACGCGAAACGGCCGCCATGTCGCGGCCTTCCTCGTACGCACGCGACCATTCGACGGTCATCGCCAGTGCCTCGCCGAGCGACCAGCGCGGGTGCCAGCCAAGCTGGCCAATGGCTTTCGTGGCGTCCAGGCGCAGGACGGCGGCTTCGTGCCGGGAAGGTCTGGCGTCAGTCGTCCACGCCGCTGCTCCGCCCCACAGTCGGACGAGTTCGTGCAGGACATCGGCGACGCTGTGCGTCGCTGCCTCGGCCGGACCGAAGTTCCAGGCAGCGGCCAGCTTGCCTCCGCGCGCATACAGTCCTTCGGCCAGCACGAGGTAGCCGGCCAGCGCGTCGAGGACGTGCTGCCAGGGTCGAACCGCTGCCGGATGGCGTACGGCCAGCGGGCGGTTTTCGCTGAAGGCGCGCAGCGCATCCGGGATCAGGCGATTGGCCGACCAGTCGCCGCCGCCGATCGCATTCCCGGCGCGTGCCGTGGCGAGCGCGGTTGGCGGCTCGCCGGCGGTGCCGCCAGCGAAGTACGACGCGCGGTAAGCGGCGCAGACGAGTTCGGCACAGGCCTTGCTGCTGCTGTACGGATCCTTGCCCCCGAGGCGATCGTCCTCGCGACAGGGGCGAGCGGCAGCACCGTCGGCGTAGCATTTGTCACTGGTGACGACGAGCACAGCACGCACGTCGGCCTGGCGGCGAACCGCCTCGAGCAGATTCACCGTTCCCATGACATTGGTCGAATACGTCGTTGCCGGATCATCGTAGGCGGGCAGGACCAGCGCCTGTGCAGCCAGGTGGAAAACCACCTCGGGGCGATAGCGGGCGAAGACGGCGGACAGCGCGTCGGCGTTCCGGATGTCGCCGAGCAGCGAAGTCATGCCGCAGCCGACGTCGGCGACGAAAAAGTGGTTAGGCTGCGTCGGCGGCGCGAGTGCATAGCCGACGACTTCGGCGCCGAGCATCTGCAAGCTGAGCGACAGCCAACTCCCTTTGAATCCGGTATGGCCGGTGACCAGGACACGTCGCTTGTTCCAGAACGATGGGCTACTCGGCACGCCCGCTCTCCTTTACCAGGTGGATGACGCAGTTGATGCTCGCTTCGGTGGCCACGCGTCTGCGTTTCAGCCTGGCGTCAAGCATAGCGCGGGCGGGCCGGGCCTGCCAAGCAAGGCAGAACGCGGCGCGTACGCCTCAGCCGGCCAGGAGTCAGGCCTGGATGGATACCGCGCGCTATCGGAGAGCACGCGCGGGGCCCGGTGTACGGCCCTGGATTCTTGGCGTCGATACCAGCGTCAAGATGCTCGACGGCCGCCAGGCAGGTGCCAAGGTCGGGTGCAGCCCCAGCCGGTCAGGACGCTCCAGCCATACCTGCATACCTGTTGGATGAGTAACCTGCGACCGGTGCTCGATGTGGAAGTCCGGGGCGGCGATGGCAACGCAGCCAAACCTGGCCTGGCTCGTCTGCGGAAGCTGCGCGATGGGCTCAGTCCAGCGGAACGCCCCGTCCTGGTGCGCGGCCACATCGCCTTCGGCAATGGACGCGTGATGGCCGCGAGGGAAGCGATTGGGCAGCGCTATCTCGTCAAGCTCAAGCAAACGCCTGGCGTCAAGCGAAAGATCGAGCGGCTCTGGCAACAAGGTGAGTGGCAGAGCTTCGGCCAAGGTCTTGACACTGTCGAAGGTGAGCTCTGGTTGATGGGTTGGAACAGCGAACGGCGCGTCGTGGTACTGCGCAAGCGCCTCAAATCGAGTCAGGTTGGTCGGACAAGCCGCCAGAGTCGCCCGCCAGTCCCGCCTCCTGCTCATACTCGCCTCTGCGGCCGGGGATCAGATCAAGGCCATGATCGCCAGCATCGGCAAGGGGCTTGACCATATTCGGGCAATTGCGCTTCAGTTGCCGAAAGCCGTCGGCAAGACGTGGTGAGACAACCGCGCGCCCGACTGCGGAACGACCTGCCGGCGCTGCCTTTGCGTCGGACATTGACTTGCCCTGTTGTGCCAAGGGAACGACGGAAGCCTACAATGTATTAACCAAAGGTCTTCCGTATGCGCCTCATGCTGACGAGTTGCTGGGAAAACACCGTATCGGGACTTTGGCGAAAGCATCTTGACCATGAAGACATGCGAGCCATCGTCTCCCTGTGAGGAACTGGTGCCGGGTTGCCCGGCGCCGGCTGGGCCGCCTCTGGGTGTCATCGAGGAGGTGCAGGGGCCGGTCGTCGATGTTCGCTGTTCCCGCCTGCCACCGTTGCACCGGGCAATCTATGTCTGCCTGAACGGGGAGCGTTTCACTTTTGAGGTGCATCGCCATCTCGATGAACATCGGGTGCGGGCCATTGCACTGCACCGTACCAGTGGCCTGAAGCGGCAGATGCCGGTTTTCGATGGCGGCGGCGGTTTGCAGATACCCGTCACGCCGGATTGCCTCGGGCGCTTGCTGGATATTTTTGGCTGGCCGCTCGATGGTGGCCCGCCGCTTGTTCCCGAAGCCATGCGCCCGATTGTGGCGGCACCTGTTCCTTTGTCGGAAGTCGCTGGTGCCGGCGACGTGCTGCTTACCGGGATCAAGGTCATCGACTTGCTCTGCCCCTTCGTGCGCGGTGGCAAGACCGGCCTGTTCGGTGGCGCCGGGGTGGGCAAGACCGTGCTGATCATGGAATTCATGAATGCCATCGTGCGTCTGCACCAGGGGGTTTCAGTCTTTGCCGGTGTGGGGGAACGTATCCGGGAAGGCCATGAACTGTGGCACGACATGCAGGATGCCGGGGTGATGCCGCGCACGCTGATGGTGTTTGGGCAAATGGATGAGTCGCCAGGCGTCCGTTTCCGCATTGGCTTATCGGCATTGACCTATGCCGAGTATCTGCGGGACACGGTCGCCAAGGAGGTTTTGTTCCTGATGGACAACGCCTTTCGCTTTGTCCAGGCAGGCAGCGAATTGTCCGGCCTGCTCGGGCGGATGCCGGCGACTGTGGGCTATCAGCCGACCCTGCTTTCCGAAGTGGCCGAATTGCAGGAACGCATCCTGTCGACCAGGCGCGGCAGCATTACCGCGGTCGAGGCCGTTTATGTGCCGGCCGATGATATGACCGACCCGGCGGTCGGCGCCATCCTCGCGCACCTCGATACCACAGTGATCCTTTCGCGCAAGCAGGCGGCCAGGGGGATCTATCCGGCCGTCGATCCGCTCGCCTCGGGCAGTCGGGCCATGGATCGCAGCGTCCTGGGCGACCGTCATTACCGGGTGGCGCAGAGGGTGCGCGAACACCTGGCGCGTTACTGCAACCTCGAAGACATCATTGCCATGCTCGGCCTGGAAGCACTGTCCGAGGCCGACCGGCGCATCGTGCACCGGGCGCGGCGGCTGGAACGTTACCTGACCCAGCCTTTCTTCGTGGTGGCTGACCATACCGGCATTGCCGGTGCCTCGGTTCCCCTCGAGCGCACGCTGAGCGATTGCGAGGCCTTGCTGCGTGGCGATTGCGACGGCTTGCCCGAGGACGCCTGCTACATGCAGGGTAGTCTGGCGGGGAAAGGCGGTGTGGCGTGAGCAGCGGGTTTACCCTGCATCTGCAAAGTGCGGCGCTTTACGAATGCATCGAAGGCGTCGGCAGTTTTGTCGGCCAGGACGCCAGCGGCAGTTTTGGCATTCTGTCCGGGCGAGCCCGTTTCATCACCGTGCTCGCCTACGGCCTCGCCCGTTTCCGCCTGGCGAACGGGAAGTGGCATTACCTGGCCTGTCCCGGCGCTGTGCTGTCATTCGCCGATAACCAGCTTTTTCTGAACACCCGCCGCTATCTGCGCGACGACGATTGCCAGCGGGTGTCCGAGTTGCTGACCGGGCAATTGGCCGCCGAAGAGGCTGAACTCAAGTCCGTGAAGGACAACCTGCAGCGCCTCGAACATGAGCTGTTCCGGCGCTTGCATCAACTGGACCGGTGGCCGGTATGAACGACGAAAAGTGGCGTCGCATGGTGCACCGGGATAGCGAACGGCTCAAGGGCGCCGAGCACGAACGCCGCTCGCTGCTCGCCCAGAGCGTCTTTCTCGGTACCTTGTCGGTGCTCTTCCTGGCGCCGCTGATCGGTGGGGCTTACCTGGGACGCTGGCTGGATGGCTTGAGCGAAGGGTATTCGGTGCGGTGGACGATCAATCTGATCGTCCTCGGTCTGGCGTTCGGCGTGTTCAATGTCTGTGCCTTCATCCGGAAGAACTGGTGATGGAAGCGCTCAGCGTCATTTTCAGCATCGGACCTTTCGCCATCACGCGAACGGTCGTCACCACCTGGGGCATTCTGCTGGTGCTCGGGTCTGGTTGCTGGCTGGCGACCCGCCGCTTGTCCGTCGAACAGCCGGGCATGATGCAGAGCGCGCTGGAGGGGGTCGTGCAGGCGATTGATTCGGCCATTGCGACCGTCCTGGCGGAACGTTCGACTCTGTTGCTGCCTTTCGTCGGGACGCTGTGGATTTTCGTTGCTGTAGCCAACCTGATCGGCCTGATCCCGGGGCTGCATGCGCCGACCGGCGATCTGTCGACGACGATGGCGCTGGCCGTCCTGGTCTTTCTGTCGGTCCATTGGTATGGTATTCGCAGCGCTGGTCTGCGCGCCTATCTGCGCCATTACCTCTCGCCCAGTCCGGTGCTTCTGCCCTTCCATATCCTCGGCGAGTTCTCGCGCACCCTGGCCCTCGCTGTGCGCCTCTTCGGCAACATCATGAGCCTGGAGATGGCCGCACTGCTCGTCCTGCTTGTTGCCGGGCTGCTGGTTCCTGTGCCCGTCCTGATGCTGCACGTCATCGAGGCGCTGGTTCAGGCCTATATCTTCGGCATGCTGGTGCTGATCTACATCGCTGGCGGCATGCAGTCCCAAGCCGAACAGACATCCACCCATTCAAACAAGGAAGGAAACAAGCCATGAGCGACCTGCACTGGTTTGCCCTGATATCCACCATCGTGGCCGGACTGGCCATTGCGCTGGGCATCATTTTTCCGGCAATGGCCATGGGCAAGGCCATCACCCAGGCGCTGGAGGCGCTTGCCAGGCAGCCGGAAGCGGAGAAGTCCATTACCCGAACCTTATTCATTGGCCTGGCGATGATCGAGTCGCTGGCCATCTACGTGCTCGTGATCGTCCTCATCATCCTCTTTCGCAATCCACTTCTTGAATATCTGCTCAAATAGGACCGGTCATGCACATCGACTGGACCACTTTCGCGCTTGAAATCATCAACTTCCTGGTCCTGCTCTGGATACTCAAGCGCTTTCTCTACAAACCGGTGCTGGAGACGCTGAACCAGCGACGTGCCGGCATCGAGAAAACCTTGCGCGAAGCGCATGCAGCCGAACTGCGGGCACACAGTCTGCAGGCGCAGTACGAGGGTCGGCTGGCTGACTGGGGTAAGGAAAAAGCTCAAGCCAGAGCTGAACTGGAAACCGAGCTGGCGCTTGAGCGCTCGCGGCAGATGCAATCCTTGGCGCAGGATCTGGCCGATGAGCGGGCGCGAAATGCGGCGGTCGACGCGCATCGACAACAGGAAATGCGGCGCGAAATGGAAACCGCAGCACTGGCCCAGGCGCAGCAGTTTGTCACGACCTTGCTCGGCCGCTTGGCGACCCCCGCGCTGGAAGCGCGCATGCTCGATCTGCTGCTCGCGGATTGGGCGAAGCTTCCCGATCAACAGCTTTCCGGTTTGCGGGCGGCGGCCGGGGACTCGGCGCTCGAGGCCAAGGTAAGCAGCGCCTTTGCGCTGGATGAGGCGCAGCGCGGCCGGGTTGTCGAGGCCTTGAGCCAGCGTCTGGGTCGGCCGGTAGCCGTGACTTTTGCAGTGGCTCCGGGGCTACTGGCTGGCTTGCGAATCTCCCTGGGCGCCTGGCAAGTCCATTTGAATTTCGCTGATGAGTCAGCCAGCTTTGCGGCGGCTGCCAATCATGTCGACGGATGAGTCGCTGACTTCGCCGCTCCTGCGTCAGGCTGTCTGGCTTGAGGCTTACGACCCGCAATTGCGGCTGGTCGAGCAGGGGCGGGTCATCTCGGTTGGCGATGGCATAGCCTGGGTAGACGGCTTGCCATCGGCCGCGATGGAGGATGTGTTGCGTTTCGAGAATGGCAGCCGCGGCCTGGTCTTTCATCTTGGGGCGAAACGGATCGGCGCCATTCTGCTGAATCAGGGTGGTGGCGAGCTGGAACTGAAGGCAGGGGCGGCCGCCTGTTTGACCGGTCGAACGCTGGATATCGGGGTCGGCGATGCCTACCTTGGTCGTGTGGTTGACCCGACGGGTAGTCCGCTCGATGGCGGAGCACCGATACCGGCGACCTCACGTCGACCGCTGGAGACGCCTTCACCACCCATTCAGGCACGGGATTTTGTTGAACGCCCGCTGGTTTCCGGCTGCAAAATGATCGATACGATGATTCCGATTGGCAAGGGGCAGCGCCAACTGATCATCGGCGATGCGGGAGTCGGAAAAAGCGCGCTCGCCCTGGATACCGTGATTGCCCAGAAGGGGCGCAAGGTGCTGTGTGTTTATGTGCTGATCAGCCAGAAACGCTCCAGTGTCGTGGCGACGATTGAAACGCTGCGGCGGACAAGCGCGCTGGAATACACCTGTGTGGTGGTCGCCGAAGCGACTGCCATGCCGGGGCTCAAATACATTGCGCCGTTTGCCGGCTGCGCCCTCGCAGAAGGCTGGATGGCGGCCGGGCGGGATGTGCTGGTGGTCTATGACGATCTGACGACGCACGCCAAGGCATACCGCGAGCTGTCGTTGCTCTTGCGCCGCCCGCCCGGGCGTGAAGCCTATCCGGGCGATATTTTCTACCTGCATTCGCGCCTGCTTGAGCGCTCCACCTGTTTGGCCGCGGCTAGCGGCGGCGGCAGCATGACGGCATTACCCTTGATCGAAACCGAGCAGGGGGAACTCTCCGCCTACATTCCCACCAACCTGATTTCGATTACCGATGGCCAGGTTTATCTCGACCCGCGCTTGTTTGCAGCAGGGTTTCTGCCGGCGATCGACATCACCCGTTCAGTCTCGCGTATTGGCGGCAAAGCCCAGCATCCGGCGATCAAGGCCGAGGCTGGGCGAATAAAACTCGACTACCTGCAGTTTCAGGAGCTGGAGATCTTTACGCGTTTCGGCTCGCGACTGGAGGCCGGCGTCGCAGCCAAGATCCGGCGTGGCAGCTTGCTGCGGGAGTTACTGAAGCAGGAACGCCTGGCCCCTCTGGCGCCCGAACAGCACATGGCCTGGTTGCTTGCTTACAACGAGGGCTGGTTCGACGGACTGGCGAGGGATCAGCTTGCGACGACCCTTTCCTCGCTGATCGCAGACCCGCGGCTCTCGTCTTTGCGCCTGGAAAACAGCCGGGAGGAGTGGCGGCAGGCGGTTCGTGCCGCGCTACAAGGCACGCGAGATGAGCCGGCGGCGTGAACTGTCGAGACGCCTGGACGCCTTGGCGGAAATTTCTGGAATCATGTCCGCCATGCGCGGCGTCGCACTGATGGAAACGCACATCCTGCAGGAGTCTCTGCTGACGCAACGAAGGATGGTGGCCAGTATTGAAACGACAGCGGCCACCTTCCTCGCCTGGCATCCAGAACTGCTGCCGGTTGCCGAGCCCGCTTGCGAAATATGTATCCTGATCGGCTCGGAGCAGGGCTTTTGCGGTGACTTCAACGAGGCGTTGCTGCGTTACCGCGAAGCGCATTGCAACAACAAAGCAGCCCCCGGATACCTCCTGACCCTGGGCCATCGCCTGGCCAGTCGGCTCGTTGGTGATAGCGAACTCGCAGTGCTGCGACTCCCCGGCGCCAGCGTTGCCGACGAGGTGCCGGCGGTGCTGTTGCGCCTGACCCGCGAACTGAATCGGCTGCTCACCACCGGTGAACGCGCCGGTTGTGGTCTGTCGGTCCTCTACCATTGCGATGCCACCGGCGATATCCGCCTGCGCTACCTGCTGCCACTGCGTGACCTGCCGGCGCCGGATGCCTCTCCCTATCCGCCGGAAACCAATCTGCCTGACGGGGAGCTACTCACAGCCCTGACCGGATATTACCTCTACGCGGCGCTGACCGAAGTGCTCTACAGTTCGTTGATGGCCGAGAATCGGCAGCGGCACGCCCATATGGACCGATCGCTGAAAAAGCTGGAAGAAGACAGCGAGCATCTGCAGCAGGCCTGCAACGCCCAGCGCCAGGAAGACATCACCGAGGAAATCGAGCTCATCCTGCTTTCGGCAGGAAGACTGGACGACGATTACGAATGGCGGCAGTAACGTAATGGAAGACAGCTACCGCCGTGCGCGAGTCGACTTCAGGGTGCCGGGGCAATCGCTTGTCCGCGGCCGCTCGTCGCCACCCACGGGAAGCGCGTCTCAGCGCTTGATCTCGGCCAGCAGTTGCCCGATCATCGCCTCGGCTTGCGCCAGGTAGGCACGACCGAACAGATTGAGGTGGTTGAGCACGTGATAGAGGTTGTAGAGCGTCTTGCGCACGGCGTAGCCGGCGGCGAGTGGCCAGGCAGCGCGATAGGCGGCGTAAAAGGCGGCGGGGAAGCCACCGAAGAGTTCGCTCATTGCCAGATCGGCTTCACGATCACCGAAGTAGACGGCGGGGTCGAAGAGAACGAACCGGCCGGCGGCGTCTGAGGCCACATTGCCCGACCATAGGTCGCCGTGCAGCAGACTGGGAGGCGGCTGCTCGTCGGCGAACAGTACGGCCAAGGAGTCCACCAGGCGTTCGCCGTCGGCAAGCAGGCGGCCGGCGTAGCCCTGGCGCTCGGCGCGTTCGAGTTGCGGTTGCAGACGGCGACGGGCGAAAAAATACGGCCAATCGGTGCTCGCGGTATTCGCCTGCGGGCTGCTGCCAATGAAATTGTCGCGCCGCCAACCGAAGTTCGGGGCGCTCATCCGGTGCAGTTCGGCAAGCGCCGTGCCGGCCGTTGCGGCGTGCTCGCGCAGCGGCTGCAGGTCGAGGTAGGCGAGCACGAGATAGGCCTGAGTGCCAGCGACGCCGTAGCCGCAGACCTCGGGAACGCGCAGCGCCGGGCAGGCGGCAAGCGCCTGCAGACCGTCGGCTTCGGCGGCGAACATCTCGGCCAGGCCGCCCTCGTTCAGTTTGACGAACCACTGTCGACCGTCGGTGCCAGCGAGCCGCAAGGCGCGCGAGATCGAGCCGCCAGCGATCGGCCGCAGGCTGTTACGCGTGACACCGGCACCGATGCTGGCCGACAAGGCATCGTGCAACTCGGGCGTCAGCAGGTAGCCGGCAGAAGACATACCGTCGCGCACTCAGTGCGGCCCGCTGGCGGCGCACCAGCGGCCACCCGAACTGAACCGACGAAGGCCAGGCGCGGCGCGCTCGGGCGCTTCAGCGACGCTGTCGGTCATGTTTCTGCCGGGCAATGTGACGACTCTGCACGTTCTGAGCCCGCTCGATGCGCTGGCGCTCGCGGTGTGTCAGCCGGCCATCGGTCTCGGCCCGGTTTTCCATGTTCTCGACGCGTTGCTGTCCGCGCTCCAGGCGTGCTGCCTCGCGGCCGGTCAGGGCGCCCGAGTTGACGCCCTGGTCGATGCGCATCTGCTGATTTACCTGACGGTTGTCGATGCGTTGCGAGTCCTGCGCCGATACGGGCAGCGCAGC
The DNA here is from genome assembly GCF_031732815.1 of Accumulibacter sp. Classification (GTDB taxonomy): domain Bacteria; phylum Pseudomonadota; class Gammaproteobacteria; order Burkholderiales; family Rhodocyclaceae; genus Accumulibacter. The sequence goes on along the minus strand of NZ_JAVMKF010000045.1, from coordinate 481 downwards.
GCTCAGCAAAGCGCTGATCAGGCCTAACACGGTTACCGTCTTATGCATGCTTGTCTCCTCACGTTGATCGATTTGCCTGGCCGACGCACCGGGCGCGCGGCTTCCTGCCAGTCGGCACGACCCGTCGGTCGTCGCCAGCGGTGGCGCTCCGGCAAGACGGGCGAACAGTCGTGCGCACGCTTGCTCCGGAACTCCACGCTCAACGTCTGAGGTCGGAGCTCGATGACCAGGCGCTGATCGTGCGCGGCGGCCAGTCGGCCGCGGTGCCCGCAAATCGCAATGGTAGTCCACTGGCGTCCGGCGATGGCGGAGACGCGCCGCCGGCAGTCTTCAGCCTGTTGTTGGCCCGCGATACGCCGACGGTGTCATGCCGCTCCAGCGCCGGAACGCGCGAGTGAACGCGCTCTGCTCCGAAAAACCGAGCAGGAAGGTGATTTCGGTGACCGATCGAGCCGGATCGTCGAGATAGCGCCTGGCCAGT
>NZ_JAVMKF010000044.1:0-8192 GCF_031732815.1 Accumulibacter sp. | reverse complement strand
GATTCGCGATCACAATCGTGCAATCGTCATGGGACCGAGATCAGGTTGTCTGAAGCTGCTGCTGGCTCCTGTGCTCACCCAGGGTGCGCATTGTCGCCAACTGCGGCGCGTCGAAGCGCAGCTTGGCGAGGTCGTCTGGCGCGAGAGATTGCATGCAGCAGCATCCGGACGAGGAAGAACGGGGTAGCGCTACAGCACCTATGGGTCCTTCTCAATGGTCATTACCCCAACGGGAGTGCCACTACCCTATTTCAGCCACATTCGTGGAGCTGACCCGCGCCTGCGTACATGGCAGCACCCGGACGGACGTCGGCCTTACAGGCAAGTCAGTCTCAATGCGTGCGCGGCGCAAGCGATACCCACCGTTTTCCTGCTGTTGATTTTTCCTTCTATTTCAATGCGAGTTGCAGCCCGCCTCCGATCTGGCCGGTGATCTCTGCTGGCAGCGAGACTGGATCAGGGGTGGTGGCGGGTGAGGTCGTGGAAAATTTTCAGCAGTTGCGCGGTCTCGAAAAGGGGCAAGCCCATGACCCCCGAATAGCTGCCGGCCAGGTGCTCGACGAAGACCGCAGCACGACCCTGGATGGCGTAGGCGCCGGCCTTGTCCATGGGTTCGCCGGTGGCGACGTAACGCCTGATTTCGTCGTCATCGAGCGCGCGAAAGCGCACTTCGCTGCGCGACAGCCTTGTTTCGAGGCGCTCATGGTAGCTGATCGCGACGGCAGTGAGGACCCGGTGCGTCTGACCGGAAAGGCGGTGCAGGATGTGCTGAGCGGCGTCGGCGTCGGCAGGTTTGCCGATCACGTCGCCGTTCAACTCGACCGTCGTATCGGCGGCGAGGACCGGCTGCAGGCGTAAGCGGCGCCCCTGAACGATGCGCCAGCCGTGCTCGGCTTTGGTGCGGGCAAGGCGTTCGACATAGTTTGCAGCATCCTCGCCAGCCTGCGGCGTCTCGTCGAGTTCGTCATCGCCGCGCGGTGCTTGCCGGAAGATGAGCGGGTCGAAGCTGATTCCGATCTGCAGCAGGAGTTCGCGCCGGCGAGGGCTGCGTGAGGCCAGGTAGAGGCGCGCCGGGGGCAGCGAGCTGGTTGGCATTAGTCTTGTCGATGATAAGGGTGATGTCGGATTACGCTGACTGCGCGATAAAGCTGCTCGCACAGGACGAGGCGCGCCAGTGCGTGCGGCAGGGTCAGGCTGGACAGGCGAATTGTCGCGTTGGCCTGTTGCTTCAGCGATTCGTCCACGCCGTCGGCGCTGCCGATGACGAAGGCCGTATTGCCGCCGGTCTGCAGCCAGCGCTCGAGTCGTTCGGCGAACTGCTGCGTGCTCAGATCGGCGCCGCGTTCGTCGAGTACGACGAGGCGCGGGTAGTCCTGGAGGACGGCGAGCAGGCGGGTCTTCTCAGCCGCGAGAAGCTGTTCGCGCGTCTTGCCCGAACGCGCCTCGGGTTTGACCTCGATGACCGCGAGGCCGAGTTCACGCGGCATCCGCCGCTGATAGTCGGCGCAGCCGCGCGCCACCCAGTCGGGCGGCTTGTGGCCGACGGCCAGGATGGCGAGTTTCACTGCCGGCGCAGCCAGTGGCTAGCCGGCTTCGGCGACCGCTTGTCGCACGCGCAACGGTCCCTTGCCGCCCCAGAGTTCTTCGAGGTTGTAGTAGCTGCGTACGGCAGGTTGCATGACGTGCACGATGATGTCGCCCAGATCGACGAGAATCCATTCGCCGACCTCTTCGCCTTCGCAGGAGAGCACGTGCGCGCCGCCGGCGCGCACCTTTTCCTGGACATTGCGCGCCAGCGATTTGACCTGGCGGTGCGAGTCGCCACAGGCAATCACCATGCGCTCGAAAAGCGAAGTCAACCGGCTGGTGTCGATGACTTCGATGTCGTGCCCCTTGATGTCTTCGAGCGCGGCCACGACGAGGGTTTCCAGTTCGATCAGATTCATTCGCGAATCAATGCTCCGTGTAGAGGTGATGCGCCCGAATATAAGCGATCAGCGTATCGGGCAGCAAATAGCGGACACTGCAGCCGCCAGCGAGCAGCGCACGGATCTGCGTCGCCGAGATGGCCAGCGGCGTCATTGCGAAGGGAATGACTCGGCCGGCGGGCGTGCTGCTCAACTGCGCAACGTCCATCGTGAAGCGACCACGACAAGCGTCGCCGAGCGCCGCCGGCAGGCTGTGTTCGGCCAGCTGCGAACCGGGCCGATGCGCGACGGCAATGTGCGCCAGTGCGAAAAGCGACTGCCAGCGATGCCATTCGGGCAGGCGGAGGAAAGCATCGGCGCCGAGCAGCAGGACGAGCGGTCGTTGCGCGCCGCAGATCTCGGGTCGCCGCAAGCGTTCGAGCGTGGGCACCGTGTAGCTCGCCTGGCTGACCGCGGTCTCGGTGGGGTCGACGGCAAAGCGTGCGTTGTCGGCCGTTGCCAGACGCACCATGGCCAGGCGTTGCGCGGCGCTGACCTGTGGCGTGCCGCGCAGCGCCGGCTGGCCGGCGGGAATCCAGCGCACGGCAGCGAGCTGCAAACGGTCGCAGGCTTCCTCGGCGAGCCGCAGGTGGCCGAAATGAACCGGGTCGAAGGTGCCGCCAAAGACGCCCAGCGGCCGGCGATCATCTGCTTCAGGCATCGCTGCCGGTGACGAAGACATCCCGAAAGCTGACGTAAAAGCTGGCAAACAAGGTTGGCGCAATCACCAGCATGGTGCCGACCGTGATCAGGCCGGTGACCAACGGGTTTTGCAGCAGCGCGGTCAGCAGTCCCGCCAGGAACAGGGGCAGCAGGACGCAGACGAGGGCAACCGCCAGCGAGTAGAGGAGAAAAGCGCGCCAGTTGCGCAGGCAGGCGACAAGGCTGAAGAAGAGCGCCTTCCCGGGTGAGCAGCGATGCCAGGCGGCGAGCATCGGCGCATACCAGTAGGCCATCATCAGCGGGCAGGCAAGGAGCAGGGCGATCTGGCTGGCGAGGACGAAACCGCCATCGGTGATCGCTTCGGGAGTCGGCTTCTGGCCCGCCATCATCAGGCGCAGCAGGACGCCGTCGTCGGCCAGCGAGGAGATGCCAAGAATGCACAGCGTGGCCACCAGGTAGACGGCGCCCAGCGTGAGCAGCGCCGGCAGGTTGCTCTGGAAGCCTGAAAACAGGATCTGCGGCGACAGCGGCGTTGCCCGCTCGATACTGCGGCAGGCGTTCATCAGGCTGACCGAAAAGGCCGGAATGCACAGTGTCGTAGCCGCCGTGCCGATCCACGGGATCAGATTGAGCACGGCCATCAGCAGCCAATAGCTGACGACGAGAAAAGCGAGCATGCCATGGTTCTTGCGGAAGAGGCGGAAGCCTTCGGCCAGCCAGCGCCAGCCGTGTCGAGCGGGAAGAGTCAGTGCTTGCATGATCCGGTTGCCAAATGGCGCTCAGTCGCCGAGGAAGATGTCGTGATAGGAAGCATACATCGAACCGGCGACGACCGGACCGAGAAAGATGAAACCGAGTCCGAAGGGGAGCGCCGCGACCAGGCAGGGAAGGCCGCCGAGCAGGGCCATGAAGAGCAGGGCGGGCAGGTTCTTCAGGCTGGCGCTGACGCTGGTTTTCAGCGCGCGGAGCGGCGGCATGCGGTTGAACAGCACCAGGGCCGGGGCAAATCCGGTTGCCATCAGGAGCGCAGCGGCGACGAGCAGCGACGCCAGTCCGAACGGGCCGAACAGGCGAGAACCGGCGAGTGCCGGGGCGGTTTCAGGTCGCCCGCCGGCGAGGTTGGCGCCGGAGAGCGCAAGTGCGACGACGATGAGCAGCCCGGCGCCCAAGTAGAGCGCGCCAAGCGCGAGCAAACCCGGCGTGTTGCGCCGCAGTCCGGCGAACAGCTCGCTCCAGCGTACGGCCTGTTCACGCGCTGCGTGTCGGCAGGCGAACAGCATTCCGCCGACGAGCAGCGGGGCGAGCAGTACGAACAGCAGGTGGCCGATCGGCGGAAGCAGCGCGAGCGCCGCCGGGATGGGCAGGAGGATGAGCATGATGGCCATCCAGGTTCCGGGATCGACCGCATAGATGGCCCATCCCTGCCTGATCCAGGCGAGCGCGCTGGCGGCAACGACGCGTCGACTCTTGCCGTCGAAAGCCGGGGCGGCGAGCGGAAAACTGGCCATGGGCAATTCGTATCCTCGCGCCGGGAATCCGCTGTGTGCTGCGGGTTGCCTGGTCTGGCGCCCGCGGCGTGGCAGGCTGCGCTGGGGCGCGGCGTTGGTCGTCGTTGCTGGGTGCCGGCGATCAGAACGTACCGATCACCCACATCGGTACGCTGAGCGCCGGATTGCCTGGGGTATCCATCGTGGTAAACACGCCGTCGCCTTGTCGGTCGATCAGGACATAGGGGACGCCGTGTTCGGGCGTCACCTTGATCATGTACAGCTTGCCCTTGATGCGGTGTTCTTCGACGGTTTCACCCTCGCGCTTGCGGATCGTCACTTCCGGTTCGAGCGCGGCATCGAACGGCGCCATTTCGGGGGGCGGGGGCGGAACCACCGGAAGCGGCTGCCGTTCGGAAGCGTTCTGCGCCAGGGCAGGCGTCATCAGCAGGCTGAGGACGGCGAGGAAGACAGGATAGCGAAGCATGCGAATATTCCGGCAGATCGATCGGGTGGCGGGCGGCGAGCAGCACGAGGGCTGAACGCCATTTGATTGTAGTACAGATCATTGTCGAGATTCAGGCCAAACTCTGCCGAGCACCTCGGTCAACTCTGCCATAATTGCCGGTGCTCGCACGACCTTAAGGCGCATCGACGAAGGCGCGCTGCGTGCGGCCACAGGCTCGCCGCTGGCGGTTGCCGGCTGGCCAGCGGTCGCTTTCTCGTTCACCGCGCTCTTCCACCGAGTTCATGCCTACGCTACTCCTCGTCGACGGTTCATCGTATCTTTACCGCGCCTTTCACGGCCTGCCCGACTTGCGCACGACGCGGGGCGAGCCGACCGGCGCGCTGCATGGGGTCCTCGGCATGCTGCGTCGGGTCGAGAGCGAATGCCAGGCGACCGATGCCGTTTACAAGGCTTGTGTTTTCGATGCTCGTGGCAAGACGTTTCGCGACGACTGGTATCCGCAGTACAAGGCGAACCGGCCGCGGATGCCGGACGATCTGGCGAGCCAGATCGAACCGCTACACGCGGCGATTGCCGGACTCGGCTGGCCTGTCCTGCTGATCGATGGCGTCGAGGCGGACGATGTCATCGCGACGCTTGCCCGGCAGGCGGCGGAAGAGGACATGCAGGTCGTCGTGTCGACCAGCGACAAGGACCTGGCGCAGATCGTCAATGCGCGCATCAAACTGGTCAACACGATGAGCAACGAGGTGCTCGACGAAGCCGGAGTGCTCGGCAAGTTCGGCGTCCCGGCGACGCGCATCGTCGATTATCTGGCGCTGATCGGCGACAGCGTCGACAACGTGCCGGGCGTTCCCCGGGTGGGCGCCAAGACAGCCGTCAAGTGGCTGTCCGAATATGGTTCGCTCGATGCGGTGATCGCCGCGGCCGGCGAAATCGGCGGCGTCGTCGGGCAGAACCTGCGCCAGGCGCTGGACTTCCTGCCGCTTGCCCGGCGCTTGCTGACCGTGCGCTACGATGTTGAACTGCCGGTGGCGCCGAGCGACCTGAAGCCTCGCCCACTCGATCGCGAACGACTGGTCGAGTTATTTTCCCGCTTCGAGATGCGCTCGTGGCTGGCCGATGTCGAGCGCGCGGCGGCTGCCGCACCGCGGCCACCAGCGCCGGTGGCGAGCGCGCCCACGCCCACCGCCGCTGCAGCCGCCGACGGTGCGCACCGTGCGGCCTACGAAACGATCGTCGACGAGGCCGGCTTCGCGCGCTGGCTGGCGAAGATCGAGCAATGCCCGCTGACTGCCTTCGATACCGAAACGAGCAGCCTCGATCCCTTTGCGGCGCGTATCGTCGGCGTCTCATTCGCCGTCGCGCCCGGCGAAGCGGCCTACCTGCCGCTGGCGCACGACTATCCAGGGGTTGCCGCGCAGCTCCCGCGCGAGCAGGTGCTGGCGCGCCTGAAACCCTGGCTGGAGTCGGCGCAGTACGCGAAGATCGGGCAGAATCTGAAATACGATCAGCACGTGCTGGCCAATCATGGAATCCGCCTGGCCGGCGTCCGGCACGATACGCTGCTCCAGTCGTACGTCCTCGAAGCAGGCAAGGAGGGCGTGCGCGGACACGATCTGGGCCAACTGGCCAGCCGTCATCTTGGCCTCGCGACAATTTCCTACGAAGCGCTATGCGGCAAAGGGGCGCGTCAGATCGGCTTCTCGCAGGTGGCGATCGAGCAGGCGAGCGAATACGCGGCGGAGGACGCCGATCTGTGCCTGCGCCTGCACGCCGTGATGTATCCGCTGATTGCTGCCGAGAGCGGCTTGCGCCACGTCTATGACGAGATCGAAATCCCGGTGCGCGACGTTCTCTTCCGCATGGAGCGCTGCGGCGTACTGATCGACGGCGAGCTGTTGACCGGGCAGAGCCACGAAATCGGTCGCCGGCTGCTCGATCTGGAGGGCAAGGCGCACGCCGCCGCCGGGCAGCCGTTCAACGTCAATTCACCCAAGCAGTTGGCCGAGATTCTGTTCGACCGGCTGGGCCTGCCGGTGAAGAAGAAGACGCCGACGGGAACGCCGTCGACCGATGAGGAAGTGCTTTCGGAGCTGGCGCTCGACTATCCCTTGCCGAAGATTCTGCTCGAAGCGCGTCAACTGGCCAAGCTCAAGGGGACCTACACCGACAAGCTGCCGCAAATGGTCGAGGCGACGACCGGCCGTGTGCATACGAGCTACGCGCAGGCGGTGGCGGTCACCGGCCGCCTCGCCTCGAACGACCCGAACCTGCAGAACATTCCGGTGCGCACGGCGGAAGGCCGCCGCATCCGCGCGGCTTTCGTCGCTCCGCCGGGCAGCGTCATCGTTTCGGCCGACTATTCGCAGATCGAGCTGCGGATCATGGCGCATCTGTCGGAAGACCAGCGCCTGCTCGACGCGTTTGCCCAGGGTGAGGACGTCCATCGGGCGACGGCGGCGGAGATTTTCGGCGTACCGCCGGCCGAGGTCGCTGCGCAGCAGCGGCGCGTCGCGAAGGTGATCAACTTCGGACTGATCTACGGCATGAGTGCCTTCGGCCTGGCGCGCCAGCTCGATCTCGAACGTGGTGCAGCCAAGGCGTATATCGAGCGCTACTTCGCGCGCTATCCCGGCGTTGCCCGTTACATGGCGACGACGCGCGAGACGGCGAAAGCGCGCGGCTACGTCGAAACGGTCTTTGGCCGACGGCTCTGGCTGCCGGAAATCCACTCTTCCCTAGCGGCCCGTCGGCAGGCCGCCGAGCGCGCGGCGATCAACGCGCCGATGCAGGGAACGGCGGCCGACCTGATCAAGGCGGCGATGATCGCCGTGCAAGGCTGGCTCGACGCCGAACATCTGCAGACGCGCCTGCTGATGCAGGTGCATGACGAACTCGTTCTGGAAGTGCCGGAAGACGAGTTGCCCGCGCTGCGCGGCGAACTGCCGCGGCTGATGAGCGAACTCGCCAGCCTGCGCGTTCCGCTGGTCGTCGAGGTCGGCGTCGGGCGCAACTGGGACGAGGCACATTGACTGCGCCCGCCTTCGCCAGCGCGGGCGAGCCGCGCGCGCTCTTTTCCTATCGCAAGTTCTGGGCCGCGCGTTTCGGACCGGCGCCGTTCCTGCCGATGTCGCGCGACGAAGTCGAGGAACTCGGCTGGGATTCGTGCGACGTGATTCTGGTCACTGGCGACGCCTACGTTGACCATCCCAGCTTCGGCATGGCGCTGATCGGGCGCCTGCTCGAGGCGCAGGGTTTTCGCGTCGGCATCATCAGTCAGCCCGATTGGCAGTCGGCCGAAGCCTTTCGTGCGCTCGGCCGGCCGAACCTCTTCTTCGGGGTGACCGCAGGCAACATGGATTCCATGGTCAACCGCTACACGGCCGACCGCAAGCTGCGCTCGGACGACGCCTACACGCCGAACGGCGCGCCGGGCAGGCGTCCGGATCGCGCCGTCATCGTTTATGCGCAGCGTTGCCGCGAAGCCTTTCCCGGCGTCAATGTCGTCATCGGATCGATCGAAGCCAGCCTGCGGCGGATCGCGCATTACGACTACTGGTCGGACAAGGTACGCCGCTCGGTGCTGCTCGACGCCAAGGCCGA
>NZ_JAVMKF010000043.1:34096-45192 GCF_031732815.1 Accumulibacter sp. | reverse complement strand
TTTTCTTCGCTGCTTTCGCTGCGACACCGGCGCCGTTGCGAGGGGGCGAACTATATCCTAGTCAGCGAGCCATTGCAACAGGGGCTGCCACTGTTCTTCATCGCGACGATGCTTCGCACGCGGCGGATCGAAAACCGTGAGCCCGCCAGCGGCCGCATTCACATAGTTCTGGGTGTTGCGCAGGTAGGCCAGGATGGGGATGTCGAAATGACGCAGGAACTCTTCCAGCATCACCGCAGCACGGGTACGGGGATCAACGCGCATTGCAACGATACCGACGATGCCGCGACGGCCACGCATCTCGTTGCGGATGGAATTGAGAAAGTCTTCGGTGGCCGCCATGTCAAACACCGACGGCACGACGGGCACGATCACCTTGTCGACCACGCGCAGGTAGTCGGAGAGCTTGTACCCCTGGAGGCCCGCTGGCGCGTCGAGCACGACCCAGTCCGGTTCCTTCGGCAGGTTGAACAGCATCTGATTGCCCCCAAAATAGCCGGTCACCTGGGGAAGCTCGGGGGCGCGGAACGCCATCCAGCGCAAGGCTGACTGCTGACGGTCCAGGTCGCAGAGCGTGACTTTCTTGCCGGCATTGGCAAAGTGGCCAGCGAGATTGGTCGCCAGAGTCGTCTTTCCCGCGCCACCCTTCGGGTTGGCGATCATTACTGCACGCATGCTGTCTCCCTGAAAGCTTGTCGATTTGCAAAAGCGCCGCATTATACGCGGAGCATTCGCCGCTGCCGCTCGCCGCGCACAGTCGCTAGAATGACGGACCCATGCGAAATGACACGCCATGACAAACACGACGGAAAAGCAGCGCCAGGGCATTCAATCAATCGAAGTCGGAACACGCCTGCTGCGTGCGCTGGCGACACATGGCCGGCCGATGATGCTTCGAGATCTGGCAAAGAATGCGGGCATGCCTGCGGCGAAGGCCCATCGTTACCTGGTGAGCTTCATGCGCATGGGACTGGTCGAGCAGGATGCGAATACCGGGCGTTACGATCTCGGCGCCTTCTCTCTCGAGCTCGGACTTGCCAGCCTTTCTCGCCTCGACCCGGTACGCCTTGGCGGGCCGATTCTCGAAGATCTGTGCGAACAGATCGGCGAGACCGTCGCGCTTGCCATGCTCGGCAACCACGGAGCGACCATCGTTCGATGGGTCGAGGCGGGCGGCCCGATTACCGTCACCCTCCGCACGGGGACCGTGCTGCCACTCTCCCGCTCCGCGACGGGACGCGCCTTCGTCGCCTACTGCCGGCTGCCATTCATGAAAAAGCTGCTGGAAAGGGAATTGCGCGATGCTGCCGCAGAAACGGGGGAGTCCGTCACCGCGCAGATCCAGACGCTCGAACCGATCATCAATGAAATCCGCCTGCACGGCATCTCGCGTGCTACGGGCAGTCTGACTCCCGGCATCAACGGCTTCAGCGCACCGGTGTTCGACCACACCGGCCATATGGTCGCCGCAGTCACTTCGCTGGGTGCGATCGGGCATTTCGACACGGACTGGAACAGCCCCCTCGCCGTCGCCATCAAGGAGGCGGCGCGCGCGCTGTCCCTACGACTCGGGCACGGGGAGACGACCCCGATTCAGCCGGGGAACGTTCTCGGGTCCATTTCCCAATGAGCGCCACCGCATTCGATCATTGGCTCACGAATACACTCGAGCAGACCCCTCTTCGCTCGAATTCGCTGATCGTGACGCTTTTTGGCGACGCGATCGAACCGCACGGCGGCGCAGTGCTGCTGGGCAGCCTGATCGATCTGGTTGCACCGCTCGGAATCAACGGGCGCGCAGTTCGAACCAGCGTCTTTCGCCTGATGCAGGAAGACTGGCTATACGCGACGCCCGTTGGCCGGCGCAGCGAGTACGGCCTGACGGCATCCGGCAGGCGCCGGATCAACCATGCCTATCGGCGAATCTACGATACCCGTCACGATACGTGGAATGGCCAGTGGCAGATCGTCATCGTTCCGGAAGGCGCTCTGGCGGGCGACGAACGGGAAACCCTGCGTCGCGACCTGATGTGGGACGGGTACGGCACCCTGGCGCCCGGCATCTATGCGCACCCCACGGCGGACGCCTCTCGATTGCGCAGCATATTGATGCAGACGTCGAGCGAGAACAAGGTCGCGCTGCTCAACGCAACGTCGCTGGATGGCATCACGACTACGCCGCTGCGTGAAGTGGTCCAGCAATGCTGGCGACTTGATCGACTCGCTGAGGATTATGATCATTTCATTGCGCGCTTTCATCCCGCGATGAAATGGCTGGGACAGAACAGGGTGAAGCGGCCGGAGCAGCACTTCATCCTGCGCGCGCTGTTGATCCATGAATTCCGTCGCGTACAGCTACGGGACCCGCAACTGCCGGAACCCCTGCTCGCCCACAACTGGCCGGGACATACGGCACGAGCGCTCTGCCGCGAACTGTACGAGAAGCTCCTGCCGCTATCTGAGGAGCATCTTCTCGCGACACTGGAAACCCGCTCTGGCGCGCTGCCGCCAGCAGATGCGGGCCTTTACGCAAGATTCGGCGACTTGCCGGGAACGAGCCTGACGGAAACCGGCCGCAGGTAACGACACCAAGGATCGGTGGTGCCCCCGCGCGGAATCGAACCACGACCTGATGCTTACAAGGCAACTGCACGACCTTCATGCTACGGGGGCGAAACGGTGCGGATTATAGCCGAACCATTCATGCCACGCTTCCTGCAGTCGCCTTACCGCATTAGAATGCTCCGTCATATGTTCCTGATCCCGCGCTGACAAAACCTGCAGATGCCGACATTCAGCAATCCGACAGAAATCGCCCGTGAGACGTTCCGTCTGCTGGCCACTCGGCGCGTCGCCCCGACGCCGGAAAACTACCGGACCGTCTACCACGAGGTCGCGGGCAGCAAGGACAGCGGCCCGCAGGAATTTCCCGCCGAGGCGCTGAAATCCCTCACCCAGACACTCCCCAGGGAAACCCCCGCCCAGTTGCGGCTGGCCCGCGAGCTGGAACAGGCGGTCAAGGATGAACAGCTTGGCGCCTATGTGAATTCCCTGTCAGCCTTCATCACCGAGCGCGGCACGATAGAGACACTGGGATGGGGGGAGCTGATCAACGATCTGCTGCGCGAATGGGATACCCCGTCGGCGGTCATGACCCCGGGGAAAAAGCGCGAAGCCCTCGAACATCTTTTCTCCAGCGCCGGAAGTAACGCCGAAACACTGTTCAATCGACTGCAGGGACTGGTTCGTTCATGGAACCAGGGCGGACACGGTGACATGGTGGCCTTGGTCGAGGGAGAGGTTCCGCAGCCCGAAGGGGCCCCGGAGATCACCGAGGCAGAAGCAGCGCCAGCTGCTAGCACTGCCCCCACGAGCAGAGCTACTGAGCTCCTGCCCCAGCTGAGGGACCTCCTCGCCTTTGCGCTTGAACACGCGGTCGCCGCGCAAATTGCAGAAGCGCCCGAGCTTTCTGCTCATGCAAAGGAACTTGCCGCTGCAGCCCGCAAGGCCAGTACGCTCAAATCCCTTGATGAACTGCTGGTCGAGCTCAAGCGCTTCGTGTTTCGACTCGAACTTCTCGCGGATGATCGCGCCGAGCTCCGACAGGGATTGCTGCATCTGCTCAATCTTGTGATCGAAAACATCAGCGAACTCGTCATCGACGACAACTGGCTGCATGGCCAGATCGCCGTCGTCCGGGATATCGTCTCGCACCCGCTGAGCCTGCGCTCCATCGATGATGCCGAGCGACGCATCAAGGAGGTGGTGTTCAAGCAGGGCCAACTGAAACATAGCCTCGTCGAGGCCAAGGAAGCCCTCAAGTCGATGCTGGCCGGCTTTGTCGACCATCTTGCAGAGTTCTCGGAGAGCACCTCCGGCTACCACGACAAGATCGAAGCCTGTTCGCACAGGATCGCCGCAGCAAACGACATTACCGAACTCGCAGACGTCGTTCAGGAAGTAATGCGCGAAACCCGCATCGTGCAATTGAACGCCCAGCGCTCGCGAGACGAACTGCAGTCGACCCGCAGGAAGGTCGAAGAAACCGAAAAACGCATCAACGAACTGCAGGAAGAACTGGATAACGCGAGCAAGCTCGTCCGTCACGATCAATTGACCGGCGTACTGAATCGCCGGGGACTCGAAGAAGCCTTCGAGAAGGAATCGGCACGCGCCTTGCGTCGAAAGACACCGATGTGCGTCGGACTGCTCGACATCGACAATTTCAAGAAGCTGAACGATTCGCTTGGCCACGACGCCGGCGACGCCGCGCTGATCCACCTCGCGACGGTGATCCGCGAGACGATGCGTCCGCAGGACACCTGCGCGCGCTTCGGCGGCGAGGAATTCATCATCCTGCTGCCGGACACACCGGTCGAGGATGCGCAGAAGGCGCTCGTTCGTCTGCAGCGCGAGCTGACGAAGCGGTTCTTCCTGCACAACAACGAAAAGCAGCTGATCACGTTCAGCGCCGGCGTGACCGCGCTTCGTCCGGAAGACAATCAGGCAAGCATCATGAAGCGTGCCGACGAGGCGATGTATTCAGCGAAGAAAACAGGCAAGAACCGGGTGGTCACCGCATGAAGGCGGTCATACTTGCAGGCGGACTGGGATCGCGGATTAGCGAAGAATCTCACCTCAAGCCGAAGCCAATGATCGAGATCGGAGGCAAGCCGATTATCTGGCATATATTGAAAATATATTCGGCCCACGGAATTAACGACTTCATCATCTGCCTCGGTTACAAGGGCTATGTCGTCAAGGAGTACTTTGCCAACTACTTCCTTCACAATTCCGATGTCACATTCGACATGGTTAATAACCGTATGGAAGTACATGAACGGCACGCTGACCCATGGCGCGTGACCCTCGTCGACACAGGTGAAAACACAGCAACAGGTGGGCGCTTAAAGGCCATAGAGCACTTTATTGAACCCAGCGAACCGTTCTGCTTCACGTACGGTGACGGCGTAGCCAACATCGACATCACTGGCCAGATTGATTTCCATCGACGCCATGGCCTTGCAGCAACAGTCTGCGCGGTGACGCCTCCGGGCCGTTTCGGCGCCCTCGAAATAGAAGGCTCCCGCGTGACACATTTCCAGGAAAAACCCCACGGTGAGGGTGGCCAGATCAACGGGGGCTTCTTCGTACTCAATCCGGAAGTCTTCCGCACCATTACGGTGGACGGCCCGTGGGAAGACATTCCGCTGCGCACTCTTGCTGCGACAGGACAACTCGCGGCTTGGCGACACGAGGGTTTTTGGCACCCGATGGATACGCTGCGTGACAAGAATTTCCTCGAAGACCTCTGGCAAAACGGAACCGCTCCCTGGAAAACATGGTGAGTGCCGCGTTCTGGCGTAACCGGAAAGTCCTCGTCACAGGCCATACCGGCTTCAAGGGAAGTTGGCTGTGCCTCTGGCTACAATCGCTTGGAGCCAGAGTCAGTGGGTTTGCGCTGCCACCGCCGACAACGCCATCGCTTTTCGAGATTGCCGGCATCGGCGACATTCTCGACCATTCGAGGATCGCCGACATCCGTTACCCCGAAGCGATTGATGACGCACTGAAGTCCGCCGAACCCGAAATCGTCTTCCACCTCGCGGCCCAGGCTATCGTTGGCGAAGGCTACCGGGACCCGATCGGAACCTATGCGACCAACGTGATGGGTACGGCCCATCTGCTGCAAGCCGTCAGAAAAGCGCCGTCGGTGCGTGGCGTCGTCGTCGTCACCAGCGACAAATGCTACGAGAACCGCGAAACCGATACCGCCTATCGCGAAAACGCGCCACTCGGCGGTCACGACCCGTACAGCAGCAGCAAGGCCTGCGTCGAGATCCTGGCCCATTCCTGGCGGCGCTCCTTCCTCGACGACCGTAGTGGCCCGTTCCTCGCCACCGCACGTGCCGGTAATGTCGTCGGCGGCGGCGACTGGTCGGCGCACCGCCTCGTCCCCGACCTGCTCGCCGCCTTCGCCGACCGCCGCACTGCCCGCCTGCGCCGGCCGGATGCAGTTCGGCCCTGGCAGCACGTGCTCGAACCACTGGCAGGCTACCTGATGCTCGCCGAACGTCTGGCCTGCGGCGAGGTCGGCCATGACGGCAGCGATGCGTGGAATTTTGGACCAGACGCCTCGGACTGCGTCCCGGTACGCGAGGTCGCTACGCTACTGCAGCAGCAGTGGGGATCCGGCGCCGCATGGGAGGCCGAATCGGGCGATTTCCCGCATGAGGCTGGCCTGCTCCGGCTCGATGCCGGCGCTGCGCGGCGCGTGCTAAAGTGGCGCCAGCGTTGGCCGTTGACTATTGCCATACGGCAAACGACGGCATGGCACCGCGCCTGGATCGCGGGCGAAGACATGCAGCGGTTCAGCCTCCGCCAGATCGACGACTACCAAGCAAGCGCCAAAGATGCCCCCTCCAGCTGACCAGCGACAGGCGATCCTCGAAGCCGTGCGCAAATACGCCACGGCGGCCACGCAGCGCCCGCCCTTCGCCGCTGGCAGCAGTACGATTGCCCCCGCCGGCAAGGTCCTCGGCGCCGGCGAATTCGTCGCCGCCGTCGATGCGATACTCGACGGCTGGCTGACCGGCGGGCGTTTCAACGACGCCTTCGAAGCACGGCTCGCCGCCTGGCTCGGTATCGAGTACGTACTCACCTGCAATTCCGGATCGAGCGCCAACCTGCTGGCGCTGACGGCACTGACCTCGCCGCAGCTCGGCGCGCGCGCGCTGCGTCCGGGCGACGAAGTCATCACCGCTGCCGCCGGATTTCCGACGACCATCAACCCGATCCTGCAAAATGGGCTCGTGCCAGTCTTCGTCGACTCGCACCTGCCGACCTACAACCCGGATGTCGAGGCGATCGCCGCTGCGATCGGCCCGCGCACGCGCGCCATCATGATCGCCCACACCCTCGGCAACCCGTTCCCGGCCGCAGCCGTCCGAGAGGTGGCCGACCGGCACGGGCTGTGGCTGATCGAGGACTGCTGCGATGCCCTCGGCTCCACCCTGCACGGCAGGAAGGTCGGCAGCTTCGGTCACCTCGGCACGCTCTCCTTCTATCCGGCGCACCACATCACGATGGGCGAAGGCGGAGCCGTCTTCACCGCCGACCCGCAGCTGCAGCGCATCGTCGCCTCGCTGCGCGATTGGGGCCGGGACTGCTGGTGCGCCACCGGCTGCGACAACACCTGCGGCCGCCGCTACGACTGGCAGCTCGGCGACCTGCCGGCTGGCTACGACCATAAATATGTCTACTCGCACGCCGGCTACAACCTGAAGATCACCGACATGCAGGCCGCCATCGGCCTCGCCCAGCTCGACCGGCTGGACGGATTCGTAGCTGCCCGGCGTGCCAACTTCCGCTGGCTGCACCACCGGCTGCAGCCGCTGCACGACATTCTGGTCCTGCCGCAGGCGGAGGCCGACAGCGATCCCTCGTGGTTCGGCTTCCCGATCACGCTTGACGACGCCGCCGCCTTCGACCGCGTCGACCTGCTTCGCTTCCTCGACCAGCGCCGCATCGGCACACGCCTGCTGTTCGCCGGCAACGTGCTGCGCCAGCCCTACTTCGCCGGACGTGCGCACCGTGTCAGCGGCGAACTGGCGACCGCCGACCGGATCATGCAGAAGACCTTCTGGGTCGGCGTCTGGCCGGGACTCGACGAGGCTCAGCTCGACTACATCGCCACCTCGCTGGCCGACTTCTGCGGCATCGACCTTTGATACGGAACAACGCCATGGCCCGACCGCTCTTCATCTTCGAGATGGCGAACAACCACATGGGCGACACCTCCCACGGCATCGCCATCATCCGTGCCATGCGCGAGGCCTGCGCCGGTTTCACGGACCGTTTCGACTTCGCCTTCAAGCTACAGTACCGCGACCTCGACACCTTCATCCACCCGAGCTTCAAGGGGCGCAACGACGTCAAGTACGTCAAGCGCTTCGAGGAAACCCGGCTGTCGCGCGAAGAATTCGGCACACTCCTCTACACCATGCGCGAATGCGGCTTCCGAACGGTCTGCACGCCCTTCGACGAAGCCTCGGTCGACCTGATCGAAGCCCAGGGCATCGAGGTGATCAAGATCGCCAGCTGCTCGCTGACCGACTGGCCGCTCCTCGAACGCATCGCGCAGTGCGACCGACCAATCGTCGCCTCGACTGCCGGCGCCACACCGGAAGAGGTCGACAACGTCGTCAGCTTCTTCCTGCATCGCGGCAGGCATCTGACGCTGATGCACTGCGTCGCCGAGTATCCGACACCGGATGAACATCTCCACATCGCCCGCATCGGCGCCCTGCGTGCCCGCTACCCGGAGGTGCGCGTCGGTTTCTCGACGCATGAAGCGCCGGCGCATACCGAGCCGGTCATGCTGGCGCTGGCGATGGGCGCGACGGTGTTCGAAAAGCATGTCGGCCTGCCGACCGGGCGCTATGCGCTGAACGCCTACTCCGCCTCGCCGGAACAGGTGCGGGACTGGCTCGCCGCCGCCGCACGCGCCAACGAGATGTGCGGCAGCGAAGCCTGGCCGGCGGCAACGGCGGAGGAATCATCCAGCCTGCAGAGCCTGCGTCGCGGCGTCTTCCTGACGCGCGACGTCGCCGCCGGCGAGACGGTCGGCAACGACGCCGTGTGCTTCGCCTTCCCGCCTTCGAGCGGCCAGATCACCGCCAACCAGTGGTCCAAGTACGCGCGCCACGTCGCCCGCAAGCCGCTGCGCTCCGGCGCGCCGCTGCTCGCCGACGACGTCGACGTCACGCACGAACGCGAGCGCGTGCTCGCCGCGGTCACCGCCGTGCGGGAACTGCTGCAGGCCGGCAACATCGTCGTCCCCGGCAAGTCCGATCTCGAGATCTCGCACCATTACGGCATGGAGCGCTTTGCCGAGTTCGGGCTGGTCATGATCACCGTGGTCAACCGCGAATACTGCAAGAAGCTGATCGTCATGCTGCCCGGACAGACGCACCCGGAGCAGTACCACGCGCGCAAGGAGGAAACCTTCGTCATCCTCCACGGCCGCATGAATCTGTGGCTCGACGGCGAGCAGCACGAAGCCTCGCGCGGCGACGTCATCACCGTGCAGCGCGGCGTCAGGCATCGCTTCCACACCGACACCGGCGTCGTCTTCGAGGAAATTTCCTCGACGCACTACACCGACGATTCGTTCTACACCGACCCGGCGATCGCGGCCAACACGCGCCGCAAGACCCTGCTCACCCACTGGCTGTAACAGAACCATGCGTGTCGCCGATTACCTGATGCAACGACTGGCCGAGGCCGGCGCCGAGCACATCTTCCTGCTGCCGGGCGGCGGCGCCATGTACCTGGACGACGCGGTCGCCTGCGAACCACGGCTCATGGCAGTGCCGTGCCACCACGAGCAGGCCTGCGGCATTGCCGCCGAAGCCTGGGGCCGGGTTCGCGAAACCTTCGGCGTCTGCCTCGTCACCACCGGCCCGGGCGCCACCAATGTCGTGACACCGGTCGCCGGGGCGTGGATCGAATCGGTGCCGCTGTTGGTCATCTCGGGACAGGTGAAGCGCCCCGACCGGCTGGCAGGGCGGCCATTGCGCCAGGGCGGCGTGCAGGAAGTCGACGTTGTGCCGATGGTCAAATCCATCACCAAGTACGCCGCCACCGTCGACGATCCGCAGCTTATCCGCCATCACCTGGAACGTGCCCTTTACGAAATGAACCATGGCCGCAAGGGGCCCGTCTGGCTGGATATTCCGCTTGACGTGCAGGGCGCGCCGATCGACCCGGCTACGCTGCTGGCCTTCGAACCGCCTGTCGCTGACGCCCCCTCGCTCGCTGCCGAGGCAGCCGCCGTCATGGCCTTGCTGGCGAAGGCAGAACGGCCGCTGCTGCTCGCCGGCCATGGCGTGCGCCTGGCCAGCGCCGCGCCAGCGCTGCGCGCGCTCGCCGAACGCCTGTCGCTCCCGGTCGCGACGACCTGGAACGCGCTCGACCTGCTGCCCTGGGAACATCCGCTCAACGCCGGCCGGCCCGGTGTCGTCGCCCTGCGTGGCGCCAACTTCGCGGTGCAGAACTGTGACCTGCTGATCGCCATCGGCTGCCGGCTCGACAACATCATCACCGCCTACAACCCGCGCGGCTTTGCGCGCGCCGCCAGAAAAATCGTGGTCGACGTCGACCCGAATGAAATCGACAAGCTCGACATGGCGGTCGAACTCGGCATCGCCGCCGACGCCGGCAACTTCATCGCCGCACTGAACGAAGCCCCCCTGCCGGCCGCGCGCCCCGCGCTCGAACCCTGGGTCGAACGCTGCCGCGGCTGGAAGACGCGCTTCCCGGTCAATGACGGGGCCCCCTTCCCGACGGCGGGTCCGATCAGCCATTATCACTTCGCCTCGACATTCTCAGATGCAGCGCCGGCCGACACCCTGGTCGGAACCGGCAGCTCGGGGCTTGCCATCGAAGTCTTCTACACCATCTTCCGCAACAAGCCCGGTCAGCGAATCTTCCTGACCTCCGGTCTGGGCGCGATGGGTTACGGCCTGCCGGCCGCCATCGGTGCCTGCCTGGCCAACGGCCGTCGCCCGATGATCGCCGTCGAAAGCGACGGTAGCCTGCAGCTCAACCTGCAGGAACTGTCGACGCTGGCAGCACACCGCCTGCCGATCACGCTGGTCATCATGAACAACCGGGGCTACGCTTCGATCCGCAACACGCAGCGCAACTATTTCAACAGCCGCTTCGTCGGCACCGGACCGGAAGCCCGGCTGACGCTGCCCGATCTCGAACGGCTCGCTGCCGTCTGGGACATTCCCTTCCTGCGCATCGCCGATGCCGCCGAACTGCCAGCGCTCGCCGAGACACTGGCCACGCCGGCGCTGCGTATCGTCGAGGTGATGCTCGTCGCCGACGAGACACTTGCCCCGAAGGTGGCGGCCCTGCCGCAGGCCGACGGCGCGATGCTGTCGATGCCGCTGGAGGACATGTCGCCGCTGCTGCCGATGGCGGCACTGGAAGCGGAGATGATCGTGCCACTCGCCGAAGCCTCGCGGACGGCGCGAAAGCAATGATCCAGTGTTGCCCCGCCTGCGGCACGACGGCAGCGATGGCCG
>NZ_JAVMKF010000043.1:0-33996 GCF_031732815.1 Accumulibacter sp. | reverse complement strand
CCGACTTCCGCCCGATCACTACCGGCAATGCCGCCAGCGCAATCCGGAAACGGCACACAGCGCGCGCAAGTACCGCGATCGGCTGCAGGCCATCGCACCCCTGCTCGGCGACGGCGCACGGGTAATCGAACTCGGCTGCGCCGACGGCGCATTCGGAGCCATGGTCAAGGCTGAGAGACAGCTGACCTATGTCGGCGTCGAAGTATCGGAAGACGCCGTCGCCGCACGAACCCGTCTCGACCGGGTCGCCGACAGCCTGGACGGAAACGACGACGGCAGCTTCGACCTCGCACTCGCCTTTCACGTCATCGAGCACCTCGCCACACCGGCGGACACCCTTGCTGTACTCCGGCGCCAACTCGTGCCCGACGGAAAGCTGGTGCTGGAAGTACCGAACGGCGCCGGCCACCCGCTGCGCGACGACGACACCCACCCGGAACACCTGCACCTGTTCTCGCCCGGCTCACTCACCCTCCTGCTCACACGCAGCGGCTTTGCCGTCGAGAGCATGCAGGCAGGCTGCTTCGAATCGCAGCTTTACCCAGACTGCCTGCGCGTAGTCGCTGCCCCCGCCCGCAGCCCGGAGGAAAAACGGGTGGCGCTGCTGGACCGCTTCCGGCGATTACTGCCGGGCCGCTTCATCGTGCACGGCATCGGCGGTGATTTCCGTAACTACGTCCTGCCGCTGCTCGGCGACCTCGACGTCGTCGCACTCTGCGACAGCGATCCGTCGCGCCACGGTGAAACGCACGCCGGCCTCGTCGTCGGCCCCTACGACGCAGTGCGCTTCGCCGGACTCCCGATCCTGATCGCCAGCGCGCGCCACGCAGACGACATCCGCACCATGCTTGTCCGCGAGGCGCCCCCGCAGACGTGCATCGTCGATCTGGAAGAGATCTATGGCGCCGACTGAGCGCCCATCCCCGGTGCGGCCACCTCGCCACCACCGGCCATGCCCGGTCTGCAGTGCCGACCGTCCCGGGCATCTGTATCGCAACACCATGGCTCCGCTCGACGGCCGCGACCTGAGCTATGACGTCGCCCGCTGCGGCCAATGCGGCTTCCATTACGCCAGCGATCTGCCGTCCCCGGCGGTCTACGCCGCCTACTATCGCGAACTGTCGAAATACGATCAGGAAGGCATCGGGTCGATTCCGGAGCCGTTGCGGGAGCGCGCAAGCCAGGCGCTGGCGCTGTGCCGGCCGCATCTTGCCGGCGACGCGCGCATCATCGACATCGGCTGCGGTGCGGGCGCCCTGCTGCATGCCTTCCGCGAGGCCGGATTCCGGCGGCTTCACGGCATCGACCCGGCACCGGGCGGTGCACAGGCGCGGCTGGGCCACGACGGCGGGGAAAACATCCTCGCCGGCAACCTGCGCGACGCCCATCGACTGCCGCTCGCCGATGCCGACCTGGTCTGCCTCACCGGAATTGCCGAACATCTTCCGGAGCTGCGCGAGGACATGGCCTGGCTGTGCGACCAGCTCGGCGCAGGCCCCCGCATCCTGATCGAGGTTCCTTCGGCCGATCACTTCCCGACGGGAGAAATGCCCTACGAACCGTTCGGCGAGTTTTCCCTCGAACACCTGCAGTATTTCGACGCAAACGCCCTGACGCGCCTGATGGCCGACTTCGGCTTCCATCCGCTCGCGTTGGCAGTGCCGCTGCTTGCCGACGGCAGGGCCGGCAGCCTGTTCGGCCTGTTCGCGCGCGGCAGCGGCACAACGCACCCGACGGCAGCGGCGACGGGCCGGCGCATGGAAGACTATCTCGCCGTATCCGAGCGCGACATGCGCCGTGTCATCGACAGAATCGCCGCACATGGCGGCCCGTTCGTCATCCACGGAGCCGGCAGCCATACCGCGCGGCTGTTGCCCCGCCTGGCCACCGCCGGTCTCGCCGACCGCATCGCCGGCCTGGTCGACAACAACCGCAACCTGCAGGGCAGAAAGCTGGGCGACTACCCGATCCTGCCTGCGGCAACGCTGGCCACGCTGCCGGCAACGGCCGTGCTGGTTTCCTCGTTTGCAGCGCAGGAAGCCATCGCCGCCAGCCTGCCGGCCACGTCGCCGGCCCTCCTGCTCTACGACAAGCGATGACGCAAGTGTCGGCCTTCGGCTACTCCGCTCCGGCGTTGCGACAGCGGACGGTGATGTATCCGCTGCTGGCACGTCACCCCCTGCCTGCGCTGTCGGGCCAGCGCCTGTTCATCACCGGCGGCACCGGCTTCGTCGGCCGCTGGCTGCTTGCAGCCATCGCGGCCCTGAACGACGGCGGTGCTGCGATCGAGGTGACGCTGCTCTCGCGCCGGCCGAAGACGTTCATCGACGCCAATCCCGGGTTGGGCAGCTTGCCCTGGCTGCATCTCGCAAGCGGCGACATCGGCGACTACGAATTCCCGCCGGGACGCTTCGACGCCCTCATCCACGGCGCGACGGATACCTCGCCGGCCGCCTGCAGCGAAGCGTCGCTGCTTTCCGGGCAGACCCGGGGAATGCATCACGTCATCGACCACGCGTACGCTGCCGGCGTCCGCCGCTTGCTATGCATCAGTTCCGGTGCCGTCTATGGCGAGCAGGCGGCGACCGACGAGCGCCTTCTTGAAGACGCACCGCTACCCGTGCTGGCGATCGACGACTTCTACGGCCGCAGCAAGCGTGCCATGGAAGCGATCGCTGCCGATGCCACGCGACGGGACGGTGCACCGGAGACGGTCATCGCCCGCTGCTTCAGCTTCATCGGCGAAGGCCTGCCGCCGCATCTGGCGGTCAGCCGCTTCGTCGCCGATGCACTGGCCGGCCGAGACATCGTACTCACCGGCGATGGCCGGCCAGTACGCAGCTATCTGGACGCAGCCGACATGGCCGTCTGGCTGCTGGCACTGCTCGCAGGCGGAAAGGCCGGACGCACTTACAATGTCGGCTCGCCGCACGCCCGTTCACTGGAAGAGATTGCCGTGCTCGTCCGCGATACACTTGCGCCCGGACGGGCCGTACGCATTCTCGGACAGGATGCGGGAGCGCCGCGCCAACGCTACGTGCCGGATACGCGACGCATCGAAGCTGAACTGGGAGTCGCCTGCTGGACACCGCTGGAGGAATCCTTTTACCGGATGGCAACCGCAGGGCAGGAGGACGTGCCGGCGCCAAGGTAAATTTTTCCGCGCGGCGGCCGATATAACTACAAATCATGCCAAGCAAGACAAAAGACATTCTTCTGGTCATGCTCGAGTTCGACAACTGGGAGCAAGGCCGCTCATGGTCGTACACGGGCGCCTACGCCTTTCTCGACGGACTCAGGGAAAACGGGCACCGCTGCACGCTGCTGCCGGCCCTGCACGGGCGAGCACCGAACGCCCCGGACAGCACTGTCCACCGTGCCCCAGAACTGCTTGCCGGCAGGCAGTTCGACGAGGCCTGGGTGTGGTGCAATCACGCCGTTTTCGACGACACCTTCTGGTCCTGGCTGAAGACGGTCGCCCCCGTCCGCGTCGGCGTCGTGCTCGAATCGCTCAACCACAGCCCGGACGAGCTCGAGGCGCTGCCTTTCCTCGCCAGGCGCAAGGACGACGCCTTCGCCTGCCTGCCGCACTGCACGCACGCCATCGCCGCCGACGAAGCCGACGTCGCCGAGATCACGTCGGTCTTCGGCATTCCCGCGCTGTGGAACGTGTTCATGGTGCCGCGGCGCTTCGTGCTCGATCAGCCGCCGCCGACGGGTGACGTTGCCTCGTTCATCGGCGCCGGCTATTTCACCGGACCGGCCTACAACTTCCCGAAGGCGCCGAACCTGCTGCGCAACCGCTTTCTTCGCGACGAGCGGCTCAACGGCCTGATGGACCGTCCGCATTTCCGCCTGCCGGAGCGCAGCAGCGACGCGCTGCCGCGCTTCGAGGCCCTGCACCGGGACGCGCGCAGCGCGCTCGCCGAAGGCCGCATGGACAGCGTTGGACTGGCCGCCTACGGCGATGCACTGATCGAGGTACGCGGCGAAATCTTCGCCATGTTCCTCGAAGGCCTGCGCCTCGGCATGGCCTGCGTCAACCTGCCGACCCTGGTCAAGGCCTTTTCCGGCCGCGTCATCGAGGCCATGGCCGCCGGCGTACCGAGCGTCAGCTGGCTGCCACCGGACCGCCCGGCCTGCGCCTCACTGTTCGATGACGGCGAGGATCTCCTGCTCTTTGCCACCGTCGAGGACCTGATCGAACGCCTGCACGCCTTGCGCGCCGACCCGATGCTGCGCCAGCGGCTGGTGACGCACGCGAGGCAGACGCTGCTCCGCCTGCACACCAGCCAGATCCGCTGCCGCCAATACAGCGACTGGATCGATCGCGGCGCACGGCCCGACTTCCGCACCGGCACCTGACATGATCATCACGCGCACCCCCTTCCGCATTTCCTTCTTCGGCGGCGGTACCGACTATCCGGCCTGGTACCGCGAGCATGGCGGCGCCGTGCTCGCGACGACGATCAACAAGTACTGCTACATCAGCTGCCGGCAGCTGCCGCCGTTTTTCGAGCACAAGCACCGCATCGTCTACTCGCTGATCGAGAACGTCCGCAGCATCGCCGACATCCGGCATCCAGCCGTCCGCGCCGTGCTGGCGACGATGCGCGTCGAAGACGATCTCGACGGTCTCGAAATCCACCACGACGGCGACCTGCCGGCACGCGCCGGGTTGGGCTCCAGTTCCTCGTTCACGGTCGGGCTGATCCACGCCATCCGGGCGTTGCGGGGGCAATACGTTTCCAAGGACGAACTGGCGAAGGAGGCCATCCACGTCGAGCAGGACGTGATCCGCGAGAACGTCGGCTCGCAGGATCAGGTCTCGGCAGCCTTCGGCGGCCTCAACCGGATCGAATTCAGGCGCGACGACAGCATCGACGTCGCGCCGGTGATTGTCGAGCGCGAGCGTCTGGCCTCGCTGCAGGATCACCTGATGCTGTTCTTCACAGGCATCTCCCGGATCGCCTCCGACGTCGCCAAATCGAAGATCGACAACCTCGGCAACCGCCGCGACGAGCTGCAGCACATGCGCGCCATGGTCGATGAAGCGATCGGCATCCTGCAGCGCCCGGCGACGCCGATCGAGGATTTCGGTCGCCTGCTCGATGAAGGCTGGCGCTACAAGCGCAGCCTCTCGGATCAGGTGTCGACGCCGCATCTCGACGCTCTTTACGACGCCGCCCGCTCGGCCGGGGCCCTTGGCGGCAAGCTGCTCGGCGCCGGCGGCGGCGGCTTTTTCCTTCTCTTCGCGCCGCCAGCCGCCCAGGCGAATATTCGCGAACGACTCGGCGACCTGGTGCACGTCCCCTTCCGGTTCGAGAACTCCGGAAGCCGCGTCATGCTCTACCAGCCGAACGGCCTCTGAGGCATCGTCAATGGCACGCCGTCGCCTCTTCGTCGCCGGACACCGGGGCCTGATCGGCAGCGCGATCCTGCGCCGCCTTGCCGGCCGGGATGAATTCGACGTCGTCGTCCGCGATCGCGCGGCGCTCGACCTCGCCGACCCGCGGGCAACGCTCGATTTCTTCAAGGAAAACCGTCCCGATTTCGTCGTGCTGGCCGCAGGGCGGACAGGCGGCATCCAGGAGAACATCCGCGTTCCGGCCGACCTGATGCGGGAAAACCTCGCCGTGCAGGAAAGCGTCTTTGCCGCAGCGTGCGCCACCGATGTCCGTCGCCTCGTTTTCTATGCCTCGTCGTGCATGTACCCGCGCGAGGCGGGCCAGCCGATGGCCGAAACGGCCTTGCTGACCGGTGAGCCGGAACCTACCAGCCTGCCGTACGCCGTCGCCAAGCTGGCCGGCGTGCAAGCCTGTCTGGCGTGGAACCGCCAGTGCGGCGAAACGCGCTTCCTGCCGGTGATTCCGAACAGCATTTTCGGTCCCGGCGACGACTTCGACCCGCAATCCGCACACGTGCTGGCGGCACTGCTGCACCGCTTCATTGATGCCACGCGCAACGACTTGCCGGAGGTCGTGCTGTGGGGCAGCGGCACGCCCCGCCGCGAATTCGTCTTCGCCGACGACGTTGCCGATGCGACGCTCGCCCTGCTCGAAAGCGATATCGACAAGCTGACGTTCCCGATTAACATCGGCTCCGGAGAAGAAACCTCGATTCGCGATCTCGCCGGGCGGATTGCCGCGTTGACCGGCTACCGCGGCACCGTGCGCTGGGATACCGGCAAGCCGGACGGCGCCCCGCGCAAGCTGCTCGATTGCACGCGCATGACACAGTGGGGCTGGCGGGCACAGGTCGGCCTGGACGAGGGGATACGCCGCACACTTGACTGGTACCGTGAGCAACACTCGTTGAACGATTGCTGAGACCGCCCGATGACCGACATCGCCGCCACCGACCTGATTGCCAAGGCTCACCACACCTGGCGGGAGACGCTACGCATCCATCGCCGCGCGCCGGAAACAAGGCTGGCTTCCTCGCTGTCCTCGGTCGAGATCTTCGTCGCGCTCTACTACGGCGGCATTGTCCGCTGCAATCCGGCGAAACCCTATGACGAGGCGCGCGACCGCTGCATCATCAGCAAGGGGCACGGCTCGATCTGCATGTATCCGATCCTCGCCGACCTCGGCTTCTTTCCGGCATCGGAACTGGAGCATGTCTGCCAGGCCGGCAGCTTCCTCGGCGGCATTCCCGATCCGGTGATTCCGGGCTACGAGACGGTCAACGGCTCCCTCGGTCACGGCCTCGGCGTCGCCGGCGGCATTGCACTGGCACTGGCGCGCAAGAGCAGCGACCGCAGCGTCTTCGTCGTCTGCGGCGACGGCGAGATGCACGAGGGCGCCAACTGGGAGGCGGCGATGTTCGCCAGCCAGCATCGCCTCGACAACCTCCACCTGATCGTCGACGACAACCGCATCGCCATGCTCGGACGCACCGACGACATCGTCAGCCTGTCACCGCTGTCGGCGCGCCTCGAGAGCTTCGGCTGGGCGTGCAGCGAAGTCGACGGCCACGACGTCAATGCTATCCACGCCGTCCTGAGGCAAATGAAGGAACAGCGCCTTGGCAAGCCGAAGGCACTGATCGCGCGCACGCGCAAGGGACGCGGCGTCCCCGGACTGGAAGACATGCCGCTGTCGCATGTGACGAACCCGCCGGCTTCACAGCTCGACGCACTGCTCGGAGACGAATCATGAGTGCGCCGACAATCCAGCGGCCGCGCGCCATGCGCGATGCCCTGCTCGAACGCATCGTCGAGGCCATGCGCGACGATGCGTCAATCTTCTTCGTCTGCGCCGATTTCGGCTCACCGGTACTCGACCGCCTGCGCGAGCAATATCCCGAGCGCTTCGTCAACGTCGGCATTGCCGAGCAGAACCTGATCAATGTCTCGGCCGGCCTGGCGCTGGAAGGCTTCAAGGTCTTCGCGTATGCCATCGCACCTTTCATCACGATGCGCTGCTTCGAGCAGATCCGCGTCAGCCTGGCCCTGCTCTCCACGGTCCGGCCGATGAACGTCAACCTGGTCGGCGTCGGCGCCGGTTTCAGCTACGTCGTTTCCGGCCCGACCCATCAGTGCTACGAAGACCTGACGCTGATGCGCGCGATGCCGAACATGGCCGTCTATTCGCCGGCCGACCACGCCACGGCAGCTTCGCTGTTCGAGGCCTGCATGACCCGTAGCGGTCCGAAGTACCTCCGCCTGGATGCGCAGGCGCTACCGCCGCTCTATCCGGCCGAGGCCCGGGCGCCAGCCGAAGGCTTCCATGTTCACGGCAACGGCAGCGATCTCTGCCTTGTCGCGACAGGCTTTCCCGTGCACACGGCGCTGCGCGTCGCAGCAACGCTGCGCGAACGCGGCGTCGCGTCGAGCGTCGTCGATCTCTTCGACCTGAGCACCTTCGATGCACCAGCACTGCTTGCGCAAATGTCAGCCGCCCGAAGCGTCGTTTCCCTCGAAGAGGGATTCCGCGGGCGCGGCGGCCTCGACGCCCTGCTCTTCGACCTTCGTGCGCGCGCCGGGCAGGAACGGCCGATGCTCAACCTCGGCGTCGAGGGCGGCTATCGCTTCGAACTGGGCAGCCGCCAGCAACTGCACGAACAGGTCTCGATCGGAGAAACGGCCGTAACGGGCCGCATCCTTGACTTCCTCGGCCTGCCGGCGAGCCAGACATGACCCGGCAACTCGACGCGCTCTTCATCAATCCGGACTCCTCAGCACAGGCCTATCAGGGGCTGGCGCAGACCTACTCGGCGATCGAGCCACCGACCTGGGCACTGCTGCTCGCGGAATCCTGCCGCGCCAAGGGGTTCGGCGTCGGCATTCTCGACTGCGATGCCGAGCGGCTGACGCTGGCAGCCGCCGTATCGCGCATCGAGGAGGCGGCTCCCCGCCTCGTCGTGATGGTGATCTACGGCCAGAACCCGAACTCCGGCACGACCAGCATGATCGGAGCCACGGCGCTGGCGAAGGCGATCAAGGAAGCGCAGCCGGAAACCCCGATCTGCTTCGTCGGCTCGCACGTCAGCGCGCTGCCGATGGAAGTGCTGGCGCTCGACTGCGTCGACATCGTGCTCTGCAACGAGGGCGTCTACGCACTGCACAACCTGCTCGCCGGCAATCTCGGCGACGACCTGGCAACAGTGCGCGGCATCGGCCACAAGCGGCGCGGTCCCGGCGGGTTCCCGATGCCGGTGCTCAATCCGCCGCAGGGCGTCGTTCCCCAGGAGCGGATGGACATCGACCTGCCCGGTTATGCCTGGGATCTGCTCCCCTATCGCGAGAAGCCGCTCGACCTCTACCGCGCCCATTTCTGGCACGCCGGCTTCGACCACGCCCGACGCACGCCCTTCGCGGCGATCTATACCTCGCTCGGCTGCTCCTTCGGCTGCGACTTCTGCATGATCAACATCGTCAATCGCGTCAACAACGGCGACGGGATCAGCGCAGCGGATTCCCGCGGCATGCGCTTCTGGAGTCCGGCCTGGGTGATGCGCGAGATGGAGAAGCTGGCGGCGCTCGGCGTCCGCACGCTGCGCATCAGCGACGAGATGTTCTTCCTCAACCGCAAGTACTACCAGCCGGTGCTCGACGACATCATCGCCCGCGATTTCGGCTTCAACCTGTGGACCTATGCACGCGTCGACACGATCCGCGCCGATCAGCTCGAACGCTTCCGCCGCGCCGGCGTCGGCTGGCTGGCGCTGGGCATCGAAGCCGGCAACCGGATGGTTCGCCAGGAAGTCTCGAAGGGCTCGTTCCAGGACGTCAACATCCACGACATCTGCGCGACGGTTCGCAATGCCGACATCAACATCATCGCCAACTACATCTTCGGCTTTCCCGACGACACGCTGGCGACGATGCAGGAAACGCTCGATCTCGCGCTCGAACTAAACACCGAGATGGCCAACATGTACCCCTGCCAAGCCCTGCCCGGCAGCCCGATGTATCATCTGGCGCGCAGGAACGGCTGGCAGCTGCCGGACTCGTACGCCGGCTACGCCTTTCTTTCGTATGACTGCCAGCCGCTGCCGACGCGCCATGTCAGCGCGGCCGAGGTGCTCGCCTTTCGCGACCGCGCCTGGCACACGTACTTTACCCACCCGGCCTACCTCGACCTCGTCGAACGCCGCTTCGGCGCGAACGAGCGCAGGAACGTCGAGGACATGACCAAGATCCGCCTGAAGCGCAAGCTGCTGGGCGACTGAACGCACGACAGGAAGAAGAACATGGCGACACCGCTCCGTTTTCCGCTGATGCGCAACAACATCCTGCGCGAGGACCTCGACGCGGTCATCGAACACCTGAAGCAGGACGACCCGATGCTGACCAACGGCGCGCACGTGCGCGCCTTCGAGGAGGAGTGGTCGCGCTGGCTCGGCGTCCGGCACAGCGTGTTCGTCAATTCCGGCGCTTCGGCCAATCTACTGACGCTGGCCCTGCTGAAGATCCGCCACCCCGACGGGGGCGAGGTCATCACCTCGCCGCTCGGCTGGGTTTCCGACGTCGCCTCGATCATGCAAAACGGCTTCGTTCCGGTCTTCGCCGACATCGACCCGCGCACGCTGTCGATGTCGACCGGAAAGATCCTCGAAAAGATCAACGACCGTACCCGCGCAGTGCTGCTCACGCATGTCCAGGGCTTCGACGGCCTGAGCGACGAACTGCTCGCCGAGCTCGACCGTCGCGGCATCCGGCTACTCGAGGACGTCTGCGAATCGCACGGCGCAACGCACGACGGGAAACGCCTCGGCAGCTTCGGCTGGGTATCTAACTTCTCGTTCTACTACGCCCACCACATGAGCACGATTGAAGGCGGCATGATCTGCACCGACGATCCCGAGGCCTACCAGCAACTGCGCGTCCTGCGCTCGCACGGCATGGTGCGCGAAGCCACCGACCAGGCTGTACGCGACCGCTACCGCAACGAGCATCCGGAACTGAACCCGGACTTCATCTTCGCCTACCCGGCCTACAACGTGCGCAACACAGAGATCGGTGGCATTCTCGGGCGCAGCCAGCTGAAGCGCCTCGACGCCAACGTTCGCCGGCGCACCGAGAACCTGCAACGCTTTCTCGCGCGCATCGACGCCCGGCGCTACCGCAGCGACTTCAAGCTCGAAGGTTCGAGCAACTATGCCTTCAATCTGATCCTGCGCGATGCAGACGACGTGCTCGTCGAGCGGGTGATGGCCGTCATGCGCGAGAACGGCATCGAGTTCCGCCGCGGCAGCGCGGGCGGGGGCAACCAGGCGCGCCAGCCCTACCTGAAGGGCGTCGTTCCCGAGGGCTCCCACACTGAATTGCCGGAGACCGAGCATGTGCATTTCTACGGCTTCTATCTCGGCAACTACCCGGACCTGCGGGCGGAGGAAATCGACGCCCTCTGCGACATCCTGAACGCGGTCTGAATGCAGACGCACGGCATCGATCGCAGCATGGATACCGCCATCGTGCTGGCCGGCGGCCTGGGCACCCGGCTGCGTGCCGCCGTGCCCGACCTGCCGAAGCCGATGGCACCGGTCGCCGGCCGGCCTTTCCTCGAGCACCTGCTCGACTACTGGATCGCCCAGGGCATCCGCCATTTCATCCTCTCGGTCGGCTACAAGGCCGAAGTCATCGAAGCCCGTTTCGGCACGCGCTACCGGCAGGCGAGCATCGACTACGCGGTGGAAGAAACGCCACGCGGCACCGGCGGCGGCCTGCTGCTGGCAGCGGCACGGCTGACGGATCGAGCCCGGCCGTTCCTCGTCGTCAACGGCGACACCTTCTTCGCCGTATCGCTCGATCAACTCGCCGAGGCGCATCGCGCCCATGACGCCGACTGGACCTTCGCCCTCTTCAGAACCACCGAGAACGGCCGTTATCTGGGCATGCCCCTCGCGGAGGACGGCCGTATCCGCTCGCTCGACACCGGGGCGAGCGAAGGCGAGCGGCTGGCCAACGGCGGTGTTTACCTCGTCTCGCCTGGTGCGCTCGCGCGCGCCACCGCGGGCCTGGACACCGGCCGGGCGCTGTCGCTGGAGAATGACCTGCTGCCGACGCTGATGGCACAGGGAGGCCGCCTGTTCGGCCTGCCATGCACGGGCAGCTTCATCGACATCGGCATTCCCGACGACTATCGACGGGCCGGCGGGCTATTCACGAATTCCGACTAACCGACAATACGATCACGGAGACTCTCGTGTCCTTCAACATCCTCGTCACCGGCGGCGCCGGCTACCTCGGCTCGACAATGGTTCCCGACCTGCTTGCTGCCGGGCATCGCGTCACCGTGCTCGACAACTTCATGTATCGCCAGTCGAGCCTGAACCACGTCTGCCACCATCCGGATTTTGACATCGTGCGCGGCGACATCCGTATCGAAAGCACGATCAGGCCGCTGCTCGCCAAGGCCGACATCGTCATTCCGCTCGCCGCCTACGTCGGCGCGCCGCTCTGTTCGCAGGACCCGGTGGGAGCGCAATCGGTCAACCACGACGCCATCCTGACGATGCTCAAGCTGCTCTCGCCGCAGCAGCGCGTTCTCATGCCGACGACGAACAGTGCCTACGGCAGCGGCGACGACAACAACTTCTGCACCGAGGAATCGCCGCTGCGGCCGATCTCCAAGTACGCGATCGACAAGGTCGAGATCGAGCGCCACCTGATGGCGCACGCGAATGCGATCAGCTTCCGTCTGGCCACGGTGTTCGGCATGTCGCCGCGCATGCGCACCGACCTGCTGGTCAACGACTTCGTCTACCGGGCGGCGCACGACCGCTTCGTCGTCCTCTTCGAGAGCCATTTCAAGCGCAACTACATCCACGTGCGCGACGTGTCGCGCGCCTTCCAGCACGGCATCGCCAATTTCGAGACGATGCGCGGACAGATCTACAACGTCGGCCTGTCGGACGCCAACGTCTCCAAGTACGAACTGTGCGAGCACATCAAGCGCCAGGTGCCGGACTTCGTTTTCCTCGAGGCCCCGGTCGGCAAGGACCCGGACCAGCGCAACTACATCGTTTCCAATGCCAAGCTGGAGGCGACCGGCTACCGCCCCGTGGTCAGCCTCGACGCCGGCATCACCGAGCTGCTGAAGGGCTACCGGATGCTCAAGAACAACCAGTACGGCAACGTCTGAGGCTGGGACGGCGATGGAATTCAAGCTCGTCTACGGCAACCACGGCAAGGACCCGTTCCACATCATGGACACCCTGCTGCTGGTGAAGCTTTCGCTCGAAGCCCTCGGGCACAAGGCCGATCTCGAGGCGCAGATGACGCCGGGCAAGACGAACATCCTGCTCGAATGCTTCACCTACGACTTCGTCGAGGCCATGAAGGAAGTCGCCCGCACGCCGGGCACGGAGTTCATCATCATCGCCACCGAGTTCGTCACCGGCGACACCTTCAACGACTTCAGCCACGTCGATGAAGAGCCGGCCCTCGACTCGCACTACGACATTCCGCAGTACTGGCGGAAACGCTTCCGGACCTTCCTGCTTGCCCAGGAGAAGGCGCGCGCCATCTGGCACCTGGCCGACAGCCAGGTCGAGCCGTTCCGGCAGGCGACGGGGCACCCGCGGGTCGCCTATCTGCCGCACGGCTACGTCGAAGGTTTTGCCCGCGTCCGCCACAAGCCGGCGGAGCACAAGGACATCGACGCCATCTTCACCGGCACGCTGACCCGCCATCGCCACACGCTGATCCGCGAACTGGAGCAGCGCGGCATCCGCGCCGTCGCCACCAAGCCGGTCAACTTCGTGCAGCGCGAAGACCTGGTCGCGCGCGCGAAGATCGGCCTCAACATCCGGCAGACCGGCCGCTGGCGTTACCCGTCCAATAGCCGCTACCACTTCCACCTGAGCAACGATTCGCTGCTGATCTCGGAACAATGCGAGGTCAAATGCGATCTATCGCCGTACATCATCGAAGCGGACACCGGACGTTTCGCCGATTGCTGCGCCGAATGGCTCACCGACAATGCATGGGCGAGCGAGGCGCGCATCCGGCGGGAGCAATTCATGAGCGGCATGCCGATGCCGACGCTTATGGCGCAACTGCTCGATGCGACGAACACCCAACCGTGACAAATCAATATGTTTGCGCGGGCAAAGATCGAACGTGACGGGGAAGCACTAGATCAGGCATTCGCAGAGATGGGAACCCCTGCCATGCGCATCAATCTCGTCTCGCCGCCCTTTTCATGCGGCGTTGCGTGGCTCGCCAATCTACTGTTGGCCCTCGACGTTCGTGCAACCAATGCGGGCCACGCGGACCATTGGCAATGTAACAGCGGAGAATGGACCATCGGCGCCACGGCCGAGTCCCATCTCAAGTGGCATTTGCCAGTCTTGCACCAACGAAACAAATTCCGCTTCCGCGAACCAGTCGAAGTCGTTTGGGAGCACCGTCTCGATTTCGCCGAAGGACCGGCCTGCCCCACAATTCTGTTTGTTCGCGATCCGCGCGATGCGGTCCACTCACTGTACCGGCGGCAGTACGAAATGCATTTCACTTTCCCGGAGTATCTGGCTCGTCCCGACATCTGGCCAGACCATTTTCCGAAGTTGTTCAGGTTGCCGCCATTGGAAACGTTTTCCTATTACGTTTCCTTTTGGCTCACCATGGCAGCTAGGGCGCCATTGCTGCTTGTCCGCTTTGAGGATGCGAAATCTCGACCAATTGAGACGGCGACCCGAATACTCGACTTCATTGGCATACACCGAGCCATTGACGAGATAGAGCGCGCGATTGAGTCCTCCTCCTTTGATAACGCGCGACAAGCGATGCTATCGACGGCAAGGGAAACGGGCCGGAAATTCCTGACCGCAAGGAGAGGGCAACCAGGCGAGTGGCGCGAGAGCTACGACGAAGCAGCACTCGCCTTCGTCACCGGTCCGGTTATCGAGATCCTGGAACGCCTTGGCTATCAGAAAGCGGGGCTTGCCATGATCGGTGAGGCGGATATGCGTCGCGACGAGAACCTCGATACGCTACTGAGGAACTGCTTTGCAGGCGCCACGCTGCGAGTTGCGCGAGAGACCGCGATGGCGTGCATCGACGGACGCGCCTTGCCGCTGGCATCAATCGCAAGGTCCATCGCCGACGACACATCGGAGACAGGGGAGACGCGTCACGCATTGGCGGCACTCGTGCTTGCAGCCGAGTACGTCGAAAGCATCTTTACCAACGATGACGCTCAGTCGCAGGAAGCCAAACGACTGAGCCTTGCCACCTTCTATCGGCTGAACCTGAGACACCTGTCGCATTTGCCAGTTCGCTGCAATGTGCGGACGACTCTGCACTACCTCAAGACCATGTCCGCGGCAACACTATGACCGCGACAAACAACCATGGATGCCTTCAGGATCGCCAATTTTCCGACAAGGCGGTTTCCCCTCACTGTCATGTGCCGTACTTGAAGAATCCCGTATCTTTCGCCAGCTCTCTCCTTCAACAGACTCATTGAAAACCATGTCCAGATTCAACATTGTGTTTTGCAACCTCCCGAACTCCGGCAGTTCGGCAGTGGACCCCATCCTGCGCGACATCTTCTCGCACAGCGGCTATTTTTTTACGCCGTATGGTCCGGAAGGAACGCATCGCTTGCGAGACGAACTCAATCGGGGAGAAATCCAGGAACCCTTTTATCATTGGACGCACGATCCGGTGGAAACCTTCTCGGGTTTGATCGGGAATCCGGCTTATCGATTCATATTCATGCACAGAGACCCTCGCGATGCCGCGGTCTCCTGGGCGCACGATCTCCATATGCGTCGCGCATTGGGAGAAAAGGACCTTCAGCAGGTTCTGGAAGTGGTGGTCGAGCACATCCAGCCACCGCACGTAAAAGCCGCCGTCGAGTGGATTCGATCAGATTGCATGACGATCACGTTCAAGGAGATGGTGCAGGACATGAAATCCGTCATACAACGCATTCTCGACCATGTCGGATACTTTGACGCCGATTTCGGCGAGCGCATGTCGGACACCGAAATCCAGCGCACGATCGCAAAATACAGCTTTGAGGCCGTTGCCGGCCGCAAACGTGGAGAAACCGGAGAAACGATCCGGACCGGCTACATGGTTCGCAAGGGCGTCAGTGGGGAATGGAAAACGCTGTTTCCCCCCGAGTTGCTTCGCCGATATGACGAGAAGATAGGTCGGGAAATCGAGTTGCTCGGGTATCCGCCCTCGATGCCGTGACCGGTATTCACTTCCATGCGCGAGCGCCATCGCCGACAAGGTAAAGACACGAAGATTCCTATGTTGTATGTTGACCCGCATGACCATCTGCACGAACCGGAGCGTCATGCGCACCACAGGGATACAGGGAGCAGAAATTGAACACCGATAGAGCCGTCATCTGGATTACCGGGCTATCGGGTTCAGGAAAGACAACGCTTGCGCACGAGGTTACCGGCAGATTGCGGG
This sequence comes from Accumulibacter sp., assembly GCF_031732815.1. Taxonomy (GTDB): domain Bacteria; phylum Pseudomonadota; class Gammaproteobacteria; order Burkholderiales; family Rhodocyclaceae; genus Accumulibacter. Next base: position 18,113 of record NZ_JAVMKF010000043.1, on the reverse strand, counting down.
CGACGGGTAAATCGGTCGTCATGCTCGACGGCGACGAGTTGCGCGAGGTTTTCGGCGCCGCAGCCGCCAATGCGAGCAACCACGGGCGCGAAGGAAGACTGTCGCTGGCCATGCAGTACGCACACCTTTGCCGCGTCATCGCCGCCCAGGGGGTGACCGTGGTGATTGCCACCATTTCCCTTTTTCGAGAGGTCCACGCATGGAACCGCGAGAACCTGCCGGGCTACTTCGAGGTATACCTCAAGGTGCCGCTCGACGAATTGCGCCGTCGAGACCCGAAGGGCATATATCGCCGTTTTGATGCAGGCGAACTCGCTAACGTGGCCGGGCTGGATCTACCAGTTGACATCCCGGAGGCAGCGGACTTGATCGTTCCGTATGATCCAGGGCAGGCCGCTTCGGTAGCTGCGGAAGAGTTGATAACGATCATGGATTCAAGGAAAAAGAAATGAGCAGACAGCTTTCTCCAGGTGACTTTACCGGTTTGGCAAAGGATTACTCCCGACATCGCCCCGACTATAGCCCATCGGTTCTCAAGGCGCTGCTTGGGCTACTCAACAAACCCGCAGACGCCATCGACTTCGCAGACATTGGTGCTGGCACTGGCATCTGGACGCGCATGGTGTATGCAGCGGGTGTCAAGTCGATCGTTGCTGTCGAGCCGAACGAGGACATGCGGAGCAACGGCATCGCCGACTGTCGGCATACATCGATCCGTTGGCTGGCGGGAAACGCCGAACAGACCAGCTTGCCAACCGACTCCGTCGACTGGCTGACGATGGCGTCTAGTTTCCATTGGGCCGATTTCGAGACTGCGACCCGCGAATTTCATCGTGTCCTGCGACAGAACGGACGTTTTTGCGCGCTATGGAACCCTCGCCTGATTGAAGTCAATCCCCTGCTGGTAGAAATCGAAGCTCACCTAGACACACTGCGCCCGAACATCAAGCGCGTTTCCTCCGGCCGCTCAGGCATAACGGAAACCCTCACCGAGCAATTGTGGGCGTCTCCATACTTTGATGATGTCGTTTACCTGGAGGGGCGTCACGTCATCGAAATGACGCCGGCGCGCTATCTGGGCGCGTGGCGCTCGGTAAATGACTTGCGGGTGCAACTCGGCCCGGAGAAATTCGATGCATTCCTGTCGTTTGTCGAACAGCGAATCGCCGATCTGAATGTCATCGAAGCGACGTATCTGACCCGTGCTTGGTCGGCACGCCGCCGGGATTGATTAGCGATGGCACTCGCGTTCTCAACCAAGGCAGGCACCTTGAACCGTTTGCAAGGAATTATGAAATCGGCGCGCATCGCACCGCTGAGAACGCTCACAGTCGCCGATTGGCAGGCAGACCAACCGTCCTGCTTGAGCGCGACAAGGGAATCTCTAGGCGAGGGGCCATGGATCGTCCGCTCCAGCTGCTACCGCGAAGACAACCTTGAAACATCCAACGCCGGTGCCTACCTGTCCTTGCCAAACGTGGATGCAGAGCAACTGGCAACGGCCGTCGCTCAAGTCATCGCCTCCTACGGGGCCCCGCTGCCGGAGGACGAGGTCTTGATTCAACCCATGCTGGGCGGGGTAATCCGCGCCGGTGTAGCGTTCTCGCACGACCCAAATACCTGCGCTCCCTATCGCATGGTCAACTGGTCGGAAGGCTGCAACACATCGGCGGTAACCAGCGGCACGGGGGGGCGCGTCTGGCAGCAGGCAGCTGCGAGTACACTCACGCCGCCACCAAGCATGGCGCCGATCGTTGCGATGCTCGACGAACTTCTCGATCTGTTCGGCGGAACGCCCGTCGACTGCGAGTTTGCCGTGACTCGCGAGGGAGAGGAGGAAATACTCTGGCTGTTGCAGGCCCGACCGCTTATCCTTTCGTCCCCTCCTGAATCTTCAGCCCATCAGGCAGCGCGGCTGGAAAGCATTCAGCACAAGATGGCGCGTGGCATGCAGCCACATCCCTTCCTGATGGGGCGACGCACGGTTTATGGCGTCATGCCGGATTGGAACCCCGCGGAAATTGTCGGCATTCGCCCCAAGCCACTCGCCCTATCGCTGTATCGAGAACTGATCACCGACGCCATCTGGGCCTACCAACGGCACAACTATGGCTACCGGAACCTGCGCAGCTTCCCGTTGATGCCCCATTTCTTCGGACTTCCGTACATAGACGTACGCCTATCCTTCAATTCCTTCATTCCGGCCGATCTGGACGACGGGCTGGCCGGGCGCCTCGTCGATCACTATATCGACCGTCTTCTTGCCGAACCGACTCTGCACGACAAGGTGGAATTCGAGATTGTTTTCTCGTGCTATACGCTGGATTTGCCGAGCAGGCTGGAAAGACTGGCAAAGGCCGGGTTCGCAAAACATGAGCGGGACGCAATCGCTCACAGCCTGCGCAAACTGACCAATCGCATAGTGCACCCCAAGGACGGCTTATGGCGCAGCGATGCGGCAAAACTCGACACCCTCAATGCGCGACGAGAGCAATTGATGGCTTCCACGGCCGATCCACTGGCTCGAATCTACTGGCTGCTGGAGGATGCAAAGCGGTACGGGACCTTGCCGTTTGCAGGATTGGCCCGTGCGGGCTTTGTCGCCGTGCAGATGCTTAAATCGCTGGTGGCCGTCGGAGTGCTTTCCCCTGCAGATTTCGATGCGTTCATGTCAAGCATATCGACCATCAGCGGCCAGTTAGCACGCGACCGCGCCACCCTTGACCAGACAACATTCCTCGCCCGGTATGGTCATTTGCGCCCCGGCACCTACGACATTCTCTCGCCGCGCTACGACGAAGCACCGACGATCTATTTCGACTGGAATCAGCGACTGCCCGCACCGGAATCTGTCCAGCCATTTGCCCTAACCCTACCGCAAATGCGGGAAATCGTAAGCTTGCTGGAGGCTCATGGCCTGCAACCGGACCCGGTGGGACTGTTCGATTTCATGCAGGCGGGCATAGAACTTCGCGAGTTGGCCAAGTTCCATTTCACGCGCAATCTGTCGGACGCCTTGGCATTGATGGCAGAGGTCGGTGCCCAGCACGGATTTAGCCGGGATGACCTCGCCTATTCCGATATCGGCGCATTCAAGGAGCTGCATGTCGCCGCAGCCGACCCTACGGAGGTCCTTCTGCGCAGCATCGAGCAAGGCAAGGCTCGCTACGCGGAGACGCTACGGATCTCTCTGCCGCCACTGATTTCATCTCCTGACGATGTATGGGCTTTTGAATGGCCTGAGACGGCCCCAAATTTTATTACCCAGAAGCAAGTTACCGCTGCGGTAGTGGGATGTGATGCGCGAGAAAGGCTGTCCGGTGCGATCGTCTGTATCCCGAACGCAGACCCCGGCTTCGACTGGCTGTTCGCTTATCCTATTTCCGGTTTGATTACGGCGTGGGGTGGGGCAAATTCTCACATGGCTATCCGCGCCGGCGAGCTGGGTTTGCCATCAGTCATAGGTGCAGGGGAAATACTCTACCGTCGCTGGTCTGGAGCACGCCAACTTCACCTGGATTGTGCCGGGCGGCGGGTGGATATCCTGTCATGAAAATTGTCGCCGTTTCTCAGCGCATCGATTTCCATCGCGAAAGAGGAGAGACTCGGGATGCGCTGGATCAACGTCTTATTTCGTTTCTTCTGGCGGCAGGATGCCTTCCGGTTCCAGTACCCAACAATCTCTCCTTGGACGAAACAACAGAGGAATCGGCTCAAGTACGGCTGAATGACTGGCTGACAACGCTTGCCATCGGTGCCATCGTCCTCTCGGGCGGCAACGACATTGGTCAATACGAAGTGCGTGACAGGACGGAACGTTGGCTGCTCGACCAAGCGCGAGACAAACAGTTGCCCGTGCTTGGCATCTGCAGGGGCATGCAAATGCTCGCGCACTGGGCCGGAACTGCCCTGCACCCGGTATCCGGACATATACTTACCCGGCACCGACTCTCGGGAATAATTGATACCGAAGTCAATAGCTATCACGCTTTTTCGCTGGTCGATTGCCCAAACGGATTTGAAGTGCTTGCACGCAGCAACGACGGCGAGATCGAAGCCATTCGCCATTTGGCGCTACCATGGGAAGGATGGATGTGGCACCCGGAGAGGGAAACGGATTTCGCCGCAGCAGACTTGTTGCGCGCCAGGAGCCTACTGCATGTCTAGGCTAGCCAACAAGACAGCTGCTGATATCGATACCGACCTCCCTCCCGCCCCTCTTGTGAAACCGAGCACCCGACAGCAAGTTTCCGCCGATTATCAGCGCCCACACAAGCGACAGAGCAACGCCATGAGAGCCATCATCCTCGCCGCAGGACGCGGCAGCCGCATGAAACATCTGACCGACGAACGACCGAAATGCCTAGTGGTGTTTAGGGAAAAGGCGCTTCTTGACTGGCAGCTGGAAGCCCTGCGCACTGCCGGAATATGTGAGATTGCGATCGTCACTGGCTACAAGCGTGAATTGTTGCTCGATCGAGGGCTCGTCGAGTTCTACAATCCTCGGTGGGCTGAAACCAACATGGTGTCGTCGCTGGCTTGCGCCGAGTCTTGGCTGAAAGCTGAGCCGTGCATCGTCAGCTATTCGGATATCTTCTATACGCCTGCGGCCGTGCGATCCTTGATCGAATGCAACGCAAAGCTGGCCGTCACTTACGACCCGAACTGGCTGGAACTCTGGACACGGCGCTTCGGGGATCCGCTGCTAGATGCGGAAACCTTCCGTTTGTCGGAAAAAAACACATTGCTGGAGATCGGAAACAGGCCGACATCAGTCGATGAGGTACAGGGACAATACATGGGTCTACTACGCTTTACGCCGCAAGGATGGTCCGAAGTAGAGCGGATACGTGGAGATTTGACACAGGAGCAACGTGACCGAATGCACATGACAGGCACGCTGCAAAAGGTCGTTGAAGGACAGCGCCTTACGATCACGGCACTCCCCTATCGAGGGGAATGGGGCGAGATCGATTCAATCGAAGATATGGCTGCCTACATTTAAAAATAGGCAACGATCAGGCATTGGCGATGAATCTCCGGTCAGGACACGAAACAATTGGCGAAGCTCGCCTTATCCGAGAAACGATGGCCAACATCCTTCTATTCGACCTGCCCTGCTCTGGCTGGGACGTCATTGACAGCGTACTACGTGAAATCGCTCCCGTCTGTGGATACAGCATCGATGAGGGGAACACATCGTCAGACTCACGACCACGCTATCTGACGCGGCCACAATTTGATGCATCCCCCCTCTCCGTTACCCTCCATTGCCATTGGAGGAACATCGTTGTCCTGCGCGATCTTCGAGAGGTCGCCATAAGCTTTGCTGACCACCTCCTCCAACAGGGAGAAGCCATAGGATTGGGGCGCCACAGTTTGGCGGACGCCATAGAAATGGTGATCACCCACAACTTGCCAAAGGCGCTTGAAGCCCTGCGAGGCCTGCCAGCCGACCCGCAAACAATTATCATCCGCTACGAAGACATCCTGCGCGATGCCGATGCCAGCATCCACTCGCTTCTCGCTCGCTGCGGTCTGACCCCTCCTCGAGAAAACGTCGAAAGCGCGATTCGCCGCCACCTTTCGCCTTGGCTCGAAGCTCAGAAGCGCAATCTCCGCCTTGGTTGGCACGACCACGACTTCGATGCATCGATACACAACCTTTTTCAAATTTTCTTAGGCGATAGTCAAGCATTGCTGGGCTATGCCGCCGATGAGCAGCCGAACGATCACCTCCCGCCCAAACGACAGCTAAGCATGTTTTCGGCCTTGCGCCGCCCCTACTACATCTGGGCGCAGGACTACAGGCAATCGTCGGCCGGAATTCGCTGTCTGCACTATCTCTGTCACGCCCTCAACGAGCTGGGAGAGGAAGCCTACATTACCCCTGCAGCAATGACCCACCCATCTCTGCGCACCCCGCAGCTTACGGACGGAATCATTCGGCGACATTTTCTGAGTGGGCGAACCCCAATAGCCATATATCCCGAAGTCGTTGCCGGCAACCCACTTTCGGTACCAATTATCGCCCGGTGGTTACTCAACCGCCCCGGCCATATCGGCGGCGACACCCATTTCGAGCCTTCTGATCTTATTTTTCATTTTTCCAACTGGTGCCTGCCGACAGGCATCGACGACAGCAAATTGCTCAATCTGCCGACGCTCGATACAGCAATATTCAATAACAAAGAAAACCAGAACGATAAAAGCCGCAATGGACTTGCCTACTACGCCAACAAATACCTCGTTGCCGGCGGGCGGGTCGCGCCGGAAATCGCTGCCGGCGCACTCAGCCTCGGACTGGAAACACCCCGTGCGGCGAACGAACTCGCGGAAATTTTCCGTCAGTCGGTTGCCCTCCTGTGTTACGAACTCTCGAGCATGATTCCGGAAGCGCTTGCCTGCGGTTGCCCCGTATTGATTATGCCCAGCGACTACTGGGACCGACATGGCGATCCCAGCATTCTCGACCTCAAGGGCATCGCATTGGCAACGGAGGCCGGTGCGCTGGAAAGAGCCCAAGGGGAAATTGCAGAAGCCTGCTACACGGACGACAAGGCGGAAAGCTATCGCTGGTGGCAGATCAAGCGTCTCGTCACTCAAACGCAGCAACACGAATGTACCACCACCTCGAAAATAACGATGCCATGGTGCATTCCCAGACGGGAGCGGCTGCGGCATCTGGACGAAATAAACCGGTTCTACGCCGGCAAGGTTGCAACTGAGGCCACTGCCGAAGACACGTCGGCAACACTCCCCACGCTGACGCCGTCTATCGCAGCCATCGCTAGCGAACGACTGCGCTCGGAGCGCTTGCAGTCAATCGAACTAATCGTCGTCGCCACCGAGCCCGTCCGGTCGCTGCTTGCGGCAACACTCGAGTCGCTGGACATCCAATGTTATCCAACGCTCGCGATCACCGTCGTCGCCCCGCCGTCGATCATCGACGTAGCAGCAGGAAACGGCCGGCGCTGCTTGCCGCAAACGGAGAATCACTGGCTAGCTGCACGCGAAGCGCTGGCTGCCTCGACAGCGGAATGGTCCGGTATTGTCAGAAGCGGCGACTGCCTCGCGCCAACTGCCTTGGCAATGTTTGCGGGCCGAATTATCGATACGACAGCACCTGAGGTGCTTTATTCCGACACGGCTGACACCGCAGTGGACAGCCAACGCATTCAACTCCACCTCCTCCCAGATTTCGACATCGATCTCGTCCGCGCGGGCAATTTCCCGTTTGGCCTGCTGCTGGCGCGCACCGAGCGTTGGCGTGATGCTGGCGGCTGGCGCGTGGCCCCGGCCGGGATCGACACACTCGATGCGGCGCTGCGCCTCTACGAGCAAAGCGGGGCTGCAGCCATCGGCCACGTCGCCGGCGCATACCTGGTCCGCCATCGCAACAATCAGCCCTTCCTGCCGACCAATCCGCAGATTATCGCCCTGCGCCAGCAGATCGTGCTCGAACATCTTGTACGATGCGGCGTTTCCGGCAACGTTATGCCCGGCCTTCGCGAAGAACTAGTCCATATCCGCTACCCGGTCGCGCAACCGCCAAAGGTCAGTCTAATCATCCCCACCAAAGACAACGGCGCTGGTCTCGAAACCTGCGTCCGCGCGGTAATGGAAGTAACCGACTACCCGAATCTGGAGTGCCTGATCATCGACAACGGCACCGTCGAGCCTAGCGCACGTGCCTATCTTGACAATCTAGCGGTTTCTGCAGCCCCCAACTTCCGGGTCGCGGCCTTCGGTTACCCGTTCAATCCTGGCGCAGTCGCTAACGCCGCCGCCGAGTTGGCCAGTGGCGACCTGCTGCTTTTCCTGCACGACGACGTCGAGGCGCTGCAGCCGAGTTGGATCCATGCTCTTGTGGAGCAATGCCTGCGCCCTGGCGTTGGGATCGCCGGCGCCCGCCTGCTCGCCAGCAACGGCACGATCGCCGAGGCAGGCATCGTACCGATGCAGATGGGCCTTGCCGACAGCCCCTTCGCCGGGCTTAGCCCGGATACCCGAGTAACTGCCTCACGCCTACAGTCGGTTCATCAAGTGTCAGCCATCAGCGGCGCCTGCATGATGGTTCGGCGTGACGTTTTCCAACAGGTCGGAGGCATGGACGCGATCAACTTCCCTGCCCGCGGTGCCGACATCGATTTCTGTCTTAAGGTACGCGCTGCCGGCCATCGCATCCTGTGGACGCCGTTTGCCACGCTGCTACACGACAGCGACGGCACGCTGCGTGGCAACAAGCACGATGGCAACGCCCTGCTCGCAAAATGGGGACGCCGCCTTGTCGAAGATCCGACCTTCAATCCCCGCCTTGCGCTCGACGGCAAGCACGAAGCACTGGAAACCGATCCGGCCTTAATACCCGATCCACTCGCCCAGCCCGACCAGCCAAAGGTCTTCGCCACCTATGCCAATGGCAGCGCGGCCGGACATTACCGACTGGTCTCTCCATTACGTGCGGCCACGAAGGCAGGGAGCGTCAGCGGACACTGGGCTGAGTTCCTGCCGGTACCGGTACAACTCGCCCGTCTGGGCACAAACCATCTCCACGCCCTCACCCCGGTAACGCCGCACCAGCTGCGCGAGTTAGACATATGCAAGCAGTTGATTGGCTGCTCGGTGATTCTTGAACTCGATGGATTGCTTGATGCCAGCATTGGTACCACCGATCAAGACGATCCTTTCCGTCGCATCCGAAGTTGCCTGCGACAGACCGAGGCGATTGTCGATCGCTACGTGACAGGCAGTGCTTGGCTCGCTGTCCAGCTACCCAACTGGACGGAGCGGATCACCGTCATTCCAGACGCATTGGACCCGACGCTGTGGAATGTTGACCGGAGCGAACGGCGTCGAGGAGCCAAATTGCGCGTCGGTTGGCGCGGTACGGAGGAGGATCTGGAAATGATCGCACCGGTGGTGATCACACTGGCCGACAAAGTCGACTGGGTTTTTATCGGCGACTTGCCCGAGGCATTGGCCACTTGTGCCGGCGAACGTTACAAGGCCTTTTCCGCCGAGCAATACCCAAGCAAGCTGGCGAGTCTCAATCTCGATCTAGCGATCCAGCCGCTCGCGATGACACCACGCAACCACTGCGCCAGTCATCTGCCACTGCTTGAGTACGGCTATCTGGGCATTCCGGTCATCGCCACTGATATTCCCGCCCACACTACCGGCCTGCCGGTACGCCTCACCGGCAATGATCTACACAACTGGGTTGAAGCAATCGTTGCGTACGTTCAGCACCCCGACACATGTCGTCAGGACGGCGACATTCTACGACAACATGTTCTGGAGCGCTGGCTGATGCCGCAGCAATTACCAGCTTGGCAGCAACTCTGGCAGACGTGACCGGAGATATTTCTAAGGCCGCACTTGGTAACGAACGCTGATGATCAAACCAGAACAGCTAGCATTCTGGCCTCGAAGGCACCGCCGAAACGCTTACGATCACAAGCACGCCGGCGGTAACGGGTGGCATGCTTGCTCCAAGCATCGACAACCTAGCTTCCGCCTCTACAAACGGAACCGAGCGCATGGGGAACGTACACTGGCATTCACCGGCAGATATTCGGCGGGCCGACAATACGCGACAACCACCGCCATACCTTGTGCCGACAAGGTGAGGCCCAGTACCCGCCAGTAAAAAGGGGCGCAAGAAAATGGCCGAAAAGCACGCCTCCCCAGCCTACGGAAAATCCCGCTTTGCGAAAGCAGCGGTTTAGCGCTTCGTCATAGCGCGCGCCGTATCCATCAGCGGACGAGTTGCATCAGCTTCGCCAGATGCCCCCCCCCGCTGGCGAGCAGCAGCTGGTTGGCCCGGACTAAGAACGACGGGGTATGCATCACAATGCGGGCGAATACCTGGGCGGTTGCCACCATCGATTTATCGCCCCACCCCCCGGCACCGCTCGCGACAGCTCCGACGAGCAGCAGTCGCAAGCAACCATAAAGGACAACCAGTTCACGCAACTGCTGCGTTGCAGGCCCCTGTCTGCCCCACGGGAAAGCCGCTTGGAAGGATTCGTTTAGCAGAAAGCGACGCAAGCAGCGATCAAGCATCCGAGACGTATCAGATTCCAGTGACTCAAGAATCTCGGCATAGCGCCGACCGATGGCTTGTACGTCAGTGGATGCGCCCGCTACCCATCCGAGGCCCGCCATAGCCCTAGACATGATCCGCTGCTGATGAGGTGATCGCGCACTGGCGACAATATCCCCAAGCAGCAGCGCGATGACGCTGCCCGTAGCCGCGGGGGCAGCCGAGATTCTGCCCACGACCTCCTGAACCTCGCCGGATTCGACGAACGCAACGATTTCCTGCAGGGCACCGGCAAGCTGTGTCGGTTGCAAGCGTGATGAGCACTGGTCGATCTGGTCACACAGGATCCCAAGCGCGACCCAACACTCGGCATTCGACACCCTGTCCTCTGTAAGCAACTGAAGGGCCAGTATCCTCGCCTCGTCTATAATTGCATGATCAAACCCTGTCGCAGCCTCGATCTCAAGAATAGTGCCTGCCGGAAGCGGTACCGCGGCCTCTTCGAAGACAAAGGCATCGTCATCCATCAAGGCTCTGGACGCGGCAGCCGGACAGGAAAAGCTAAGTGTCTGCTCGGCCCTAGCGCCGAGCAGATGGGAAATGCGCGGGTAGTTGTAACAGACTACAGGCAGGGCATTCTCACCCGCCGCCTGCCACAGCAGGCACAGCCCCTCCGATGACAGCAAGGCACAGGCGGCCCCGGAACCCTGGGTGCAAACACGACCACCCTGCGCCAGCGTCTGCGTTTCAGGGCAGGAGTACTGTCCACCGCCCGCCCCCATTGATGACTGAAGCCCATGAAAAAAAACCATTCTGTCTTCTGAAACATTCACATCCCTGCCAAAACAACAGGTATCGGGGCACTCACCCTTGAGACAGGAAAAGCGGGTAACAAATCTCGGCACCAACATCGGTAAGTCACGGACATCCTCAGTCATGGCGGGCCTTCTGGCAGAGTTGAGAGGAAAATGGGGGGAGCCGCAGCGGATTGTAAATAGAAAATGAATTAATCCCCTAAAGATATTTCCTCGGGCTCCGTAGATGCATTTGTCGGCAATCAACGTATCTGGACGGGCCGACCCGGAATTTAAAAGGATTCCGAACCGGTCCAAGTGCGAACTACTGTCAGGAGAACCAAAATGCCTGCTGCACAAATTAACACCAATCTGTACTCCCTGAATGCCCAGCGCAATCTGAGCAAAAACTCGATCGGTCTCGCCACCGCCGTCGAACGCCTGTCCTCCGGCCTGCGCGTCAACGGCGCCAAGGACGATGCCGCCGGCCTCGCCATCGCCCTCGGCATGGACAAGTCGGCCCGTGGCATCAGCGCCTCGATCCGCACCGCCTCCGACATCATCTCGCAGGCTCAGACCGCTGACGGCGCCCTCGCTGTGGTCGGCGACATCCTGCTCCGCATGTCGGAACTCGCCGCTCAGGCGTCGAGTACCACGATCACCGACACCGAGCGTGGCTACATCAACTCGGAATACACGGCGCTCAATACCTCGATCGCAACGGTCCAAGGTAACGCCACACTTAACAGCCAGACCGCGTTCGCCAACGGTGTCTCGTCGGTTGCTGGCCCGGGCGGAAGCGTTGCCACGTCGGGCGGCGCTACGACTGCAGCCGGGGCGATCACTACCTCCCTCGCAAGCGTCGCCTCGAACCGCGCCGTTGCCGGCTCGGTCATCAACAACCAGCAGTTCATCATCCAGTCGTACGAGACGAACTACGAGAACCAGCTCGCCGCCAAGAGCCGCATCATGGACGCCGACTTCGCAGCAGAAACCGCTCAGCTGTCGCGCTACCAGATCCTCCAGCAGGCCGGCTCCGCCATGGTCGCCCAGGCCAACGCCATCCCGCAGAACGTCCTCACGCTGCTGCGCTGATCCAGTAAAGGATCATCCTGACAGAACGGTGCGAGGGTTCTCCTGAACTCTCGCACCTTTCCTCGCTTCATTGCTATGCCTTCCCTCCTGCGGACGTGCGCCATAACGCCCACAATGTCTGGGCAAACCCTGTTGCAAACCGCTCGGCATCAAACAACGGAGAGTGGCGTACCTGTTCGCGCAGCGTGCTGCGCAATTTCTGCAGTCGATCGGTGCTCTGACTGAATTCAACAGCCTTGTCGACATATTCTTTCCCATCCCGCACCACCCAGTCCGGCAATCCCGCCGCTGTCAGGATGCTGGCCCCTTGGCGAGCAAGCAGGGTTGCTCCGGCAAGCGTCAGTGTCGGCACCCCCATCCAGAGCGCTTCACAAGTCGTAGTCCCGCCAGGAAACGGAAAAGTGTCGAGCAGAAAGTCAACTTCGGATAGACCTGCAAGGTACCCTCCTCTTGCATCTGGCAGCGTGAGCTCAACTCTGTCGAGCGCAATGCCGAGGGTGGAGAGGCGCATCCGCAAAGAACTTACGCCTTCCTCACTCACCAATTGAGGGGCCTGAATGCGCAGCCGACTGTGTGGAACAGCCCGCATTATGTCGGCCCAGAGCCCAAGCAACTCTTCGGTGATTTTCTGCAGGTTCTGGATACAGCCAAAAGTAAGGTAGCCACGACGCAACGCAGGAAGATCAGACACCGCAGACGCTCCCTCCGGCACTGAAAAACAAAGGCGCGTATCCGGCAGATAGCAAATCTTTTCGGTAAATTCGGCAGAGTCACTGCAAGGTACTCCGACCCGGTCGACAAGGACGTAGTCAATCTCCGACACCCCCGTCGTCGCAAAATAGGCGAGCCAAGATGCCTGGAGCGGCGCAGGCTTCCAGGCAAAGACCGGCAGACGGTTATGCATCGTATGCCCGGACAGATCAATGAGTACGTGAATGCCGTCCTGATGAATTTTTGCCGCCGCCTCTTCGTCCGTCATGCCAACCAGTGAGTGCCAGCGGGACAGATTTCCTCTGAGCCTGGCTGCCAGCACACCTCCCTCCTCGAACGTGGGATAGGCAAACAACTCCAATCCTCTGGCATCTGTGGCAAAGGCTTGCAGCACCCCGTCGAGGAAATGGCCAACCGCATGTTCCCGGAAGTCTCCCGATACCAGCCCCACCCTCAGGCGAGCAGGCGCATTTTCGCAGTGCCAGGTAACATAGGGCTTACGTACCCTGCTGGCGACTAGTGCTCCATATTTTCTAGCTTCCTCAACACGATACGACAGTGCCTCGGACGCCTGATAGTTATATAAAAACAGCAACATAGAACGCGCCTCTGTATTCTCCGGGTCCAGAGCCACTGCTCGTTTCGCCGAAATGAGGGCCGCACTGAGGTCCCCCAAAAGCTGCGCTATCCAACTTGCAAGCACTTGCAGGGTCGCTGCACCAGGCCGGGATATCATTGCCGCGCGCAGAGTTCGATTTGCGCCGGGCAGATCTCCAGAACTTGCCATAACTCGGATCAGCATCTCCTCGACGTTACAATAGTCTTCCGCATCCTGCGGAACCTTACGAAGAAGTTCAGTAGCCTTGTCGAATTGGCGATCCGAGTACAAGAGGTTGGCATAGGGGATCACCAGTTTCGGCAACGGGCCGCAGAGCGCAACCGCTCGCGCATAGGCGTTACAGGCCTCTTCCCGGTTGTTTAGTGCCAGTTCACAGGCGGCCAGACTCTCCCAGGCAGTCTTGCTTGCAGGATCTATCATTACCGCACGCCGCAAACGGGTGAGCGCGTCATGAAACTCTTTTTTGCGCAGATGAATGGCGGCAAGCCCGAGTTCCGCTGCCAGATTTCCGGGAGAGGCGAGCAGAAATCGGCGTAATGTTGAAGCGGCGTCCTCGATCGCTCCGCGCGCCTCAAGCCCCTGCGAAAGTGCAATAGCGGCCTGTTCATATGCAGGATTCACCTGAAGGGCCGCGCGAAATGCCAACTCCGCGTCGGCCATGGCCCCCTGTTTGCGATGCATATGGCCAAGATTGAAATGTGCAGAGGCGTAATCCGGACGTAATCGCAACACCTCTTCATAATGGCGAGTTGCCGCTCCAAACTCCCCCATTTCCTCTGCTGCCACCGCCCGGTTGAATCGAGCCTCAACCCAACTGGGAACGAGCATAGATGCACAAGCGAAAGCAGCTTCCGCGTCGACCGGGCGGGCCATCTCCAATAGTAGAAGCCCCATGTTGTAGTGCAGAACCGGATCGCGCGGCCTCAACGACAACAGGCTAGAGAAAAGGTGGTAAGCCGATTCATGCTCGCCCGCCCGTTGATAGGCAATCGCCAGCAGACCCAGAGCTTCAGTGTCGTCAGGAAAGAGAGTCTGTGCACGTTCCAGCGCGCCAATCGCGGGCTTCCCTTGCGAAAGTAGCGCCTGTCCAAGCAGCAACCATCCCTTGGCAAAGGTAGGAAATGCATGCGTCAAGGCAGCTGCTTCCATTTCCATCTGCTTGAAGTCTCCGTTAGCGCAAAGCTGTTCGATTTTGCTGACAGCAGCATCTTCCATGAAGCTCATCTACTCACAACCCTTTGTTTTATTTAGATATAAATTCTCTCAAACCCTCGGCCGAACAAACCAACCGGAAAATTCCTCAAGTATCACGCCTCAGTTCCGTAATAGAACTTGTCGGCGGTCACTTCGTGCACCGATGGGCCGACGAAGCAGCAGACATAACCAAACCTGCCGCACAGTCGTCCCAAGACCCAACCTACTGTCAGGAGAACCAAAATGCCTGCTGCACAAATTAACACCAATCTGTACTCCCTGAATGCCCAGCGCAATCTGAGCAAAAACTCGATCGGTCTCGCCACCGCCGTCGAACGCCTGTCCTCCGGCCTGCGCGTCAACGGCGCCAAGGACGATGCCGCCGGCCTCGCCATCGCCCTCGGCATGGACAAGTCGGCCCGTGGCATCAGCGCCTCGATCCGCACCGCCTCCGACATCATCTCGCAGGCTCAGACCGCTGACGGCGCCCTCGCTGTGGTCGGCGACATCCTGCTCCGCATGTCGGAACTCGCCGCTCAGGCGTCGAGTACCACGATCACCGACACCGAGCGTGGCTACATCAACTCGGAATACACGGCGCTCAATACCTCGATCGCAACGGTCCAAGGTAACGCCACACTTAACAGCCAGACCGCGTTCGCCAACGGTGTCTCGTCGGTTGCTGGCCCGGGCGGAAGCGTTGCCACGTCGGGCGGCGCTACGACTGCAGCCGGGGCGATCACTACCTCCCTCGCAAGCGTCGCCTCGAACCGCGCCGTTGCCGGCTCGGTCATCAACAACCAGCAGTTCATCATCCAGTCGTACGAGACGAACTACGAGAACCAGCTCGCCGCCAAGAGCCGCATCATGGACGCCGACTTCGCAGCAGAAACCGCTCAGCTGTCGCGCTACCAGATCCTCCAGCAGGCCGGCTCCGCCATGGTCGCCCAGGCCAACGCCATCCCGCAGAACGTCCTCACGCTGCTGCGCTGATCCAGTAAAGGATCATCCTGACAGAACGGTGCGAGGGTTCTCCTGAACTCTCGCACCTTTCTCCACGAGGAGGAAACGACATGAACGTACCGCCGGCAGTAGCAAGTGCTGGTAGCGCAAATATCCGTCCGGATATTGAGCTAAGGCCTGCGCAGCCTGGAAAAACCGTCGAATCGCTCGACGCGAAGGTCAGAGCTGTGACCTCTGAGAACGCTGCGCAGCGGCTTGAGCCGACTCGCTCCGAAGTGACCGAGGCTGTTAGCCAGATCAAGGAATTTGTGGCGCAATCCGGGAAAGAAATCAATTTTTCGATTGATGAGCAATCCGGCATCCGTGTGGTCAAGGTGCTCGATACGGCTACAAATGAAGTGGTTCGCCAGATCCCGTCGGAAGAGGTTGTTGCGATCGCCCGTGCATTGGATAAACTACAGGGGCTGTTTTTGCGCGATAAGGCTTGATTTGGGAGGGCGTCATCATGGCTGCTTTTAGTTCGCTTGGCGTTGGCGCCGGAATGGATTTGAACACTGTTCTGTCGAAGTTGATGACGGCAGAACGGCAGCCGCTTGTGGCACTTGAGGCCAAGCTTGCTTCAACCAATGCGAAAATTTCGACGTTCGGTCGCCTGAAATCAAGGCTCGACGCACTTGCCTCGGCATCGACCAAGCTCTCATCACCGCTCAACCTGAACGCAGTCACTGCGACCTCAAGCGATACAGCGGTCGCCACTGCGAGCGCTGCATTCAACGCGACGCCGGGTACCTATGCTGTCCAGGTAACGCAACTGGCGACAGCGCAAAAAAGCTTTTCCACCGCCTATGGCAATGCGACGGTATTTGGTCCGGGTAGCCTGGAGTTCACCGTCAACGGGGTCGTCAAGACCGTCAATTTGACTGGCCAGCCTTCATATACGTTGCAAGACATTCGAGCCAAGATAACCGAAGCGAATATCGGCGTCTCCGCAACAGTGGTTTCTGGTAGCGGCGGTGACAGGTTGGTGCTTACTGGCACGACAACGGGCAGCAGCGGAGCGTTTACCCTCGCGGCGGGTGCTGGTTCGGACGCCAGCCTGGTCGGCCTTGCAGCGCTCGACAACATCACTGTCGGACTGGCACGCTCGACCGCCCAAGACGCAGCATTTTCTATCGACGGCATACCTGCGACAGCTTCCTCGAACACCGCAACGACAACGGTGGCAGGTTTGACAATCAACCTTCAGCAGGTTGGAAACACGACACTGACGGTACAAACCGATAGCACGAAAATCAAAGACGCAGTGCAAGCTTTTGTCGACGCTTTCAACGGTATCAATTCTCTGGTCAAGGAAAACAGCGCCTACGACGCATCGACCAAAAAGGCGCAGCCGCTCAATGGCGAAACCACCGTCCGAACGTTGCAGACCGTTCTTAACTCAACCCGCACGGCCACACCTTCTGCACTCGCATCTGCGACATTTCAATCGCTGTCGGCAATCGGCGTCTCGGTTAAACAGGACGGTTCGCTGTCGCTCGATGCAAGCAAGCTATCAAGCCTCATCAGCAGCAACCAGGCCGATGTCGTTCAGACGATCAATGCTTTTGGCTCGGCTTTTGCGGGTGCAATTGCAGACCTGCAGGGTACCGGCGGCGTGATCCAGAGCCGTATCGAAGGCCTGAATGCTCAAGTCAAGAACTACAACGACAACAAGTCGATTCTTCAAGTTCGCATTGATGGCGTGGAAAAACGCTATCGCGCACAGTTTGTCGCTCTCGATCGCATGGTAAGCTCCCTGCAGGCGACCAGCAGCTATCTCGCCAGCCAGCTTACCCCACGATAGCATCATCATCGCTTTTCCGCCGTTGGAGGCGCAAATGTTTTCCAGTCCAATCGCCGCCTATCAACAAGTTGATCGCGAATCGGATATTCGCGGCGCAGACCCGCACCGGCTGATAATGCTCCTGTTTGATGGTGCAATCGCAGCGCTTGATGCGGCTGAGCGGCATATGAATGAAAATAATATCGCTGAGAAATCGAATTCAATCGCAAAAGCAGCCTCTATTGTCTCCGACGGGCTTTCCGCCAGCCTCAATATTCAGGCTGGAGGTGAACTGGCGCAGAACCTTGCGGCACTTTATGACTACATGGTCCGTCGCTTGATGACTGCAAACACTCAGAACGATCTAATTGCACTACGTGAGGTTCGAAGTCTTCTGCAAGAGATTGGCGGTGCCTGGCGCGACATGGGCGACGCTCTTGGGCGTGGCGAAGCGGCAAAAGGCTAACCTTGACCATGAGGGCTGCCTCTCTTTCGCAGCTGGACAGTATGCTTCAGCAGGTGGTTTCTGCTGCCGAACGAGGTGACTGGGACACCGTGACTTCGTTTGCAGAACCACTAGAGACCGCTGTCGCATTGCTCGGCACTAGCCAGCAACGACAGGTGACATCTGAAGCACTATCTGCTACACAGGCGCTACAGAAAAGGGCTCTTGATCTTTGTGCTCACCGGATGGAATGCCTTAGGCCACTAATTCAGGCGTTCGAAGCGAGCGCACCCGACAAGCCGCCATCATGATCCCCTCCGACGTCGCCACCCGCCTGCAGCTCACCGCGGATGCTGCCGTCGCCCGCGCTCCCACCGTCCAGCAGGTTTCCGATGCACTCGCGGATCTTGTTCCGGGGCAGC
>NZ_JAVMKF010000042.1:0-8354 GCF_031732815.1 Accumulibacter sp. | reverse complement strand
CTGCGCCCCACGTTCCCGGAGGGTAGGCTCGGGATTTTTTCACAGCCTCTCAGGCCATAGTCGACGGGGTTCATAGGGATCAGGCGCGTCCGCTTTGCTCGATCGACCGGCGGGATGGACAATTGGCGCATCTTCATCGATCATTGCAGAAAAGTGACTCGCGCTGTGCCGCACGAGTCGCTGTGTGACAACGTGGGTGGCGGTGACAAGTGGCCGGTACGCCGGGTAAGACGGACTCGCGGCGGGCAGGAAGACCGGTCGCCGCCACGTCACCGGTGGCGAACGACGGCCGGCGGTGAGCGCAAACGGCTGACGGGCGGGCAAAGCGCACGAGGGGTTTGCTGGGTGCATGGTCCGCCTAGCAGCGTGGCGGGGTTGGCCGAAGAATCGGCCGTCAGCCAGCGGCCCGCTCCATCGTTCCCGGTTCATCCGCGGACGGTGGGTGTTTGGAGAGTAACTTGATGAAACGATGCAGGACGTGTCTGGTGCCGGTCGCTGTGCCGGGCGTATCGTTGGCAGACGACGGCATCTGCAATCTCTGCCGCGATCCGGCGGCCCTGGCCAGCGAGGCGGCGCAGGCGGAAAAAGGCCGCCGCTCGTTCGCCGACGATCTGCAGCAGACGCTCGAGCGTACGCGGGGTCAGGGCGAATACGATTGCCTAGTTCCGCTGAGTGGCGGCAAGGACAGTATCTTCCTGCTTTACCGGCTTGCCGTCGAACTCAAGCTCAGGGTGCTCGCGTTTACCGTGGACATCAACATTCCGACGATCGCCTGGGAGAACATCCGGCGCGCGCTCGGCAAGCTCAACATCGACCACATCAGCTATTCGCCGTCGCACGACTTTTATCGGAGGCTCTTTCGCTACCTGCTGTGCAATCAGGAAGCGCGTGGTGCGGTGTACACGATCTCTTACGTCTATGCGCCACTTTTTGAAGGGGATGCGATCAGGCTGGCGGTGCAGAAGGGAATTCCTCTAGTCCTCGCCGGCTACTCGCCGGGTCAACCCGAGCCCGAGCGAATGCTGTATGAATTTTCGCCGCAATTGCTGCGCGATACCGACTGGACCCCGCCCGAGCTGGCCGCCTGCGGCGAATTCACCAGCGATGATCTTGGGCGCTTCCACAATCCGCGGCGTTTCCCGGTTGGGACGGCTTTTCCCCGCTATCTCGCACCTTTCCATGCTTGGCCATATAACCAGGAAGAGATCATGCGCCGGGTGGTCGAACTCGACCTGGTTGCCTCGAGCAAGCACGCCAACCCGATCCACAGCAACTATCCGATCAACTGGCTGCTGATGTATTCCGATCTGCGCGCCTTCGGCTACAATCCTTACGCGCCCGAGTTTTCCAGCCTGATTCGTCACGGCAAGGCCAACCGCAACTATTGGCGGATGATGGGACCGTTGGTCGATTTTCTGATTCGCAACCGGCTGGGGCCGGGAAAAGAGGTGACCCGCAGCATGCAATGGTTGGGCCTTACTGCCGACGACCTGCGGATCAGCAAACCGCGCGGAGCCTACGATCCGGTGATCACGGCTCGATGACCGCGAGGTTGCCGTTGAATTGGCCGCGGGCCTGAGCGTGAACACCGCACTCACCGACGTTCTTTCGGCCAATGCTGCGATGCTGAACAGTGGCTTGACCGTTTCCGGCTTGCTGTGCGCCCGCGGCAAACTGTCGCCTGGCGGTATCGCGCTGTGGGATTGCGCGCGTGGCGAGGCCTGGGTTCCAACGACTTGGCAAGCATATTGCGGTACCGTCGGGAGGCTAAGCAGCGGCCTGCGCAAGCTCGGTTTGGGCGCGGGCGAGCGGGTGGGTATCATGGCGGCCAATTGCCGGGAGTGGGACTTCTTTCAATTTGCTGTGCTTGCCGCCGGTGGCGTTGCCGTCGGGCTCGATCCGCTGGCGCCGAAGCCGTACACTTCGGCCATCGCACAGCGCTGCAAGTTTGCCGGACTGGTCGTCGGCAACTCTTCGCTGCTTGAGAAGGTCGACCCGTCCGCTCGTGCGACGGTGCGTTTCGTCATCTCCATCGATTCCGATGAAGCCGCGGGGGCAATCTCGATGGACAGCATTCTGCGTCAGCAGACGACGCCTGACGCTGAGTGGAACCGGGCTGAGCCGGATGCGCCGGCGACTGTCGTCTTTTCATCGGGAACGACCGGCGAGCCGAAAGGCATAGAATACACTCACCGCCAGATGTGTCTCGCGGCGGCCACGATTCTCGCTGCGTTTTCCGATGTTCGCGAGGATTCCCGCCTGACCTGCTGGCTGCCGCTGTCCAACCTCTTTCAGCGCATGATCAATCTGAGCGCCATCGGGTGTGGCGCGCAGACCTTTTACGTCAGCGATCCGCGCGAGGTGATGTCCTTCGTCAAGACGACTGCCCCGCATGTGTTTGTCGGCGTCCCACGCTTCTACGAAAAGTTGTACGCGGGAATGCAGTTGGTGCTGGCAAAGCAGCCAGCATGGCAGCAGCGCTTGGTGGACTGGGCTTTGCGCATCGGCGAGCGGAGAGCGCAAGAGCTGAGGGCAAACGGGCGCGCACGAGTCGGTTCACGCTTGGCGTTTTCCCTGGCAGACTGGATCGTTCTCAGCCGGCTACGCGCTGCCCTTGGTCCCAACCTGCGTTTCATGATCAGCGGTTCGGCACCGATGCCGTTGTGGCTGCTCGAGCGTTTTCATGCCATGGGTTTGCTCGTTCTCGAAGCCTATGGGGTGAGCGAGAACATCATTCCGATCGCGGTCAACCGACCCGACGCTTTCCGTTTTGGTACTGTTGGGCGTGCAGTACCGGGCAGCGAAGTCCGCCTGGCCGACGATGGAGAGTTGCTGGTGCGCGGGCCCGGGGTCTTTTCCGGCTACCTGGGTGAACTTGGCGCGGTTGCCAGCATCGACTCCGAAGGGTATCTGGCGAGCGGCGATTTCGCTAGCATCGACAGCGATGGCTTCATTACGCTGATTGGCCGCAAGTCGGAGATTTTCAAGACATCCACCGGTCGGCGCATTGCGCCTAGTCGAATCGAGGAATTCCTGCAGCAGGTGCCGAACGTCGAGTACGCGGTGGTCTTCGTTGCTCGCCGGGCGCAACCGGTGGCCCTGATGGTTCTCGCCGACGCCGCCTGGCAAGCCCAAGCAGCGGACAGCTTTGCCAGCTTGCGTCGCCAGGCCGAGCAGGCGACAGGCGGCTTGCCGCCTTACGAACGCCCGGCTGGATTGGTCGTCACGGCGCAACTCCTGACGATTGCCGGTGGCGACCTGACGGTCAACCTGAAAATCCGCCGGCATGCGGTGGAAGCCAGACATGCTGTGGTCCTGGGCGAACTGCAATCCCGCCTGGAAGTGGCCGAAGGCAGGCCGTTTGCGGCATGGGCAGCCGATCGTCAGTTTTTCCTGTGCAGCGTATGAGAGACTACTTCATTACCGGGGCATCCGGCGCAATCGGCAGCGCGCTCGTGCCGATCCTGCTTAGCGACGCATCAAATCGGGTGAGCCTGCTGTTGCGCGCGCGCTCGCCGACGGAGCTGAACGAGCGGCTGGACTCCCTGTGCAGCTTCTGGCAGATCGATGCGCGCGATGCGGCGCTGCGCGGACGCCTGAAAGGCTTGCGTGGCGACGTCACGCTGGCCGCGTTCGGCCTTGCGCAGGAGGATTACCGTGAGTTGTGCGCCAGCACGTCGCATATTGTGCATTCCGCTGGCAACGTCCGGATGAATCTGCCGATCGAGCAGGCGCGCCTTTCGGCAGTAAGCGCTGCGCAGAACATTTTGGCTCTCGCCCATGCCGCCGGCAGGCTGGAAAAGATCGAGTTTGTCAGCACTGTGGGCGTCGGCGGTCGGACGCATGGCGAGTTGCCCGAGGAATGGCTGAGCGGTCGTCGGGTTTTTCACAACACCTATGAGCAGGCCAAAGCTGAGGCCGAAGACGTCGTCCGTCTCGAAGTCGATCACGGGATGCCGCTGACCGTGCACCGGCCAAGCATGGTCGTCGGCGACAGCACGAGTGGGCGGATCATTCACTTCCAGGTGTTCTACCACCTTTGCGAGTTTCTCTCCGGCCGGCGTACGCTCGGCCTATCGCCCGATTTCGGTCATGCGCGCCTCGACATCGTTCCGGCGGACTATGTTGCCCGCTGTATTGCCTGGTCGAGTACGACAACAGCAACCTCGGGAAAGATTCTGCATGCGTGCTCCGGGCCGACATCGGCCTTATTGCTGGCGCCCTTGCGCGAACGCGTGCGGCAGACGTTTGCCAGCGCTGGTCGGCGTGTGCCCCCGCTGATCACCTTGCCTGCCAGTGCATTTTCCGCGCTTGTCCGGGCGCTTGCCATCTTTCTCCCGAGCGACGCGAAACGGGCGATTCGTACGCTGCCGGTGTTTTTGGAGTATCTGGCAACGGACCAGAGCTTTGCCAATCGGCAGACGCTCGCGCTGACGTCTTCGGCCGGGCTTGCTCTACCCAGTCCGGAGTGCTATCTTGACCGTGTCCTTGGCTATTACCTGGAGCAGTCTGCCAAGAAGAATTCCTTGTCATCTTGAGAAATAGGAGATACGTCGGATGGTCGAGTCACCCGCAGAAAAGAAATCCGAGCCTGTCGGCACACGCGTCAAGTGGAACGTCGAGCAGTTGAAGAGCAGTTACGTCAATTTCGCTAACGCCAACTCGACGCGCGAAGAGGTTGTAATGAACTTCGGACTGAACGCGAGTTGGGATCGCAGCCAGCCGGAAATGGAAATCGAACTGGCGCACCGCATCGTGATGAGCCCGTTTGCCGCCAAGCGCCTGGCCGAACTGCTGAACAAGCTGATTGCCGAATACGAGTCACGCTACGGCGAGTTGAAGTAAGAGAAAGTAAGAGCAACACGGCGGCTTGCCCTGCCGGACGCGCAGGCAAGCCGTTCGTTTTGTTCGGCGCCCGCTGACCTCGGCCGCTGACTTCCGGCGAGCGCAGGCGATCTCGCTCAATCGCTCCCGACGACGAAGCGGAAGGGCTGCGCAATGACTGCCTTGCCGGTGTCGACGAGCAGCGTCGCCTCCCACTCCATGCCGCCGGTGATGCACACAGGCAGGTTGGCATTCCCCGCGAAGCGGCTACCGCTTCCCTCGCGTTCCGCCTGCCTCGCCAGTTGCGGGCGGTTGTAGCCCATCTTCATCTCGGTGCCGGCAAAGTCGATTTCGGCTTTGCGCACCTCGATCCCGCTAAAGTTCGCTTTGACCAGCAAAGGCTTGAGTGCCGGGATCGGGCGCGGCTCGATCGACAGTTCGACCTCCCCGCCGTCCGCCAGGCTGGCTGTGCACGTCTGCCGGGCAAGGTCGCAGGTCGACAGCGGCAGTGCGATATCGGTCCGCGGTTCGAGCAGCGGAGCCAGCTTGTAGCCGGCGAAACCGACCACGGCGAGTCCCAGCAAGAGGGCGGCGTCAAGCGCCAGGTTTCTGATCATGGTCTGCGGATTGTTGATCGGTGGCAAAGCGCGACTGCCGCCAGGTAGCGGACTGCCGGGGCGCACCGGCCGCCGGCAGGCGCTGCGGATAATTTTAGCGTAGGTCAAATTATCGCAGTCGGCATCTCCGCACAATGTGCGACACATTGCCGCAGCCGCGTCGTGTCGCACGGGCAGCACGAC
Source organism: Accumulibacter sp. (assembly GCF_031732815.1). Lineage (GTDB taxonomy): Bacteria > Pseudomonadota > Gammaproteobacteria > Burkholderiales > Rhodocyclaceae > Accumulibacter. The sequence goes on along the minus strand of NZ_JAVMKF010000042.1, from coordinate 2,730 downwards.
GACACTCGCGCCGGCGATCGAGAAACCTCCCTTGTCGTCCGGCGGAACCGGCGGTGGGGGCGAGGAGGCGGTCATCGCCATCATTCGGGGTGGCTGCCGAGACAATGACCGTGGGCATCAAGGAAGGGACCACCCCAATGACCAGAGGGAGAGTCAAGATGAAAATGCGTACCAGGCAGCTTGCGTCGCTGCTGCTGACGGCAGGGATCGGCCTTGCCGCGGCGGGCAGCGTCGGGTCTGCCGAATCGCTGCAGGACGTGTTGAAGCGCCGCAATCTTTCGCAGCAGGACCTCCTGGCTGCCGCCAAGACCTACGTGCCGACCGGCAAGCGTGACGAGTTCGTTGCCTTCTCGTCCGGCGGCCAGTCGGGTCAGGTGATCGTCTATGGCGTTCCGTCGATGCGTATCCTCAAGTACATCGGCGTATTCACCCCGGAACCCTGGCAGGGCTACGGTTTCGACGAAAACTCCAAGGCCGTTCTCGCGCAGGGGCGCATCGACGGCAAGGACATCACCTGGGGCGACACGCACCACCCGGCAATCTCCGAAACGCAGGGCAAGTACGACGGTCAGTTCCTGTTCATCAACGACAAGGCCAATCCGCGGCTGGCGGTGATCGACCTGCGCGATTTCGAAACCAAGCAGATCGTCGTCAACCCGATCTTCAAGTCGGAACACGGCGGCGCTTTCGTCACGCCGAACACCGAATACATCATCGAGGCCGCGCAGTACGCCACGCCGCTGGAAAACAGGAAGTTCTATCCGCTCGAGGAGTTCAACGAAAAGTACCGCGGCGGCGTCACCTACTGGAAGTTCGACCGCAAGGAAGGCCGCATCAACCCGAAGCAGTCTTTCTCGCTTGAACTGCCGCCGTACAGCCAGGACCTGAGCGACGCCGGCAAGGGGCCGTCCGACGGCTGGTCGTTCACCAACTCGTTCTGTTCCGAGCGCTACGTCGGTGGCATCGAGAAAGGCCGTCCACCTTACGAAGCCGGCTGCTCGGCGAAGGACACCGACTACCTGCACGTGATCAACTGGAAGAAGGCGGCCGAACTGGTTGCTGCCGGCAAGGCGAAGAAGATCAACGGGCACGACGTGCTGATGATGGAGACGGCGATCAAGGAGGGCATCCTCTTCCTGATTCCCGAACCGAAGTCGCCGCACGGCGTCGACGTCACCCCGGACGGCAAGTTCATTACCGTTTCCGGCAAGCTCGACACGCACGTTTCGGTCTATTCGTTCGACAAGATCCAGGCCGCGATCAAGGCCGGCAAGTTCGAGTCGAAGGACGCCTACGGCATCCCGGTGATCGGCATGAAGGATGCGCTGCACACGCAGGTCCAGCTCGGCCTCGGCCCGCTGCATACGCAGTATGACGCCAAGCCTTGCGTTGCCTACACCTCGCTCTACGTCGATTCGCAGGTTGCCAAGTGGAACTTCTGCGAAGGCAAGGTGCTCGACAAGATCAGCGTGCACTACAACATCGGTCACCTGGTCACGATGGAAGGCGACTCGGTCGATCCGAAAGGGCGTTATCTGATCGCGCTGAACAAACTGGCGATCGACCGCTTCGTTCCGGTTGGCCCGCTGCACCCGCAGAACCACCAGTTGATCGACATCAGCAACGACAAGATGCAGCTCCTGTACGACATGCCGCTGCCGCTTGGCGAGCCGCACTACGTCGTCGCCATCGAGGCCGCCAAGCTGAAGCCGGGCGTGCGCTACAAGGTCGGCACCGACAGCCGGACCGACAAGCCGCACCCGGGAGCCGTGCGCGCCGGCGAAGAGAAGACCGTCAGGAAAGGCAACAAGATCGAGGTCTTCGGCACGCTGATCCGCTCGCACATCACGCCGGAAACGATCGAAGCCGAGGTCGGCGACGAAGTGACGATCCACCTGACCAACCTCGAACGCGCGCAGGACGAAACGCACGGCTTTACCGTGTCGACCTACAACGTGCATGCCTCGGTCGAACCTGGCAAGACGGTCACGGTCAAGTTCAAGGCCGATCGCGAAGGCGTCTATCCGTACTACTGCACCGAGTTCTGCTCGGCCTTGCACCTCGAAATGCAGGGCTACCTGCTGGTCAAGCCGAAAGGCTGGAAGCCGAGCAAGGCGGGTGGCGCAGCCGGCGCGAACTACAGCGAAGCCGACTACAAGGCGCAGTTGAAGAAGGTGGCCGATACGCAGGCGGTGATCGACTCGGTCGTCGGTTACATCACCAGCGTCAACTACAAGGACTTCCCGGACGTGGTCAACATGATGGACGACGCAGTCGATCAGTTGGGCAAGATCAAGGACGCGAAGAGCAAGGCTGACGAAGCAGCGGGCAAGAAGGACTGGAACAACGCCGCGTTGTGGACCGAGCAGATCTGGCAATACCAGGTCAAGGCGGCCGACCTCGGCCTGCGCGCCAAGACGTATCTCGAGCAGAACGGCGCCAAGAAGGTGAAGTAAGCGCTCTTGATGCATCTCAAGGCAGATCAGCGGGGAGCAGGACTATCCTGTTCCCCGTTTCATTCCCAGGAAGGAAAAACGATGAAGAAACCGATCGTACTGCTCGCCCTGCTGGCGCTGGCGGCGGCGCCGGCACTGGCGGCCGACGGCGCCAAGCTGTACACGGAGAAAACCTGCAATGCCTGCCACGGCCCGGCGGGCAACAAGGCGCTGCTGCCGGACTACCCGAAGATCGCCGGGCAGAACGCCAAGTACGCCGAACGGCAGATGCTCG
>NZ_JAVMKF010000041.1:0-8527 GCF_031732815.1 Accumulibacter sp. | reverse complement strand
CGGCCTCGCGCGCCACCGTCGAGCCGTCGCCAGCCGAGCCGCCGCGCAGCACGCCGACCGGCAGTCCGGCACCGGCCGCAGCGGGCGGTGCCGGCGCCGTCCACCTGCCGGCGGCGACCGCACCGCCCGTGGCCGCGCCGCTTTCCGCTGCACCATCCGCTGCACCAGCCGAACGTGTCAGCGAAACGGCCTCGTTGCACGAAGGCTCGAGGCGCGCCGTAGCGACCGCAGACTCGGCGGTCGGCGACGACTCTGCGGACGACATGATTCGGCGAATTCGCGCGGCGCGCGCGCGCGGCCAGCTTGCCGAAGCGCAGCGCCTGCTTGCCTTGCTGCGCGATCGCTACCCTGAACGGGAACTGCCGGCGGACCTGCGCGAGCCGACTCCGTGAAGCGAAGCTCGGCGCGCTCGCGCGCTGCTGCGGTAGCGCGTAGCGACGTGTCGGAGCCTAGCGCGAACTGCCGGCAGCGCTTTCAGCGGCCTGGGCAGCAGGCCGATAGGGTCCATCCGGCAGCGCCTTGTCGCCCCAGGCGAAGGCCGAACGGTGTGCGCTCCGGGTCAACGGCATGTAGTTCGGCGCGGCGCGGGTGATTGCTGCTTCCACCAGCATGCCGACCAGCCTCGCCAGCGGCGGTCCGGACGAGTTGCTCTGCGGCTGGTACCGCATGCTCCGCTTTTCCCGCCAGAGTTCGGCACCATCCCGGCCGGTTATTCGATACTCGAACTCCACCGTCACGGTCGTCGTCAACAGCACGTATTGCGCGTCCCATCGGTTGATCGTCACAAAGAGGACGGCATCGGCGTCGAACAGCCGGGCGAGAACCGCCGGTGCCTGCTCGTGGATCTTCTCGCCTTCATACATGCCCTCTTGCTCGAGAACGTACTTCGTCGTGTTGACCGGAAACACATAGTAGCCCTTTTCAGCAAGCGGTATGGGCAGCGTGGCCAGGACATAGTTCGGTGCATCCACATCGAGCGACTTGTTGACCACGGGAACGACCAGGATCGAACGTGGTGCCGCCGCCCGCCAAGCGCTGTTCCCGGCTGGATCCTTGCGCGCCGCGGGGGCGCCGCACGCGCTGAGCACGAGCAATGCGGCCAGACACAGAAGCTGCCTCATTTGCCGGTCTCCTTTTCGATCTGTTCACGCCGGCGGAGGTTGTCGATCAGCGAAGTCATCAGACCGCGGCTTTCAGGCCAGGCGTCACGCTCCTTCTCATAGTGGGCGACGGCCTGGTCGGCCGATCCGGCGAGCAGGTACAGCGTTCCCAGTTCAGCGTACAGCCCGGGCGCGATCTTGCGCGAGCCGACTTCCATCTCGGCAATATGCGCAACCAGCTTTGTGCGCATCGCTTCGACTGCGACCGGGTCCTTGTACGCCTGATAAAGCAGTTCCTCGTACGCTCCCCACTGATAAAGCGACGGGGGTTGCGCAACACAGGCGGCGAGGGTCATCGCCAGGGGGGCGAGCAGGGCAGAGCGCACGATCATCTCCTACCTGACGACAATCGTCCGGTGCACGCCATCGCCGACGTAGACCTTCTCTTCCAGCACGCGCTGTCCTCGCCACTCGATATGCACGACATGGTTGCCGGAGAGGACACGCAAAGCAGCCGCTCCCTCCAGGTAGTCTTCGACCGCACCGACCTCGAGTCCGTCAACAATCACCCTTGCCTGGCGCAGGTTTTCGTCGGCGACGCGGAACGAGATCTGCGGACGCAGATCGCTCACCCCCTGTTTCTCGGTCGGCATCTGGGTGCAGCCGCTGAACAGCGGCGCGCAAAAGGCGAGTGCAAGCAGCAGGACGAGACGCAAGCCGTTCATTTTTCATCCCCTTCATGGCGCACGACGATCTGATCCGGTTTGCGGTTGCCGAGCGAGCCGGAGACGACACTGGCTACCGCACCTTCGTTCAGTTCGCCTTCGCCAAACAGCGAGTCTACGCGAAGGCTGGCAATCGTCTGGCCAGGCAGTGTGATCTCGGCGCCAGTCTGCGGCGATATCATGCGCTCTCCTCGGGTTTGCACGACAAAGCGCATGCCGGGTCGGATTCCCTGGCTGCGTCCACCGCCGAGGTACACTCGGTTGCCTTCACTCTTCAGCACGTAGGTTTCCCATGGGCGGGCGCTGAGTTCGACCGACATGCGATTGACCGCATCGGCGACCGCCTGGCGTATCGCCGCATCGTTCAGCGTGCCGTCGTAACCGGCCTGCGAACCGAAACCGAAGGTCGATGCAGTTTCCGTCGACGCCTCACCCGCCCCGGAGGCGGCGAAGAAAACGTGTCCGGTCGTCGTGTCGACCAGGCGGATGTCAATCTTGGCAAACGCTACCTGCCGCTTGCTCGACGAAACGAAGCCGGTGGCGCCGACGGTCTTGCGCCCGAATTCGGTCAGCGATCCGACGATCAGCGCGTCGACGCCAATCAGCTTGAGCTTGCTGTCGGTCAGGCGACTCTCGGCCTGCACGCGACCGATGTCGGGTCGTTCGAAAACCAGATAGGCGCCGGATTCGGTGAGCGCCTTGCTCATCAGATCGGTGACCTGCTTGCCGAGCGGATCGTCGTGCCGATCGCGCAGCAGCGAGCGGCCGTAGCTGGTTTCATTGCTGATTCGTCCGAGGGCAATCTTGCGCTTCAGCCGCGGACTGCTCCCCGCCTGTTCGGCTACCGCCAGTTGGGCGGCACGCTGCAGCGCGGCCGGCTGCGGCGCTTCCTTTGGCTGAACCTGCGCTTGCTGAATGGCACAACCGGTGACGAGGAGAACAACGGCCAGCGCCCCCGTCCGCTGCCGGCTGGTCGGCGAAAATGAATGGCAGGAAGCACGCATGATCGATCCCCTCCCTGGAAGTACGGCTTGCCCTGATAATAGACCATGAACCGGTGCCGGATCCAGTCAAATTCGCGCACACACGCCTTGCCCATGTCGTGCAGATGTGCCGCCGGAAATCCGGACAGCAGAATAGGTGGCAGTCTTGCTCCATGAAACGGCTGCGCAAGCAGTCGAATCAGCCGCTTTGCGAAACTCGCCCCCGTCGTCCTGCAGTTGCTGGATTACCGAGACGAGCGTTCTGCGAAGGCGCATGTGCTCGTGATTGGCTATCCATCAGCCGTCCAGTCTTCAACTTCAAGTCCATCGACCTGAGCGAAAGCACGGTCGCTTGTTACCACTACCGCGCCTGCCTGAATACCGTGTGAGGCAATCAAAAGGTCGAGTGCTCCCAGCGCCTTGCCTTGCCGCTCCAGCGCTGCCCGTGCGGTTCCGTAACGCTCTGCAACGCTGCTATCCCATGGCAGCACGTCCACTCGCCGCAGAAACTCCCGCACCGCCATATGCAAGCGTTTCGCTTCGATCCGTCGCGCCAGTCCAAACAGCAGTTCACCTTGCGTGATCGACGAGATGCAGACAGCCGCCATTGGAACAGCCAGCACCCGCCGGACAACAGCAGGATGCTGCCTGATGAAGTGACTCACCGTGTTCGTATCGAGCATGTACCGGGTCATTCTTTCCACCCGCCAAACGGATCACGGTCTTGCGCGTCCTGTTGCCGTTCCCCTGCGGCCAGAAAGTCTGCCGGAACGCTGGCATCCTTGAGCGCAGCAAAGAAGCCGTCCCACGTTGTCGGCTTGCCGGAAAGGATGACATCGCCCGTCTCCGGGTCGCGTCGGATGTAGACCTCAGTGCTGTCGAAACGGTATTCGGCAGGCAGCCGAACGGCCTGACTGCGCCCATTCCTGAACAGCTTCGCGATGTGTGCCATGAGCGCCTCCTGTGATACATCAAGATATATACCAGTTGCTGCGCTGAATCAAGAACCTTCACACACAGTTGGAAACGATCTTTCTTGCAACGACTTCGCGGCAATCGGAAGAGAGGTGGCCGCGCTGGCGCAGCAGTACGACCTCCAGCCGAACCTCGAGACGCTCTATCCAGGGCGTACGACCTCCGGATCGGAATGGACGGCAAGACGTCCTGGCGTGACAAGGTCTTGGTCGGTCGCCTGTGGAAGACGGTGAAGGACGAGGAGGTGTCTCTCAAGGCCTGCGTTATGGTCGCCGAGGCAAGAGCCTGGCCGCCCGCCTCCGTCTGCTTCTCCACCCGGCGCCAACCGCGTCGCGCCGTGGACGGCAAGAAGTCGGCGGCCGCCTGCTTCGTGGCCCTCGCTTCGGCGATCCAATACGCCGCGTAAGGCATGCGGAAGGGGCTGTGAGGATTGGTCGACGATGCGCTGGCGCATCGGGCCGCTTGCCGTTGAAAAGTCTGGCGACTTTCCCAGCGTATGTCGCTTCGCTCACAAGCTTGAGCGAGTTCTGTCCGGTTTGGATAGAATCCGGGAGGGTCAAAGCCAATCGCATCACCGGTCGTTTTTTTGGTGCCCGAATTTTTGGCTGCGCCAGATTTCGGCGGTTTTTGGCCGCCATTGACATGTATTCCTCATCAATCAGGCGACGCAGCAGTAACTCGCTTTCGTCGAGCACCACAGGCTTCTGCTGAGCGTAGATCGTGGCACGCGACACCCCGGCCAGGACGCATTGCTGCACCACAGCCACCGCCTCCCCAGGTTCGATCCACGCTCTTCGCAGTACGACAGGCTGATCCCAGACTTTTTTTGAGCCAGTCCAATTCCACCTTCAGTTTCCCGATCTCGCTGTAAAGCAACTCAGGCTCCCGATGCCCGGCAACCGGTTTGGGCCCACGCTTGCCCTCGAACAAGGTCTTCGCTTGCTCCTGGATCGCCTTCTTCCACTGCTCCACCTGGATTCGCGTCCCGTGTTTCTCGGCGACAAAGGAAGAACGGCCTCAGTTTTCGATCGCTGGCGACAGCGCTCGACGAGCCGCTGCCGGAAGTCGGCAGCGATCCGGCGGCGATCTCGGCGCCTGGAGGGATGTCGCGTTCAGCCGTGGCTGATGGCGCGTCGGCTTCGAGCAATCAATCCCAATCCGCAGAGCGCGAGGAGCAGCGTGGCCGGTTCGGGAACGCCGGTGGATGTGGCGTTGAACGTGAAGTCGTCGATCATCCAGCGCGTCTGGTGGGGCTGGACGACGGAATTGCTGCCGCTCAGGCGGAGCGAGGTGATGCCACGGAAATCGGCCTGTACCCAGTTGTAGCCGATAGCAAGATTGACCGTCAGGCTGTCGACCAGCGTTGCGCCGTTGAAGCCTTCCAGAGTGAGGAGCGCGGCGGAATCGGATTGCAGCGCATCGTAGATGGTGAAGGTCGAGAAATAGGCACCGTTGAAATCGAAGGCGTTGCCGTTGGCCAGACGGCCGAGAACCGGGCCGGCGTAGTTGGATGCCTGATTCTCGCCGGAGGGAGAGTTGTAGCTGTTGCCGTAGCTGTTGGCGGCAGCGTAGCTGGAGTCGCCCCAGGCGAACAGGTCGGTATCGCCCACGGTGCCCCACAGAAAGCCCTTGTAAGGGGTCGGGACGTTCAAGACCCCGGAGACATTCATGACCAGATCGTCGAAATCCAGAACGTCGGCGCGCACGGTTTGCCCGGCGAGAAGAGCGCAGCACAGCAAGACTGCCCGCGGCAGGTACTTCTTCGTGCTGTCCAGCACTCGCCGGGCTGGGCGGAAACGAGGGGAAAGGTCGCTGGCTGCCGAAGCCGCGATCGGTTGGAAAACAATGGATGGCAGCATTTTTCTTTTCCTGAGTGAAGGTCGAAAGCGCGCCCGGACTCCTGGTCGTGACAAGCTATCCTGGGCGCCTCGGATAGCGCCGATACAATACCATAACAATACCAAACAGACGTAACCGGAGGAGCAAGCAGTGCGTCCATTCGTTCTTGGCAACTACATGAACGCCTATTTCATGTCCGTCGATCGTTTGCCGGATTCCGGCGAGTCACTCGTCGCCAAGCGAGTGTTTCGGGAGCACGGCGGCAAAGGCTTGAACCTTGGGCTCGGTTTGCATCGACTGGGTGCGAACGTGGACATGCTGCTGGCGGTCGGCGCCGACGACGCCGGCGAAGCGGTCCGCCGGGCGTTGGTCGCTGAGGGAATGCGCGATGAGCTGTTCTTGACCTTGGGCGATGCCTCGGGCTTTGGCGTCGGCTTCATCGCGTCGGATGGCGGCAACTTCCTGGCCGTCCATCTCGGCGCCAACGCCTTGCTCGGCGCGCAGCATGTCGAGCGGGCTGCGGCGCAATTGGCGCGGGCAGATTGGCTGTTGGCTCACTTCGAGTTGCCCGACACGGTGATTCGCCACGCGTTCCGGCTGGCCCGCTGCTACGGTATTCCAACGTATCTCAACCCTTCTCCCTGGCGCGCGATCGACCGTGAGTTGCTGACGATGACCGACGTGCTGGTGGTCAACAGCCAGGAGGCCGCGCTGTTGTTCGACCTCCCGGACGCCGTTCGTTGGCCGCGGGCGGAGTGGTCGGCGCGCTTGTCTGCCCTGGCGGAGCGAATCGGCTGGCGTGGTCGGGTACTCGCGGTTACGCTGGCGGCAGACGGGAGCGTTGCTCTTGACGCGGCTGGTCGGATGGCGGCGGCGGCTCCCTTTGCGATAGAACAGGTGGATGCGACTGGCGCCGGCGATGCCTTTGGCTGCGGCTTGGTCGACGCGCTTTCCCGGGGCGAAGCGCTGTCGGCGGCGCTTCGTTTCGGCAATGCCTGTGGTGCCCACGTGGCTGCACGCGCTGGCATCTTCGCTCATCTGTCACGGAAGGCCGAACTGGCGGACTTGCTCGGCCGCGCTAAGCCGGCGGGTCCAGACTGAGCGTCAGGCGGTAGGCGTAGGCGTCGCCGCGGAAAGTGCCTTCGACGTACTCGACGATTTGGCCGGTCTTGCTGAATGTCTTCCGTTTCATCAGCAAGCAGGGCGACGGCGCAGTAAATTCGAATACGGCGGACTCCGGCGCGCTGCTCATGACCGCCTCGATGGTTTGCTCGCCATGCGACAAGGTGATGCCGCAACGCTCGCTCAGGAAGCGATACGCCGAACCTTGAATATCCCAATCGGCGAGAGCCGGCGCCGCGGTGAGGTCATACCACGCAACTTCGCGCGACAAAGGTATGCCATCACCCAGGCGAAGGCGCACCAGGCGCAAGAACGGGGCGGTGGACGGGCGGCCGAAGAGCGAGGCGAGCGTGCGGTCGGTGACTACGCCATGTTCGAGCAAGCGGCTCGAAGGGACCATGCCCAGTTCGTGCATTTCCTCGGTAAAGCCCTTCAGTCGGCCAAGGCGTGGCGTCAGACGGGGTGGCGTCCTGGCCGTCACCCCCGCACGGCCGTGCGTCTCCAGGTAGTTTCTCGCGCGCAGTTCCTCATACGCACGCCGGACGGTAACCCGGCTGAGGTTCAGCATCTCGGCCAGGGCGCGCTCCGAGGGAAGGCTCTCGCCGTCGGCGATTTCCCCGGAATCGATCAATGCCGACAACTTGCGCAGCATCTGCAGATAACTGGGCTCGGCAAGCGATCGATCCGGCGCGATGCGATGGATCATCGGTGGGGCGGTCGCACTCTTCTTTGGAGCAATCATCGGTGAGCGAAGCGGAGTTGATGGCGAGGTTTCGCTTGGTGAGGATCGCCGAGTCCAGTCGTCGCTGTCGATTGGCGGCACTACTCGGGGGAACGGGAGCGAGCGGGAGCGGACGACCCGAAGCGCGGAAGTATAGCGCTCGCCACACCCGGATTGCATCCGCTTTGCCTGGCGAACCGTCGAGACCCGGTGGTGGCGGGCATCGCGCCGATCATGCGGCGTCCGACGCCGATGCGCGCGCTACCGTGTCGAAGCGCGGGCAGGGGCGTTCGCTCTCCTCTTCGTTGACCAGGTGCAGGCGGCGAGCGTCCAGCCGATTGCCGCTACGGTTGGCGCGGGCAGTTCCGCGGCGCATTGCTGGAGTGCTGCTGGCGAGAAGCTGTCGGGTCCCGCGCGCCAGGCTGCCGCGTGCGGCGCAGCGCCGGCAGGACTTCGAAAGCGGCTGGCGCGTGATCGGCCGCCGCAGCGCAGCGTTCATCGCCGAGTGAGCAGTCCTTCGCTGATCGGGCGTGCGAAGGAGAGGAAATCCAAGGAGAGGAAATCCAAGGTACGCGCAGCCGGGAACCGGATCTGGCGCATCCTGTGACCAGGGCTCAGCAGTTGATATGGCTTGGGGCGGCGGCAGCGCTTCACGCCCTGCGGGGGGTGCGGAACGACCCGCTAGCAGGAGACGCGTCGATCGCATTCGTATTCGGGGATCGGTTCTCCCGGGGGATCCTCCTGACCGACCGCTGCCGATCTGGCGGGCCAGACCGTCGAAATTCGTCGTACTGCGCGGCGGTTTGGCTTCCTGTCACTTTTACACCGTCTTCAGCAGCGTGGGCTCCTGGCTCTCGCTTCGCAACACTGCTTCTATCGAACCGTAGTCGAACTCATCGGCGCAAGAACAGAAATAATGACTCAGCTCGACATTCCATTCGGCGATCTGCCCAATCAATTCGTCGATACGAGCGGTGTCCAAAGTCACCAGGGCGTCGAGCAGCTCCGATCGGAGGACTTCCGGCAAGGTGGTCTGCACCGTCGAGTTCAATGGCACGGCAG
>NZ_JAVMKF010000040.1:0-8553 GCF_031732815.1 Accumulibacter sp. | reverse complement strand
CGGACATCGGCTCACTGCGCCGGGTCGCGGGCGCTGCCCGGCGCGCGTAACCATCGGTTGCGATTTGTACCAATTGTTAACCTAGATCAAACCGTGGGGGCATCGCGTTCCGCTAGACTCAACGCAGCCATCGGCGCTTGGCGGATGGCCTTAACCAGTCTAGGGGGGACAGCATCGTGGCCGCAAACAGCCCAGGTTTTTGGGCAACACTCAAACGTCCGAGTGCCAGGTACTCGTTGCTGGCTCTGTTGTCGATCGGCTTCGTCGCCGGCGTCCTCTTCTGGGGCGGTTTCAATACGGCCATGGAAGCGACGAACACGCTCGAATTCTGTATCGGCTGTCATGAAATGCGTGACAACGTCTATCAGGAGTACAAGACGACCATTCACTACAGCAACCGTACCGGCGTACGCGCTTACTGCTCCGACTGTCACGTTCCCAAGGATTGGGGACACAAGATGATGCGCAAGATCCAGGCGAGCAAGGAGCTTTACGGCAAGGTTATGGGGACGATCTCGACGCCCGAGAAGTTCGAAGCCAAGCGCCTCGAACTGGCGACGAACGAGTGGGAGCGGATGAAGGCGAGCGATTCGCGCGAGTGCCGCAACTGCCATTCGTTCTCGGCGATGGACATCGAGCGGCAGAAGGCGCGGGCATCGAAGATGCACAAGATCGGCCTGGAGGAAAAGAAGACGTGTATCGATTGCCATAAGGGAATCGCCCACAAGAAGCCGAAGAACATGCCGGAAGAGCCAGACGAGTAGGTGCTGGCAACGGCCGAGCGAAGTCGAACCGAGCAACGACCGGGGGCGGACGAGGGTTTCAGTTCCGCCTCTTGCCGTTCACCATTGCATCAACACTACCGTGGAGTTTGAAATGAAGAAAACGAGCGTCACCCTTGCCGTCCTTGGTGCCTTGCTGACGTGCGCAGCGCAGACGGCGCAAGCGGCTCCCGATTGGGGCAAAGTGCCAAAGCGCGACGTGCAGGTGTTTCATGCTGGCGTTACGCCGATCGAGTGGATCATGAAGAAGTCGGACCACAGCGGTCGCACCGGACTGAACAAGGGCGAGAGCTGCGTTGGCTGTCATGAAGAGAAGGGTGGCCTCAATTTCGACATGAAGCGCCTGGCCGGCAAGGATCTCGAGCCGAAGGGCGCGCCCAAGACGATGAACTTCCCGGTTGCCGTTCAGGCAGCGTATGACAAGGACAACGCGTACATCCGGTTGAGCTTCAAGGCGCCGGGCGGCGGTGTGGACCCGGCCGACAAGGAGAACGAAGTCAAGGTTGCCGTCATGTTCGCCAACGACAAGGTGGCGCAGGGCGCACAGGTCGGTTGCTGGGCGACGTGTCACGCCGACGCGCGCACGATGCCGGGTGCCGACGACAAGAAGACGAAGTACACCAAGGACGGCGCTTACGAGCTGATGCAATGGAAGAGCGCCAAGGGCGCCAAGGTTGCCGATGGCCTGGTGAGCGACAAGCGCAACATGGAAGGCGGCAGCGCCGGCGTCAAGGCCGAGGGTGGCAAGGCGGGCGATACCTACACCGTCACCTTCACGCGCAAGCTCGCCGGTGCGCTGGCCGAAGGCAAGGCCGTTCCGTTCGGTGTCGCCGTGCACGCGGATCGGGCGCTGGGCCGTTTCCACCACGTGTCGATGGGTTACACGATCGGCTTTGGCGCCGACGGCGACATCAAGGCCAGCAAGCAGTAGGCGTTGCCCTGGCCGTCGCCGCAGGTGCAGCCGGGCGACGGCAGCTTGGCGTTGATGCGGGCGGGCAGGGCACGCTTCCTGCCCGCGACTCGCTGGTGGGTGGCGCGGCGGTGGTGAATCCGCTGCTGGTGCTGCTGCCGCTTCGGCCACCGCTTGGCGCCTGAGCGAAGCTGATCGGCGCCGCTCGCAGCGGTGCGAGCGATAACAGTTACAGATCAATCCTCTGTCGCCTGCCGCCAGACATTCGGAGTAGAATGCGGGCTTTTTGCGAAAGCCCACTGTGGATCTGCTGCTCCTTGGCAAGGCGCTCATTCTCGGTATCGTTGAAGGTGTTACCGAGTTTCTGCCGGTGTCGTCGACCGGTCACCTGATTCTCACCGGCGATCTGCTCGATTTCAACGACGAGCGCGGCAAGTTGTTCGAGATCGTCATCCAGTCGGGGGCGATGCTCGCCGTCTGTTGGGAATATCGGGCGAAGATCGGCCAGGTTCTGCGCGGCCTCGGCAGCGACCGAGCGGCGCAGCGCTTCGCGCTCAACGTGCTCGTTGCCTTTCTGCCGCTGGCGATCATCGGACTGCTGTTCGGCAAGGCGATCAAGGCGCACCTGTTCAATGCGCCGGTCGTTGCCACCGCTTTCATCGTCGGCGGGCTGATCATCCTCTGGGCCGAGCGGCGCGAACATCGTATCCGCATAGAGTCGATCGACGACCTGTCGCTCACCGACGCCTTGAAGCTCGGCTGCGCGCAGGCTCTGGCACTGATTCCGGGCACCTCGCGCTCGGGCGCGACGATCATTGGCGGCCTGTTATTCGGGCTGTCGCGGCGCGCGGCAACCGAATTTTCCTTTTTTCTGGCGATGCCGACGCTGATCGGCGCCAGCCTCTACCAGCTCTACAAGGAGCGCGCGCTGCTTTCGTTCGACGACATCGGCATGTGGACGGTCGGTTTCGTCGCTTCGTTCGTTTCGGCGTTCTGGGCGGTGCGCGGGCTGCTGCGCTATATCAGCACGCACGATTTCTCGGCCTTTGCCTGGTACCGCATCGCTTTCGGCGTCGTCGTTCTGGTCACCTGGCACTACGGTGTCGTTTCCTGGACGAGCAACTGACTTGGCTGCGCCGCGTCTGCTCTATCTGCACGGCTTCTGTTCGTCGCCGGCGTCGTGGAAGGCGCGCCTGCTCCACGAGCACCTGGCGGCAATCGGTCAGGCGGAGGCTTTCGTCTGCCCCTTTCTGCCGCCTGTGCCGCGCCGGGCAATTGCCGAAGCCGAGGCGCTGCTGGCCGAAGACGTGCCGACGACGCTGGTCGGCAGTTCTTTGGGCGCGTACTACGCCACCTGGCTGGCTGAGAAGTACGCGCTGCGCGCGGTGCTGATTAACCCGGCGGTCAGCGCGCCGGTGCTGCTTGGCGGGCTGGTCGGTCGGCACGTCAATTTCCATACGGGCGAGCCATTCGAGTTTACGCGTGAACACGCCGAGCAACTCGCGGCGTTCGCCGTGCCGCGCGTTTCGCCGGCCCGCTACCTGCTGCTGGTCGAAACCGGCGACGAGGTGCTCGACTACCGGCTGGCCGTCGAGCATTACGCCGGATGTCGCCAGATCGTCCTTGCCGGGGGCGACCACAGTTTCACGCGCTTTCCCGATCTCTTGCCGCAAATCATTGAATTCTGCGGGTTATAATCGCTCGAATGCAGGTTCTATTCGAAGAAGACGGGGCTTTCCGGACGGCCGCGATCGTTGCCGACAACGATTCGTCGCTGCAGGTTGAGGCGGCTTCCGGCAAGCGGAGCAAGATCAAGGCGGCCAGCGTTCTGCTGCGTTTCAGCGAACCTGCGCCGGCGGCGCTGCTTGACGACGCCGAGCGCCTGGCGGCCGGGATAGAACCCGACTTTCTCTGGGAGTGCCTGGGCGACGAGGAATTTTCGTTTGCCGAGGTGGCTGGCGAGTACTTCGGGCACGCGGCGACGGCGGTCGAAGCGACCGCGCTGCTGCTCGCCCTGCACGCGGCGCCGGTCTACTTTCATCGCAAGGGTCGCGGTCGTTTCCGGCGGGCGCCGGCCGACATCCTGCAGGCGGCGCTGGCCGGGCTCGAGCGCAAGCGCCAGCAGGCGCTGAGCATCGCGCGCATGGTCGAGGAGTTGAAGAGCTTCACGCTGCCGACCGAGTTCAGACCGATGATCAGCCAGTTGCTGTACAAGCCCGAGCGTAGTCGCAGCGAAGCCCGCGCGCTTGACGAGGCGTGCCGGGCGACCGGCCTCTCGGCGGTGCATCTGCTCGCCAGGTGCGGCGCGATTCGTTCGCCGCACGACTATCACCTGCAGCGTTTCCTGCTCGATTCGTTTCCCCAGGGCGTCGGCTTTCCACCCGGCGAAGCTCCGGTGGTGAACGCCGCGCTGCCGCGCGCCGAAGTGCGCGCTTTTTCGATCGACGATGCGGCGACGACCGAAATCGACGACGCTTTCTCGCTGCAGGCAATGCCTGGCCTGGGCTGGCGGGTCGGTATTCATATCGCGGCGCCGTCGCTCGGCATCGCTCCCGGTTCGCCGCTCGACGCAGTCGCGCGTAGCCGCCTGTCGACGGTCTATATGCCGGGCAGCAAGATCACGATGCTGCCGGATGCCGTGGTTGATCTGTTCACCTTGTCGAGCGGGCGCGACTGCCCGGCGCTCTCGCTCTATCTCACGGTCAGTCCGGAGTTTGAGATTACCGCGCACGAGTCGCGCCTGGAACTCGTCCCGGTCCTGGCCAATCTGCGCCACCACGATATCGAACCGCTGTTCAACGAACAGACGATTGCCGCCGGCTTGTCCGAGTTTCCCTTCCGCGACGAGTTGCTGACGCTCTGGCAGTTGGCCAATGCCTGCGAAGGCCGGCGCGGCAAGCCGTCGGCGATGCAGGGCCAGCACGACTACAACTTTCGCGTCGAGGGCGACATTGCCGATGCAGAAGCGTGCCGCATCGAAATCGCCGTGCGCCAGCGCGGCAGCCCGCTCGACAAGCTGGTGGCCGAACTGATGATCGTCGCCAACAGCACCTGGGGCGGTCTGCTCGCGCAACGCGGGATCGCCGCGATCTACCGCGTGCAGACCGGGGGCAAGGTGCGCATGAGCACTTCGCCGCAGGCGCACGAGGGGCTGGGCGTCAAGCAGTACGCCTGGTCGACGTCGCCGCTGCGCCGCTACGTCGACCTGCTCAATCAGTGGCAACTGGTCGCCTGCCTGCGCGGCGAGACGCCGCCGTTCGCAGCGCGCTCGGAAAGCCTGTTCGCTGCGCTGCGCGACTTCGAGCTGACCTATGCCGCGTACGCCGATTTTCAGCGCAGCATGGAACGTTACTGGTGCCTGCGCTGGCTGCGCCAGCAGGGAATCGAGACGATCGAGGCCAGCGTCGGGCGGGAGAATCTGGCCCGGCTCGACGGCTTGCCGCTCGTCGTGCGCGTACCCTCGGCGCCGGAACTGAAAAGCGGGCAGCGCATTCGGCTGCGCCTGGAGTCGATCGATTTCCTGACGCTCGAGCTTGCCTGCCGCTACCTGGAAACGGTCCGGGCGCCGGCTGCGCTGCTCGACGCGGCGGAAGCCGATGCGCTGGAGGTTGTCGATTGAAGTGAGCAGTGCTGCGTTTCATCCGGTCAGACGAGGCCAGGCTGAGCCGAGACTGGGGCTGGCGCTGGCGGTTTCGCTCCTCTTGCACGGCGTGCTGTTGCTGGTGCATTTCACTTTGCCGACGCCGCGGCGGGTGGTCCATGAGCGCGCGCTCGACATCGTCCTGGTCAATAGCCGCTCGGCTCGCCCGCCGAGCGAAGCGCAGGTGCGGGCACAGGCCAACCTCGACAGCGGCGGCAATACCGACAAAGAGCGACGGGCGAAAACGCCTTTGCCGCCGGCGGCACGGCAGCAGGACGGCGACGAACTGCATCAGGCGCAGCGTAAGGTGCAGGAACTCGAAGCGCAACAGCAAAGGCTGGTCGCGCGCGCACCGAGCAAGGCGAGCAGCGCACCGGTCGCCGAGCGCGAGGTTCAGCCCGAGCCTTTGGCCAGCGTCAATGGGCGCGATCTGGCGCAGAGTGCGCTGGCGATGGCGCGGATCGAAGGCGAGATCGCGCGCGAACTCGACGACTACAACCGGCGTCCGCGCAAGAAGTTCATCGGCGTCCGCGCCGAGGAGTATCGCTTTGCCCAGTACATCGAGGATTGGCGGCAGAAGATCGAGCGCATCGGCACGCTCAACTATCCGGCGGCGGCACGCGGCAAGCTCTACGGCAGTCTGGTCCTGAGCGTCACGCTGCGCAGCGACGGCAGCGTCGCCAACGTCGAGATCAACCGCTCGTCAGGGCACAAGATTCTCGACGACGCAGCCCGCCGGATCGTCGCCATGGCCGCGCCGTTTGCTGCTTTTCCGCCGGCGATTCAGGACGATACCGACGTTCTGGTGATCACCCGGAGCTGGAACTTCACGCAGCGCGACAGCCTGGAAACGAAGGCGCGCTGAAGGCATGAGCGAGCGCTACGCGGTCTTCGGCAACCCGATCGGGCACAGCAAGTCGCCGCTGATCCATGCCGCTTTCGCCCGCCAGTGCGGCGCGGAGATCAGCTACGAGGCGCGGCTCGCACCGCTCGACGGTTTCGCCGGCTGCGTGCGCGAATTCATCGCTGCCGGCGGACGCGGCGCCAACGTCACGCTGCCGTTCAAGGAAGAGGCTTTCCGCCTGGCGGACCAGCGCACGCCGCGCGCCGAGCTGGCCGCGGCGGTGAACACCTTGGTCTTTGCCGACGGGCAGATTCTCGGCGACAACACCGACGGTGCAGGCTTGTTGCGCGACCTGGTCGACAACCTGCGCTGCGCCATCGCCGGTCGCCGCGTGCTGCTGCTCGGCGCCGGCGGCGCGGCGCGCGGCGTCATCGCTCCGCTGCTCGCAGCGCTTCCGCACACGCTGGTCATCGCCAACCGGACGATCGACCGCGCCGAGGCGCTCGTCCGCCAGTTTGCTGCAGACGATCGGTTGCGCGCCAGCGCTTACGCGCAACTTGCCGGCACCTCGTTCGATCTCGTCGTCAATGCCACTTCGGCCGGCCTGAGCGGCGCTCTGCCGCCCTTGCCGGAGCGTGTATTTGCCGCCGAGAGCCTGGCCTACGACATGGTGTATGGCGCGGCGGCGATGCCTTTTCTCGCCTTTGCCCGGGCGCAGGGCGCTGCCCGGCTGGCCGATGGGCTCGGCATGCTGGTCGAACAGGCGGCCGAAGCCTTTTACCTCTGGCGTGGCGTTCGTCCGGCGAGCGCCCCGGTGATCGCCATGTTGCGCGCAACCGGCGCCTGATGCACCGCTTCACTGTCTGGCTGAAGCGCCTGCTGCTCGCCTTCTTTGCCCTGGTCGTCCTCTACCAGGTGTGGCTCTTCGCCTGGGTGCTGTGGTGGAACTGGGCCAATCCGCAGTCGACGCGCTTCATGGAAATCCGCCTCGCCGCCTTGCGCCAAAGCGACCCGCAGGCGCAGGTGAAACAGCAATGGGTCGACTATGAGCGCATTTCGCCGCACCTGAAGCGCGCGATCATTGCCGCGGAAGACGCCCGCTTCGTCGATCACGAGGGCTTCGACTGGGAGGGAATCCAGCACGCGATCGAGCGCAACCAGAAGAAGGGTCGAGTCGTCGCCGGCGGTTCGACGATCTCGCAGCAACTGGCCAAGAACCTCTTCCTGACTCCGGCGCGCACGCCCTGGCGCAAGGCCGAGGAGGCGCTGATCACACTGATGCTCGAAAGCATCTGGAGCAAGCGACGCATTCTCGAGGTCTATCTGAACGTGATCGAATGGGGTGAGGGCATTTTCGGCGCCGAAGCGGCTGCCCGCCACTATTACGCGGCGACTGCCAGCCAGCTTTCGCCGAGTCAGGCGGCGCGCCTGGCTGGAATGGTTCCCAACCCGCGTTTCTACGACCGCAACCGGCACGCGCCGGGCCTGGCGCGCAAGACGGCGATCATTCTCGCCCGCATGCCGGCGGCCGAGCTTCCCTAGGCGGTCGGCCGCGCGCACTCGCTGGCGCGCTCTGCGCTAGTATGACGACTTCGTCCCTCGCCGCCCAAGTCCTCAAGGAGTCGTCCCGCATGAAGCTGCGCACCTTGTTTCTGCTGCTCGTTCTGGCTGGCATCACCGCCTTTTCGGTTCTCAACTGGCACGCCTTCATCACGCCGACGACGCTCTCGCTCGGCGTAGCCGAAGTGCAGGCGCCGCTCGGCATCGTCATGCTTGGCATCACCGGCTTCCTGACCGTCTTCTTCCTGATCTTCGTCGTCTATGTCCAGGCGTCGGCGCATTTCGAGTCGCGCCGCCACGCTCAGGAACTGCAGGCGAACCGCGAACTCGCCGACAAGGCCGAGGCCTCGCGGTTCACCGAGCTGCGTGGCTTCATCGAAAGCGAACTCGGCAAGCTCGCCGGCAGCGGTGCGGCAGGCCGGGCCGACGCTGCCCTCGTCGAGCGCCTCGACCGGCTCGAACAGGTCCTGCTCAATGCCTTGCAGCAGACGGAGAACAGCCTGGCGGCGTACGTCGGCGAAATCGACGAGCGTCTCTCCGGCAAGGCGCCACCGCGCTAGCGCCTCCCGCCGGATCGCGTGTCCCGGCGATGCGGCGTAACAGGCTGGCATCCGGGCACGGCGGCTCGATCAGACGCAGCGTGCAGTCCGGCACAGGGCATGATCAACCTGGAAAACGTGCTGCGTCGCGTGGCGCGAATTGCCGAAGGGCTGATCGTGATGCTGGGCGACGGTCGGAATGTCGGCCACCAGAATATCCGGCGTGACGGCGCAGGCGCGATGCCGGCAGCCGAAACGCTTGGCAGCAACCCGTGCCT
>NZ_JAVMKF010000039.1:4984-8611 GCF_031732815.1 Accumulibacter sp. | reverse complement strand
CGCTCGCGCCACTTCGAGCACCAGGCGCAGCGCACCGCTGATCAGCAAGGCGACGACGACCGAGAGGGCGGCGGAAAACACCGCCTGCCGCCAACCGATCGTGCGCAGCATGACGGCAAAGGTCGACACGCACGGAATGTAGAAGGTCAGGAAGACGAGAAAGGTGGCGATCTGCACCCAATCGAGCACGGGCTCGATCTCCATCGTCCCCAGTGCCTGGTACACCATCAGCAACGAGAGTTCCTTGCGCAGCACGCCGAACAGGATCGGCACGCCGAGCAGCGCCGGCAGGCCGAGCCACCATTCGGTGATCGGCACGAGGAGCAGGTTGATCCAGCCATCGGCAGCGAAGTGGGTGAGCAGGGCGAGGACAACGCTGCCGGCAACGAGCAGCGGCGTCACGATGGTCACGATGTCGCTCGTCCGTTCCCAGGTCTTGGCCAGCAAGCCGCGCCATTTGGGCAGGGCATACGGCGGGATCTCCTGAATCAGGCCAACCGCCAGCGCGCGGTAGCGCCGGGCGAGCAGGCGACCGAGCAGCGCGAGAACGGCAAAGGTCAACGCGAAGATTGCGAACACGCCGACCGCCCCGAGGTACTTGCCGCCCATGGCGAGAATGATTGCCGAGCGCGCCGAACAGGGAACGAAGGCGAGCAGCAGCGTCGCCACCAGCCGGTCCTTGCCCTGCGTCGTTGCTGCGACGAGCGAAATAGCCGGCACATTGCAGCCCAGGCCAACGAGGAACGACGCAGCAACGCTGCCGTGCAGGCCGATGCTGTGAAAGGCGCGGTCGACGACGAAGGCCACCCGGTGCATGATGCCCGATTCTTCGAGGGCGACAAGGAGCAGGACGAGCGGCAGCATGTACGGGATGGCGATCCCGATCAAGCCGATCAGGCCATCGATCACAGCGCGCGCAATCACCCCGAAGGTTGACTCCGGCTGCCACTGCTGTGCCCATTCCATCAGCGGCGCAGCGGTCCACGAATCGAGCGTCTTGCTCACCTCGAAGACCATCACCAGAACCAGCGCGAAAACCCCCAGGCTGCCGAGCAGGCCCCAGCGTGGATGCAGGAAGACGCCATCGAGCAGGCGCCGCCAGCGCCCGCTGTCGGCTGCACCGCCAAACTGCGTCACGTTCTCGAACAACACGGCAACCCGATGGTGACGATCGGCGTGCAGTTCCTCCGCCAGCGGACGCGGCAAGTGACGCTCGGCTTCGCTGCGTGCGGCAAGCACATCGGGCAGCAGATGCGGCACATGGCTGGCCAGCTCGTCGAGAAAGTAATCGTCACTGGCCGCCAGGTGCATCAGCAGAAACGAGGCGGGGACACGAAACGCCGCGTCGACCTCGGGCCGTGCAAGCACCGTGCGCAGTGCGCCGAGGCGCTCGGCAATCGGCGCACTGGGTGACTGCGGCAGTACCGGCCGCCCACCGCGTGCGGTGTCCAGCGCCGCGGCAAACAGCTCGGCAACACCCAGCCCCATGTGCGCTGCGGTTGCCACGACCGGCACCCCGAGCAACTCGGACAAGGCGCGCGCGTTGATGTAGAGACCTTTCCGGCGTGCTTCGTCAACCCGGTTGAGGGCAATCAGCAACGGCCGGCCGAGCAGACTCAGTTCGAGCGTGAGTTCAAGATCGCGCTGCAAGGCGGTGGCGTCGACCACCTGAATCAGGACATCCGGCGCATTGAAGGCAGCACCCGGCTGAGCGGCTTCATGCGCCGCAATCGGCGGCCAGCGGTCGCCCCACAGCAGATACTTGACGACTACGCTATCGCGCGGGCCGAGCGAGCAGAGCGACTCGACGGCCGGCAGATCGACCAGCGAGATTTCTTCGAGGCCCAGCTTGACGACGCATTCGTCGTAGCGGTCACCGTCGTGCAGCAGCCTTTCCTGCTGCGGGGCGGTGCTTGATGCCGCCCGGAAAAGGCTGCTCTTGCCGGTCTGCACACGCCCGACCAGCGCCACGCGCGGCCGTCGTTCGCCGCGCAGCAGCACGCCGGGAAGTGTGATCGTCGATACGCGTGTGCTCAGTGGATGGCCTCACCCAATGTCGAGCGGCACGCGGCTGGCGCTACGGTACGCGAGGGGAGCACCGTCGGCCAGCGTACGCCTCGCCCTGCGCGTGGGCGCCGGCGCATCCCGCCCCTGTCGGTCAATCGTCGTCGTCGAACTCTTCGTGAATATGGCCGTGCCGAATCTCCTCGGCAGTCGCCGGGCGCACGTTGGTCACCGTACACGTGAACACCAGCGCCATCCCGGCCAGCGGATGGTTGGCGTCGAGAATCACCGTATCGTCGGCAATCTCGGTGACGCGGTAAACGAGCACATCCTCGTCGTCGTCCTCCTCGTCGGCAAAGCCCTCGAACTGCATGCCGACCTGCAAGTCACGCGGAAACTTGTCGCGTGGCTCGACCTGCACCAGCGTCGCATCGTATTCGCCGAAGGCGTCGTCCGGCTGCATGCTGACCGTCACCGATTCGCCGATCCGCTTGCCCTGCACAGCCTCTTCGATCAGCGGAAAAATGTCGTCGTAACCCCCGTGCAGGTAGATCAGCGGCTCCTGCCCGGCATCGACGAGTTCACCCGCGAGATCGGTCACGCTGTAATCCAGCGTGACGACGGTATTTCTGGCAACTTGCATATTCATGAACTGAGTTCCTTTACCGCGCGCAACATTTCAAGCGCGTGGCCCTTGGCCGTCACGCCATACAGCGCTAGACGGATGATACCCTTTTTATCAATAAAGAAAGTCGATCGCAGGATGCCATACCTGGGCACACCGTTGACCTCTTTCGCCTGCCACACATCGTATTGCCGGCATGCCTGACCTTCCACGTCGGACAGCAGCGAAACCGAAATGCCGTGCTTGTCCCTGAACTCGGCGTGCTTCAGGCAATCGTCCCGGCTGACGCCGAGCACCCGGCAATCGAAGCGCGCAAACTCATCCTCGTGGTCCGAAAAATCGGTCGCCTGCAAGGTACAGCACGGCGCGTCATCTCTCGGGTAGAAGTAGAGAATCACATTGGCCTTACCTTGAAACGCGGCAATATCGATGAGTTCCATGTCCGCATCCGGAAGGACGAACATCGGAGCTGCCTGTCCTGCTGTCAGCATGTGGACACCTCGAAGACCCTGACCGCCCGCATGCGAGCGGGTCAGGCGGATTCTAACCAAGCTTCCGGCGCGTGACTACAAGAAAGAATCGCCACGCACGCGCTAGAATGCGTCCGGCAGGCAGGCTTGCCTGCCCTTCTGCGTCCGCCGCCGAGCCACCTGATCGGCATCTCGGAACACCCGCTCAGTTGCGCCATGGCACACTTGGAGAGACCATGATCATCTTCCCTTTCAGCCGGCATGCAGTGCCGCTCACCGCCCTCCTTTTCGCCACCTCGCTGCTCGCGGCGCCGCCGGAAGCGGCGACAACGATCGAGCTCTCAGCCGAGGCAAGCGCTACCGCCGCCAACGATCTGGCGCGCGCGACGGTCTTTGCCGAAGCGAGCGGCAACGCGCCAGGGGAACTTGCCAGAAGGGTCAACGGTCTGCTCGCCGACGCGCTGAAGACGGCACGCGCTTACCCCAGCGTGCGCACGCAAAGCGGCATGACGCATACCTATCCGGTGC
>NZ_JAVMKF010000039.1:0-4884 GCF_031732815.1 Accumulibacter sp. | reverse complement strand
CGCGCTTACCCCAGCGTGCGCACGCAAAGCGGCATGACGCATACCTATCCGGTGCACGGCAAGGCAAGCAGGATCGAGGGCTGGCGAATGCGTTCGGACCTGGCGCTCGAGTCGGGCGATACGGCAGCGCTTTCCGAACTGCTCGGCAAGCTCCAGGCGACGATGGGCGTCGCCAGCCTGAGCATGCTGCCCGCTCCGCAAACGCGCAAGAAGGCCGAAAACCAGGCGATGGTCGATGCCATCGCCGCCTTTCAGGAGCGCGCCGAGGTGGTCGCTGCCGCCCTCGGCAACAAACACCGGATCAAGAGCCTGACGATCAACAGCAGCGGCCGGCCGCCGATCGCGCCGCTGATGCGCTCGGCGGTGATGATGTCCGCCGAGGCCGCGCCAATGCCGATCGAGGCTGGCGAGACGCAGATCAGCGTGACGATCAGCGGACAGATCGAACTGCTCCCGCGCTAGTCTCGCTCGACCGCCCGGACGCGTGCTCCCCCAAGGGAGCGGGCACCTCGCCCATCGGCTTGGTTGGGAAGCCCCCCAGCGCGAGCGCTGCGATCGCCTACGGCCGGCCGTGCGTTGCGCTCGCCGACCCCGCGCGCGGCTTTTCTACACGCGCCTTTTCTGCCGGGCCAGCGCGTGCCGGCGTGGCGGCTGCGGCTTGCTTGTCGATGACCGGCTTGTCGGGGATTTGAACGAAAACCTCGTCCTGCTTGACCATGCCAAGTTCGAAGCGCGCCCGCTCCTCGATCGCCTCAAAACCCTGCTTGAGGTCGATCACTTCGGCGACAAGGCCGGCATTGCGCGTCTCCAGCCGCTTGTTCGTCTCCTTCTGCTCCTGCAACTGGCGGTCGACCTCGCGCACGCGCAGCCAGCCGCCTTTGCCCAACCACAGCGGGTGCTGCAGCAGCGCAATCAGAACCAGCAAGGCAACCGCAAGCCAGCGCACGGCAAAATCAAGCGGCTGGAGTCAAACTGCGAGGTTCCGCGCCATCAGCCAGTCGCCGTCAGTCAGCGCGACAGGTTGTAGAACGCCTCGCGTCCAGGGTAACCCGCGGTATCGCCGAGGTCCTCCTCGATGCGCAGCAACTGGTTGTACTTGGCAATGCGGTCCGACCGCGAGAGCGAACCGGTCTTGATCTGCAAGGCGTTCATGCCGACCGCGATGTCGGCAATGGTGCTGTCTTCCGTTTCACCGGAGCGATGCGAAATCACCGCGGCATAGGCCGCACGCTTGGCCATCTCAATCGCCGCAAAAGTCTCGGAAAGTGTACCGATCTGATTGATCTTGATCAGTATGGAATTGGCGATACCCTGCTTTATGCCTTCCTTGAAAATGCGGGTGTTGGTGACGAAAACATCGTCGCCGACGATCTGGACGGTCTTGCCGAGGCGATTGGTCAGCAGCTTCCAGCCATCCCAGTCGCCCTCGCTCATGCCGTCCTCGATCGACACGATGGGAAAGCGATCGGCCAGGTTGGCCAGGTAGTCGACCAGCTCGTAGGAATTCAGTTGCAGATTTTCGCCAGCGAGATGGTAACGACCGTCGCGATAGAGTTCGGACGCGGCGCAATCGAGGCCGATCAGCACGTCTTCGCCAGCCGTGTAGCCGGCGTGTTCGATCGAGTGCATGATCAGTTCGAGCGCCTCGGCGTGGCTGCCGAGATTGGGCGCGAAGCCCCCCTCGTCGCCGACTGCCGTCGAAAAACCTTTCTTGTGCAGCAGCTTCTTGAGCGCCTGGAAGATCTCGGCGCCACAGCGCAGTGCCTCGCGAAACGAGGTCTGACTGACCGGCAGGATCATGAACTCCTGAAAATCGAGGCTGTTGTTGGCGTGCTGCCCACCGTTGACGATGTTCATCATCGGCACCGGCATCTGCATCGGTCCCGAACCGCCAAAGTAGCGGTACAAGGGCAGGCCGGACTCCTCGGCAGCGGCTTTGGCGACCGCCATCGAAACCGCCAGCATGGCGTTGGCGCCAAGCCGCGACTTGTTTTCAGTGGCGTCGAGATGGATCAGCGTCTGGTCGATGAACGCCTGCTCCTGCGCGTCAAGGCCGATGATCGCTTCGGAAATCTCGGTATTGACGTTCTCGACCGCCTGCAGGACGCCCTTGCCGAGGTAGCGTGCGGAATCTCCGTCGCGCAGTTCGATCGCCTCACGCGATCCAGTGGACGCACCGGAGGGTACGGCCGCACGACCCATCACGCCGGACTCGAGCAAGACGTCACATTCGACGGTGGGGTTGCCGCGTGAATCCAGAACCTCGCGGGCCACGACATCAACGACAGAGCTCATCATCTTCCCCTTGTCTTCAAAGTGTAAAAGTTCAGCCCACCCGCCACCGGCAAACCGACGGTCAGGCGAGTTCGGCGAAACCGGCGTCCTTGACCAGCCGGTCGAGGGCAACCAGCGTGGTCAACAGGCTCTCCATGCGCTGCAACGGCCAACTGTTCGGCCCGTCGGAAAGCGCCTGCTCCGGTCGTGGATGCGTTTCCATGAAGAGGCCGGCTATCCCGACGGCAACTGCGGCACGCGCCAGGACGGGGACGAATTCGCGCTGCCCGCCTGAAACCGAGCCCTGCCCACCCGGCAACTGTACCGCATGCGTGGCGTCGAAAACGACCGGGCAGGCCGTTTCGCGCATGATCGCCAGACTGCGCATGTCGGCAACGAGGTTGTTGTAACCGAAAGACGCGCCGCGTTCGCAAACCATGATCCGCGCCTCGCTCCCGCCAGCCGCCTGCGCCTTGGCCACGACATTGCGCATGTCGCCCGGCGCCAGAAACTGGCCCTTCTTGATATTCACCGGCCGGCCGGCGGCAGCTACCGCCTCGATGAAGTCCGTCTGGCGGCAGAGAAAGGCCGGCGTCTGCAGCACGTCGACGACCTCGGCGACCGCCCGGATATCTTCCTCGCGGTGCACGTCGGTGAGTACCGGAACACCGATCTGCCGCCGCACCTCGGCCAAGATGCGCAGGCCCTCGTCGAGACCAGGTCCGCGCGGCGAACGCCCGGAAGTCCGGTTGGCCTTGTCATAGGAGGCCTTGAAGACATAAGGCAGGGCAAGCCGGGCGCAGACTTCCTTCAGTTGACCAGCAACCTCCAGACAAAGCTCGAGCGATTCGGCGGTGCACGGGCCGGCAATCAGAAAGAGCGGCTGCTCGAGGCCGACGCTGAAGCCGCCCAGCCTCATCCCCGTTCCCGATGCGCCGCAGCTGCCCGCACGAAAGAGGCAAACAGCGGATGCGCGCGACGTGGCGACGACGTAAACTCGGGATGAAACTGGCAACCGATGAACCACGGATGCGCGTTCGGCCCCGTCTGCGGCAGTTCGACGATCTCGCACAGATCGGTCGCCGCAGCACGGCCCGAGACGATCAGCCCGCTCTCTTCCAGGCAGCCAAGCAGCCTGTTGTTGACTTCATAGCGGTGCCGGTGGCGCTCGGTGATCTGCGCCTGACCGTAGATCGAATGCGCCAGCGAACCTTCACGCAGGATGCACACCTGGCCGCCCAGCCGCATCGTCCCGCCGAGATCGGAAGTTTCGTCGCGGCGTTCGAGACGTCCGGAAGCATCCTGCCATTCGGTGATCAGGCCGACCACCGGATGCGCGGTCGCGGGTTCGAACTCGCTGCTGTGCGCATCGCCCAGGCCGGCCACGTGCCGGGCAAACTCGACGACGGCAAGCTGCATACCCAGACAAATGCCGAGGTACGGAATACGCTTTTCGCGCGCGTGGCCAATCGCCCTGATCTTGCCTTCGGTACCGCGCCGGCCGAATCCGCCCGGAACGAGAATCGCATCCATTCCGTCGAGCACGCCACAGCCGCTCCTCTCGATCTCTTCCGAATCGAGGTAGCTCAGCTTGACCCGGCTGCGCGTCGCGATGCCGGCGTGCACCAGGGCTTCGCTGAGCGACTTGTACGATTCGGTGAGGTCGACGTACTTGCCGACGAAGGCGATGCTCACCTCGCGTTCCGGATGTTCGAGCGCGTACACGATCTCCTTCCAGAGCGTCAGGTCGGCCGCCCTGGCCAGGATGTTCAGCTTGTGGCAGACGATCCCGTCGAGCATCTGGTCATGCAGCATGGCCGGAATCTTGTAGATCGAGTCGGCATCGCGCGCCTCGATCACCGCCTCGCGCTGCACGTTGCAGAAGAGCGCCATCTTCTGCTTGTCGTCTTCGGGAATTGGTCGGTCGGTACGGCAGAGCAGGATGTCGGGCTGAATGCCGATCTCGCGCAACTCCTTGACCGAGTGCTGCGTCGGCTTGGTCTTCAGCTCACCCGAGGTCGGAATGTACGGAACCAGCGTCAGATGCAGATAGCACGCGTTCGTGCGCCCTTCCTGCAGGCCCATCTGGCGGATTGCTTCGAGAAACGGTAGCGACTCGATATCGCCGACCGTTCCGCCGACTTCGACGATGGCCAGATCCGCGCCCTCGGCACCGCGTCGGATTTGCGCCTTGATCTCGTCGGTGATGTGGGGAATCACCTGCACGGTCTTGCCGAGATACTCACCGCGCCGCTCCTTCTTGATCACCGAGTCGTACACCTGCCCGGTCGTGAAGTTGTTGCGCCGCTCCATGCGCACGTTGGTGAACCGTTCGTAATGCCCAAGATCCAGATCGGTCTCGGCACCATCGTGCGTCACGAAGACCTCGCCGTGCTGGAAAGGGCTCATCGTTCCCGGGTCGACGTTGATGTACGGATCGAGCTTGATATTGGTGACGCGGATACCGCGAGACTCGAGAATCGCTCCCAGCGATGCGGCGGCGATGCCCTTGCCCAGGGAGGAAACCACGCCGCCGGTGACAAATACGTACTTGGTCATGGAGATGAATGGAGCGGGAAAACGGAATTGTAGCCGAAAACTCCCGCACCT
>NZ_JAVMKF010000038.1:0-8620 GCF_031732815.1 Accumulibacter sp. | reverse complement strand
AGCAGGGAATTCAGCAGGGAATTCAGCAGGGAATTCAGCAGGGAATTCAGCAGGGCCGTGTGGAGGGCCGGCACGAAGGCGAGGCGCTTCTCCTGGCCCGCTTGCTGGCTCGCCGCTTCGGGCCGTTGCCCGATTGGGTTGACCAGCGTCTGGCCCAGGCGAGCGACGATGAGCTGAACTCCTGGGGCGAGGCAATGCTCAGCGCGCCAACGCTGGCCGCGGTATTCAGCGAGCGGCAGCATTGAATGGCGCGCTTTCTGGCGACGTAGCCAGAGCCACCAGAGGCTGACCAGAACGGGGCCGCACCAGCGCTCAGCCAGCCAGGCCTGCCGCGCAGTGCCGCCTATCTCGACGCACTTTGGCCTCTCCCGCAATCCCCAACTTGCCGGAAAGCAATGGGGCAGCAATAGCGCCGGACACCACGAGCGTCCAGCGGCGACCAGGACGCGCCCTACGCCAGCCGCCCGGCAATCAACTCGCTCGTCGGCACTTCGTCGCTTGCCGCAGGTCGCTGCGCAAGGACTTTCGACAAGGCCTCGACCTCGGCCACCGTCGGCGGATCACTGCGGCGACCGCTGGCGAGGACGAGACGAGTGAGGACGGCGTCGAGCGCGGTCAGGTTGGTCAGCGCATGCGGGACGAGTGCGCGCATCATCTCTCGCTGCCTTGGCGAAAGCGTTCCCTGCCCGGCCTGGGCAAGGATTTCGGCGGCCAGTCGGGCAGCGATGTGCGGGATCAAACCAGGATCGGGAACCGCCAGCGACTCACCGGTAGCGATTTGCGGCTCGCCGCCGTTCAGGCGGACAAAGCCGGCGGGCGGTCGCTGATAAAGGCGCTGCAGGCGGGCAAAGCTGAGTGGTTCGCGCGCCCAGTCGGGAAACTCGAGCGCGTCAGCGCGCCGCCCGGTGTAGACGTGGCCGACGCGGTGCAGGCCGGCAAACTCGCGCAGGTACGCCGCCTCGGGCAGACGACGCAGACGTTCATCCAGAACAAACGGCGTCCACCAGTAGGCCCGCATCGCATTGACGCGCGCCGTCATGCGCGCGCAGAAGCTGGGGTCCTGAACATTATGTGCGGCGCGCTGCGCCCATTCCAGGGCGCTGTCGATCGCCTGGGCAGCGGCTGCCAGATCGCCGGCTGCTACGCTCCGTCGGCAGACAAGGATCGCCTCGGCGAGCGCCAGACAGGCTGGCGCTTGGTAGCCGGCGAAGCCCGAGTCGGCCAGGCCGAGGGCATCGTGCAGGATCTGCTCGGCAAGCGCGGTGTCGCCGAGCAGCCAGCCGAGCGCCTGGGCGCTGGCCAGCATCAGTCTCTTGTGCTGCGCCCAGACGTCGCTGCCAGCGCGTTCGCGGCCGGGTTTGAGACACGCTGCCTGCGCCATCAGTTGCTGCGCCTGCTCCACCAAGCCCTGCCGCGCGCGCGCGTCGCCCGCCTGTGCGCGCAGCGCCTCGACGGCAATCGCGACACCCTGTTCGAACTCGACGCTTCCGCCACCGAGCGCTGATTCGACGATACTGACGACCGCTTCCCTGACCCACGCACCGCCGTCAGCGCGCGGGTAGCGGACAACGTAGCCAAGCAGCAGCCAGAGCGTGCTCAAGCGATACTCGGGATAGTGGTAGTTGCTGTAGACGCTGAGGTACTGCGCCAGCGCCTGGCTGCCGCGCACCGGGTCGCCCGCCGCGTAGGCGACCAGATACGGGCCGTCGAGGTCGGCCAGGTAGCCGGTCTTCGTCTGTTCACCAAGCACGCCTTCCGGTAGACCGGGGATACGCTCGCGGTAGATGCCGCGCGTCGGCTGCGGTCGATCAGGATTTTGCACATCAGGGTCGAGTCCACGACTGACGATCAGTTCGCGGCTGTACTCGCCACCGCCAACGCGCTTCAGGAGTTCTTCGATGAGGCGCTCATCGGCTTCGTTCGGCGGCACCGGGAAGGCAAAGTCCGGCGGCGGCGCGGCGTGCAGGTCAACGGCGATCCAACGCCAGAGGTCCTGCAAAACGGCTTGCGGACCGAGTTCGGCATGCACTTCGTCGGCCAGGCAGGCGGCGGCGGCTGGCTTGAGCGGCGCCGCCAGCCAGGCGATGACAAGCAGCAGTACCTGCCGCCAGTACTCGTCGAGCGGCAGCAGCGTGCTGCGCCGGCGGGCGCCGTCGAGTTCGCCCAGTCGGGCCAGGGCAAGGATGGGCCGCGGCTGCCCATGCGCGCGCTGAAAAGAACGCAAGCTGTCGACCGCGCGCACGAGCAGCGCCACGCCAAGCGGATGATCGTCGTCGAGCACGGCGTGCAGCGCGCTGTGCAAGGCCTCGCGCAGCGCGGGCAGATCGCCAAGCGCGTTCTCGTGCGCCTGCTGCCACGCGGCATTGCCGACCAGCGCAACGAGTGCGGCGCAGTGCGCATGGCGCGCGGACGGCTCCGCGTGCAGTGCTGCCTGCGCGCGATGAAAGGCGAGCCAGCGCCAGGCGAAGGCGTCTTCGGCTTGCGGGTAATCGCCCCAGGCACCGGCCAGCGCGCCGTGCAGCGCCATGGGATCGGCCAGCTTGCCAAGGAGATAGCTGCGCAGCACATCGTGCAAACGCAGGGTACTCGCGCTGCCGTCGTACTCGACCAGCGCTAACGGAGCCAGCCGATCACCAACCAGTCTCTCCGCCTGCCCGGCGTCAAGGCCGGCAGTGATCTGCCAAAGTTGGTCAACAACGGACAAGGGCAGCGCCACGTCCTGCGCAAAGATCGCCAGTTCGGCGTAACGTTGACGATCATCGGGGTCAAGCAGTTCGAGACTGGCATCGACCGTCGCGGCCACCGCCTGGTCGCGTTCGGCGACATCACGTACCGGGTCGAAGGCGCACACGCCCCGGCGTTGGAGATCGCCGGCGACGGCGTCGAGCGCTTTGTCGAGCGGCGTCTTCTGGCGCAGCACGCGCTGGCGCAGCGTGCGGTTGGCCAGTCCGAGAAGGACCGGCCAACCGCCGAGCTGTTCGGCCAGCGTGATCAGGCGCGCGCCCTGCCCGCCCGGCAAGCCGGCGCCGAGCAACTGCCGAGAATCGCTGTTGTGCATCGTCGCCAGCTCGACGACGAGCGCGTCAAAGGGTAGCGTGTTCGTGTTCCGTGTCGTGATCAGGCGGGCGCAGCCGGCGCTTGCCTCACTCAGCTCGCGAATCTTCGCCTCGTCCCAGACGTCATCGAGAACGAGCAGCAACTGCCGCCCGCGCAGCACTGCCTGCAACTGCGCACGGGCGCCAGACAAGGTCTGACAGCCATTCGTCTCGCCGGTCAGGGCGGCAACGAGGTCACTGATCAGCGCATGCGCCGACGCCGGATTCTTGCCCAGCGTCACCCACAGTATGCCGTCACGGCATGCCCGGCGCACGGCTGCGTCGGCGCAGAAAAGGCGCGCCAGCGTCGTCTTGCCGACACCACCAAATCCGTGCAGCCCGACGGTGAGCGGTAGCAGTTCGCCGTCAGCCGCCAGCAAGTGCGCACGCAGTCGGTCCAGGTCGTCGATTCGGGGTACGTGATCGGCCGCCGGGAGCGGCGCCTGGAACGGCGCCGGACGTCCACTCCCGACGGTCGACGTTACGCGCTCGGGCACCACCAAGCGGATCGCGCCACCCGCGGCGAGCTTGTCGAGTTGCTGATTGAACTTGTATTTCAGTTCATCGACGTTCTTGTAGACGGTGTAGAAGTGGCCGAGCGCGCCGAGCTTTTCCTGGAAAGCCCAGACGCTCATCAGGTCTTCGCCGCGCGCGCTGCCCGGGCCAGGTGGCGGATCCTTGAAATACGTGTAGACCAGCGGCCGGCCGCTCGCCCTGAACTGGGCAACGGCCGTGGCGAACTCTTCTTCGCTGTAACGGCCGACTTTCGTGCAGAACAGCATCAGGAAAATGTCGCAGGCGCGAATCGCTGCGTTGTACTCGTCCTGCAGGCGCGTCGGCGACAGCGCGTCGAGAAAATCCTCCCAGACAATCAGTTCGAGAAAGGCACCGTGCGCATGCCAGTCCTTGTTCTTGCGGTTGATGAAGATCTCGAACTCGCGCCGGTCATCGACCAGTTCTCCCGAGGAAGCAAGAAAGATTTTCGTCTTCGCCATGGAAGGTTCCTTTGCCGGAAATCAAGCGCGCCGTACTCGCCGCGGCGGCATGGCCGCAGCGGCGAGTACGGCTCTCATGCCGCCGTCGTCGCGATCTCGCGCACCACCGCCTGCAGAAGAGCGACGTCGTCCGACGTCGTCTGCCAATTGTCGAAGGCCGCTCTGATTGCTGCACGACCGTGCCAGATGGTTCCGGTGACGAAGGCACGGCCGTCGCGCTGGATCGCGTCCACCGCGTCGCGGTTGAGCCGATCGGTCGCTACCGGGTCGAGACCGTCGCGGATCAGCCGAAAGCAGACGATGTTGAGCGGCGCCGGGTTCATCAGGGCGAGGCCTGGCGTCGCCTCGACCCAGCGTGCGAAAGCCGCCGCGTGGTCGACACAGCGCTCGACGACAGCGCGATAGCCCGCGCGGCCAAACGCCTTGAGTGCGCACCAGGCGGCCAGCCCGCGAAACCGGCGCGACATTTCAGGAACGTGCATGCACGGATCCCAGCCGGCGCCGCCGGCGACATACGCCGCCCCGACGGCAAACACCTGGCGCAGCAGGTCGCCGTCGCGAACGAAGGCAAAGCCGCTGTCGTAGGGTACGTTCAACCACTTGTGTGCGTCGGCTGCGAGCGAATCGGCGCGCTCGATTCCCTGCGTCAGGTGTGCCAGGCGTGGCGAGACGCTGGCGAACAACCCGAAGGCACCGTCGACGTGCAGCCAGGCGCCCGCCGGGTGCGCGTCGCGCAGATCGGCAAGCGCGGCAAGGTCGTCGAAATGGCCGCTATTCACCTCGCCCGCGTTGCCGACGATGATCGCCGGCCCGTCGATGCGGCGCAGCAAATCAGCCATCGCCGCGAGGTCGACCGGACCGTTCGGCGCGCTCACCAGGTGCACCTGTCGCCGACCGAGACCGAGCGTACCCAGACACTTGACGGCGCTCAGGTGGATCTGCGAGCTGGCCACGACGTTGATCGACGGCTGACCCGCCAGGCCGTCGGCCGCGGCGTCGAAACCGAGTTGTCGGCCAGCCCATTGGCGCGCCGCCGCCAGACCGATCAGGTTGGCCATCGTCGCACCGCTGGTCAGCGCGCCGGTCCATTCCGACGGCAGCCGGAAAAGTTCCCTCAGCCAGCGCAGGACGACGAGTTCGGTCTGCGCTGCTGCCGGGCTCCCGGCCCACAGACCGGCATTCTGGTCGATCGCCGAGGCCAACCAGTCGCCGGCCAGCGCCGCCGGCGTCACGCCGCCGGTGACGAAGCCGAAGAAGCGCGGTCCCGGCGACGCGGTGATTCCCGCTTCGGCACGCCTGAACCACTCATCGACAACGGCGGCCGGATCGCTGCCGTTGTCCGGCAACGGCTCATCGAGGGCTGCTGCCATTTCTTCGGCTGAGGGCACGCGGCTTACCGGGCGCTCGGCGAGCGAGGCGAGAAAGGCTCTCGCCAGCGCATGTGCGCGCCGCAGCGGCTCGGCGCAGGGTGAAGAAGTCCGTTCGTCGGGGGCAGTCATCGGTCGTGCTCCTGGTGGCTTGGTCAGGTGTCTGGTCGACCCGTCCGGCAGTTTCCAGCAGTCGCCTCTGCCACCTGCCGATTGACGATGACCGACCGATCACAGGATACTTGCATTTCTGGTGTAGAGGTTCCCCGTTGGCCATCCGGCACTCGCTCGACCGGCGGCAGCGGACGACAAGCGAGGTCGCGCATGGGATTGGCAGAATTGACGTTGAGCGACGCTTCGCTGATCACCGCGACCTTTCTGTTCACCGACATCGAAGGATCGACCAGCCTGTGGGAGCGCGAGAGCGCCGCCATGCGCGTCGCCTTGCAGCGCCATAACGCGCTGCTTGGCGCGGCAATCGACGAGCAGGGCGGCGACGTCTTCAAGACGGTCGGCGACGCCTTCTGTGTTGCCTTCACCGACGCCGCCGCTGCGCTGCGCGCCGCCTGCCGCAGCCAGATGCTGCTTACCGCTGAACGTTGGCCAACGCGCGCCGCGCTGCGCGTGCGCATCGCGCTGCATACCGGAACGGCGTATCAGTGTGCAGGTGACTACTTCGGTACGACGGTAAACCGCTGTGCGCGCCTGCTGGCGGTGACCCACGGTGGCCAGACGCTGCTCACCTCGGCCACCGAAGCACTTGTCCGCATGAGCTTGCCGAGCGCCAGCCGCCTGCACGACGCGGGCATGCTGCGCCTGCGTGATCTGCCGCACCCGGTACACGTCTTCCAGCTTGTACACCCCGGCCTGGCGGTGAATCTGCTCGAGGTCGGCGACGTCACACCCGCTCGCAAACCCGAGGCGCAAGCTGAAGCCCGTTTCCGGCCAAGCGACCTGTACGAGGTGCCCACCTTGCCGGCGATAGTCCTGCAGGCGATGAAGGCGCTGCAGGACCCACGCTGCAACGCGAAGACGATCGAGCGCGTGGTCGCACGCGATCCGGCGATTTCGGCCAAGATTCTGCGCGTCGCCAACTCGGCTTTCTTCGGCTATTCGCGGCGCATCGGCACGATCGCCGAGGCGATTCAGTTGCTCGGTTTTGCCAACGTGCAGGGAATGATCATTTCGGTCGGCGCCTTCGACGCCTTTCGCGCCGAGCGCTTGCGCCTGCTCGACCTCTGGCGGCACTCGATCACCACGGCAACGGCGGCGCGCTTCCTCGCTCCGCTCGTTCGCTGTTCGCCGGATGAAGCTTTCATGGCCGGTCTGCTGCACGACATCGGCAAGCTGATCCTGGCCGTTCAGGCGGAACCCGGCTATCAACGCGTACTCGACCTGCGGCTGGCGTCGCCAGTTACCAACCTCGCCGCCGAGCGCGCGCTGTTCGACTTCACGCATCCTGAAGTAGGCGAAATGGTCGCCGAGCGCTGGGATCTGCCGCCGCGCTACGTCGCCGCGATCGCGCACCATCACCAACCCGCTGCGGCGGGCAGCGAGACGGTTTTCTGTGGGCTGATCGGGCTCGCCGACCGCGCCGCCTACGCCACGCTCCCCGATGCAGACGAAAAAGCTGGCGGCGAAGAAGACGAAGTTGCCGCACTGCTCGCCATGCTCGGACTCACCGCCGAGCACTGGGACGGCTGCCGCGCCCATCTACTCGCCGAGCAGGCAGAGATCGAAGCTCTGCTCGGCGCCATCCAGTAGCGCGCTCAAAGCTGGTACTCGTCTTCCGGCCCGCCACCGAGCATCGCCCGGTCGACCGCCCGACGCGTCAGGTGCGAGGCGAATAGTTCGATGAAGTCGTATTCATAGCGCCGGATGTAGGTGCCGCGGCGCAAGCCGATGCGCGTCGTGTTCGAGCCGAACAGGTGCTCGGCGGGAATCGCCTGCAGACCGGCATCGCGCACCGGATCGAAAGCCATGCTGGCAATGATCCCCAGACCGAGGCCGAGGCTGACGTAGGTCTTGATGACGTCGGCGTCAGTCGCGGTGAGCACGATGTTCGGGGTCAACTGTGCCAGCTCGAACGCCTTGTTGATGTGCGAACGACCGGCAAAGGCGGTGTCGTAGGTAATCAGCGGCCAACGCGCGAGCGCAGCGAGCGCCAGTACCCTGGTTGCGAGAATCGGATGGCCGCTCGGGGCGATCACACAGTGCGCCCACTGATGGCACGGCAACATGACGAGCTGTGGATACTGTTCGAGCGCTTCGGTGGCGATCGCGATGTCGGCTTCGCCCTCCAGAGTCCACTCGGCAATCTGCGCCGGATGGCCCTGGTGCAGCGACAGGCGGACTTTCGGGTACCGTTCGACGAAGCGTTTGATCACCGCCGGCAGCGCGTAGCGCGCCTGCGTGTGCGTCGTCGCGATGACCAGACTGCCCGAATCGCCGGCCGCGTACTCTTCACCAACACGCCGGATATTCTCGGCCTCGCGCAGCATGCGCTCGGCGATCTCGAGCACGACGCGCCCAGGCTCGGTGATGGCAGTCAGACGCTTACCGCTGCGCTCGAAAACAATGACGCCAAGCTCGTCTTCGAGCAGCCTGATCTGCTTGGAGATGCCCGGCTGCGAGGTATAGAGCGCTTCTGCCGCTTCCGAGACATTGAGGCCGCAGCGCGAGACTTCGACCAGATAGCGTAGTTGCTGGAGTTTCATCGCCGTCATGGATTACCAATGGTTATAACAATCTAACTCAATATTCTTTTTCGATCAAACGCTGCACTGCTACGATGGGCGCCGCTTTACCATGCTGGTCCATGGCGTGGGTCTACCAGAGGAGTGCACATGTACCGCTACGACAGCACCGACCAACGGATCATCGACGAGCGGGTGGCACAATATCGCGAGCAGATCGCGCGCCATCTCGCCGGCGAACTGTCAGCCGACGAATTGCGGCCACTACGCCTGCAGAACGGCCTCTACATTCAGCGCCACGGTCCCATGCTGCGCATCGCCATCCCCTACGGCATGCTGGCGGCGCGCCAGTTGCGCAAGTTGGCCGAAATCGCGCGGCGTTACGATCGTGGCGTCGGACACTTCACGACGCGCCAGAACATGCAGCTCAACTGGCCGCAGTTCGAGGAAACGCCGGACATGCTGGC
>NZ_JAVMKF010000037.1:3242-8710 GCF_031732815.1 Accumulibacter sp. | reverse complement strand
ATCGCGCGCAGGCCGAGCGCCGGGTTGCTCTGCAAGCGGTCGCCCTGCACCTTCTCGGGATGCAGATCCTTGTCGTAGCCGAGATCGAAAGTACGGATCGTCACCGGCCGCCCGGCCATTCCCTTGACCACCGTGCGGTAGGCTTCGAACTGTTCGTCCTCGGTCGGCATGTCGCCACGATCGAGAAAGATGAACTCGGTGCGGAAAAGGCCGATGCCCTCGGCGCCACCGTCGAGCGCATTGGCGACATCGCCCGGCAGTTCGATGTTGGCATGCAGATCGATGTCGACGCCGTCCAGCGTCGACGAAAGCGCCGTCTTCAGCCGCCTCAGCTTGCTGCGTTCGAGTTCGATCTGACTCTTGCGCAAGCGGTATTCGTCAAGGACGCGCGGATCGGGATTGACGATCAGCACGCCGCGCGTACCGTCGACGATGAGAACTTCATCGTCCCGGATCAGTTGCCGTGCGATGAGCAGACCGAGCACCGCCGGAATACGCAGGCTGCGGGCAAGAATCGCCGTGTGCGAGGTGGCGCCGCCGACATCGGTGACGAAGGCGGCGAAGCGATGCTCCTTGTAGGCGATCACGTCGGCCGGTGAAAGGTCGTGCGCGACGACGATCAGATTCTCTTCCTTGACGCCCTTGCCGCTGCGCAAGGCCATCCGGCCGGGTTGCCCGACGAGTTCCTTGATCACCCTTTCGACGACTTGGCGCACATCGTAGCTGCGTTCGCGCAGGTACTGGTCGTCGAAGCGCTCGAACTGCGCGACGAGTGTTTCCATCTGCTGCACCAGAGCCCACTCGGCATTGCACCGACGCTCGCGAATCAACTGTTTGGGCGTTTCGGCGAGTTCGGGATCAGCGAGGATCATCGTGTGCAGATCAATGAACGCACCGAACTCGGCCGGCGTGTTCTGTACTCGTCCCTTGAGCGCGGCAAACTCCTCGCGCACGCGCGCCACCGCCGCATCGAAACGGGCCACCTCCTTGTCGATCAGGCGCGGCGCGATGACCAAATGCGACACTTCGAGCGTTGCATGCGACATCAGGTGCGCCCGACCAATGGCGATTCCACCGGAAACCGCCAGCCCATGCAGCGTAAAACTCATGCTCGGTTACTCCGCTTCGCCGAAGCGCGCGGCGATCAGTTGAAGAATCGCGTCGTTGGCCGCCTGCTCGTCGGCACCATCGGTCTCGACGACAACCGTCGACCCCTTGCCCGCGGCTAACATCATCACTCCCATGATGCTCTTGGCGTTGATCCGCCGCTCACCCTTCTCCATCCACACCTCGCTGCTGAAGCGACCGGCCAATTGCGTCAGCTTCGCCGAAGCGCGCGCGTGCAGACCGAGCTTGTTGATGATTGCGGTTTCGGCTCGTACCATCGAACACTCCTTTTCTTGTCTTTCGTCATCCGGCCGGCAGCTTGACGACGCCATCCCGAGCGCCACTGACGGCCTTCTGCAGCATGGTTTCCATCCCCTTCTCGCGGTAAGTGAGGGCGCGCAGCACCATCGGCAGGTTGACCCCGGAAACACCTTCGACGTGCCCCGGCTCAAGCAGCTTCAGCGCCAGATTGGCAGGCGTGGCACCGAAAACATCGGTCATCAGAAGAACGCCTTCGCCCCCATCGACCTCTTTCATCAACATGCGTGCCAGAGGCAGCACATCGAGCGGGTCATCCTGCGCCGCGACACCGAGTTGCGCAATCAGTGGCGGCCGCTTGTTGAGGACATGACAGACGTTCTGGATCAGGCTCTCGCCGAATGACCCATGCGTTATCAGTAGAATGCCAATCATCGCTCCCACCCATCACGATAGCCCATCATTCTAAGTGATTCCCGCCCACTCGGCAGCACCGGTGAGGCTACCGACCGATCAGCGGACGATGGACAGTTCCGCCGGCGGGCCACCAATAAAACTGACTCGTTGCTGCATCGCCGCACTGACCTCCACGGCACCCCGGGAATCGACCCGCAGAACGTGCTCGACGGCCAGCCGCCGCGCCAGTTCCGGCCAATCGGCACCGGCAATGAAGAGCGGCTTGGAGGCCACGTCGGACAGGGTTCCGGCGGCAGCACGCGCGGTAATCAGCACGCAGAGCGCCTGTGTATGCGTCACCGGCTCGCCACTGCGCGGATCAAGCAGATGACTGTAGCGCCTGCCGTCAACCTCGAAGTAGCGTTGATAGTCGCCCGAAGTCCCGACCGCCTCGCCATCGTCCAGCGCGATCGTCGCCAGCGCACCCGGCTGCCGCGGATGCTGCAGGCCGATGCGCCAGCGCTCGCCGTTCTTGCTACCGAGTGCCAGCACGTTGCCGCCGATATTGACCAGCGCATGCCGCACGCCGTGCGCCTTGAGGATTGCGCCTGCGCGGTCGAGGGCGAAACCCTTCAGGTAGCCGCCCAGATCGATCGCCAGCTCACGCTTTCCGCTGCTCGCCTGCTGATGGCCGTCAGCACCGGGAGCGATCTGCAGGTCGGCGATGCTCGGCTGCGCTGCCCGCCAGGCGGCAACGGCAACCGGCGCCGGCAAGGCGACCGGCAGTTCGTCGGCGTGAAAACCCCAGAGCTCGACCAGCCGCCCTATCCCCGGATCGAACAACCAGTCGCCGGCTTGCGCCAGGCGCCGGGCGTCGGCCAGCACGGCGGCCATCTCCGGGCTGATCGGCTGGCGCTGCCCGGCGGCCAGCGCGGTGTTCAATGCGCTCAGCTCGGAGGGCTGCCAGGCGTGATAGGCGCGATGCAGACGGTCGAATTCGCGCAACACGGCAGCCGCTGCCGGGCGTGCTTCGGCCTCGCTCAGACCAGCAATCAGGAGCTCGACGCGCGTGCCAAAGACAAACGCTTCCTGCTGCTGCAGCGGCGCCCGGCTGCAGCCGGCGAGGACGCTGCCAAGAACGGCGATCAGCCAGGCAATGGCTATGAAATTGCCGGGAACTCGCCGAGCGCGCGTGACGAGCGCACACAATAGCCGGGCGGGCAGCGCTAAGGCGAGACGCCGGCCGTCAGCCGGTCGCGCGGGGCAATCACGGGTGGGCATCGAATCGCAGAATCGGGGCACGTTGTCAACGAGAGTCATCGTCCAAGCAGCAAGCATGCCATGCGCAGGCAAACGATTGAAAGCCGGATACCTGGCGGCTTGCCGCGGCACGCGTGCCGACACCGACGCACGAACGGTGTAAAGATTTTCGACAGCCAGAGAATGCAACCGGCAAGGAAGGGACGGACTGTCGGCGCAGCACCCGGCCACTGACCGGCGCAACGGGTAGAATTCGCCTTTTTCCGGCAACGGAGAGCTTCGATGCACGCACGCCTGCGCGAGATCCCTTACAACTACACTTCGCTTTCCGATCGGGAAATCGTCATTCGCCTGCTCGGCAAGGACAAGTGGGCGCTGCTCGAACAGTTGCGCGGCGAACGCGTTACCGGTCGGTCGGCGCGCATGCTCTACGAGGTGTTGGGCGACATCTGGGCGGTGCAGCGCAACCCCTATCTAGAAGACGACCTGCTGGCCAACCGTGAGCGACGCCTGGCACTGGTCGACGCCTTGCGCCACCGCCTGCGCGAAATCGAGAAGCGTCGCCAGGGCAACGACAAGGTGAGCGAGCTTCTGCTTGCCGCCGGCTCGGCGGTCGATGCCTTTGCCGAACACTTCGCCAAGACGGCCGAGTTGCGCAATCGGGTCAGGCGGACGCTGAGCCGCCATACGCGGCGCGACAACATCGCGTTCGACGGACTGGCGCGCGTCAGCCATGTCACCGATGCGACCGACTGGCGAATCGAGTATCCCTTCGTTGTCCTCTACCCCGACGACGAAGCGGAAGTCGCCCCGCTCGTGCGCGGCTGCATCGAACTCGGTCTGACCATCATTCCACGCGGCGGCGGGACCGGCTACACCGGCGGGGCAATCCCGCTGACGCCGCTCGCCGCAGTGATCAACACCGAGAAGCTGATCAGCCTCAGCCCGGTCGAGGAAA
Source organism: Accumulibacter sp. (assembly GCF_031732815.1). Classification (GTDB taxonomy): domain Bacteria; phylum Pseudomonadota; class Gammaproteobacteria; order Burkholderiales; family Rhodocyclaceae; genus Accumulibacter. Next base: position 4,731 of record NZ_JAVMKF010000037.1, on the reverse strand, counting down.
CCGTACTGCCCGGTTGCGCGCGCCCCTGCGCGACGATCCGGACCGGCGCCGGCGTCGTGACCGCGCGCGTTGCCGAAGCCGCGGCAGCCGCCGGACGCGTTTTTGCGGTCGACCCCACGTCGGCGGAAGCCTCGTGCATCGGCGGCAACATCGCGATGAATGCCGGCGGCAAGAAGGCGGTCCTCTGGGGAACCGCGCTCGACAACCTCGCCTGGTGGAAGATGGTCGACCCGAGCGGACACGAAATGGAGATCACCCGGCTCGAGCACAACTTCGGCAGGATTCACGAACAGGACTGCGTGCGCTTCGAAATCAAGCGCTGGCGCAAGGATGGAAAGACCTTGTATCGACCGCCCGAGATCCTCGCGATTCCCGGTCAAACCTTCCGCAAGGCTGGCCTCGGCAAGGATGTTACCGACAAGTTCCTGGCTGGCTTGCCTGGCGTCCAGAAGGAGGGAACCGACGGCCTGATCGTCGCCGCGCGCTGGATCCTGCATCAGATGCCGCCGCATACGCGCACCATCTGCCTCGAGTTCTTCGGCCAGGTGCGCGAAGCCGTTCCCGCGATTGTCGAGATCACCGACTACTTCAAGGCCGGCGCTCCGGGCCGGGTTGCCGGCGTCCTGCTGGCCGGGCTGGAGCATCTCGACGAGCGCTACCTGCGCGCCATCGGCTACGCGACAAAAGCGAAACGCCGGGCGGAAACGGCCGGCCGCCCGAAGATGGTACTCATCGGCGACTTGGTCGGCAACGACGAGGACGCGGTGATGCAGGCCGCGTCGGCCGTCGTGCGCATGGGCAATCTGCGCGCGGCCGAAGGCTTCATCGCGGTCGACGCCGAGACGCGGCGAAAGTTCTGGCTCGATCGCTCGCGCACGGCGGCGATTTCGCGGCATACCAACGCCTTCAAGCTGAACGAGGACGTCGTCATCCCGCTGGCGCGCATGGGCGAGTACTGTGACGGTATCGAGCGGATCAACATAGAGCTTTCGCTGCGCAACAAGCTTGACCTGTGCGAGGCACTGCGCCAGTTTCTGGCCGACGACCTGCCGCTCAACAGTGGTGACGCCGACCTCGACAAGGAGGTGCTGATCGGCGATCGACGCACGGCAGCGCTCGAACTGCTGGCGGGCGTGAGCCGGCGCTGGTCGTGGCTGCTGACCAACCTGGATTTGCCACTGCGCCAGGCTGAGCCCGCTTTTGCGGCGCTCGGCGTGCATGCCGAACCGCTGCGCAACCGCGCCGAACAGCCAACGCTCTTCCACCGCCTGCAGGATTATTCAGTGCGGGCGTCGTGGAAGAGCGAGATCCGGGAACAGTTGGCCGATATTTTCGACGGCGTCGTCTATCAGCCAATCCTCCAGCGGATCGCGGCGATCCACCGCGAAGTCCTGCGCCGTCGCCTGTTCGTTGCCCTGCATATGCACGCTGGCGACGGCAACGTGCACACCAACATTCCGGTGAACTCGGACGACTACCAGATGCTGCA
>NZ_JAVMKF010000037.1:0-3142 GCF_031732815.1 Accumulibacter sp. | reverse complement strand
CGCAACAAGATTCTTGCCACTTCGCTGCTGATCGAAGCCTTCCTCTACGAGGAGCAGACGCGACGCGGCGTATCGCTACGCCATTTCGAAGAATTCAGTGACGTCGCCGATCACTGCACGATCTGCCACAAGTGCCTGACACCCTGCCCGGTCGATATCGACTTCGGCAGCGTTTCGGTCCACATGCGCAACCTGCTGCGCGAGCAGGGGAAGAAGCGCTTCGTTCCGGCAAAAGCTGCCGCGATGGCGTTTCTGACGATGAAGGACGCGGCGACGATCAGGTTGGTGCGTCGCCTGATGATCGGTCTCGGTTACCGCATCCAGCGCCAGGCAAGCCGGCTGGCCCGATCGCTGCACCTGGTGCAGCGGCAAACCCGGCAGCCGCCCTCGACGCTCGGCCCGCCGGCCCTGCGCAGCCAGGTCATTCACTTCATCAACAAACCCTTGCCGGGACGACTCGTGGCGCGCACCGCGCGCGCGCTGCTCGACATCGAGGACGAAAAGACGGTCGCCGTCATCCGCGACCCGCGAAAGGCGAGCGCGCCGGATTACGACGGCGAAGCGGTCTTCTATTTTCCCGGCTGCGGCTCCGAGCGCCTTTTCTCGCAGGTCGCCCTGGCCAGCCAGGCGATGCTGTATTCGATCGGCGTGCAAACCGTGCTGCCGCCGGGCTATCTCTGTTGCGGCTATCCGCAGACGGCGGCGGGTGAGGCCAACCAGGGACAGACGATCACCACCGACAACCGGGTTCTCTTCCACCGCGTGGCCAACACGCTGAACTACCTCGATATCCGGACCGTCATCGTGTCCTGCGGCACGTGCATGGACCAGCTCGAGAAGTACCACTTCGAAAAGATCTTTCCCGGCTGCCGCCTGCTCGACATTCACGAATATCTGCTGGAAAAGGGAGTCAGACTCCCGGCAGTCGACGATATCCGCTACCTGTACCACGACCCTTGCCACGTCCCCATGCGTACCCAGTCGGGGATCAAGGTGGTCAATTCCTTGCTCGCCGGCCCGCCGGTGAGCCTGTGCGAGCGCTGCTGCGGAGAATCCGGCACCCTCGCGGTGACGCGCCCGGACGTATCAACGCAGGTCCGCTTCCGCAAGCAGGAAGAAATCGAGAAGGGCGCCGGCAGGCTGCGCCAGGACGGTTTCTCCGGCACGATCAAGCTGCTTACGGCGTGCCCGTCGTGCCTGCAAGGCCTGTCACGCTTCGACGAGGACTGCCAGACCGAGGCCGACTACCTGGTGGTTGAAATGGCCCGCCGCCTGCTCGGCGCTGACTGGCTGATGAGCTACGTCAGGCAGGCCAACAGCGGCGGCATCGAACGAGTCCTTCTGTAGGCGAAAACGGCGAGCGAATGGCCGCTTTGTGATCTAGTTCCTCGCCCGTGCCGGACAGGCCGGCTATCTTCTGACCCCACAAGGCGCACCGACGCCAGGTAACAAATGGTCAGCAGGAGTCGAGGAATCATGCAGCACGAGGTTGAGACTTGCGAGTTGTGCAACTGTCCGGGCGGAGAGGTCGTCTGGGAAAGTGCACTGTGCCGCGTCGTGATGGTCGAAGACGCAGACTACCCCGGTTTCTGCCGCGTCGTCCTGCAGCGGCACGTGCGCGAGATGAGCGACCTGCCGCCGGCCGAGAGGAACCAGTTGATGAACGTCGTGTTCGCCGTTGAAACTGCCGTCCGCCAGCTTTGCCAGCCCGACAAGGTCAATCTCGCCAGCCTGGGAAACCTGACGCCGCATCTTCATTGGCACGTCATTCCTCGCTGGCGCGACGACAAGCACTTCCCGAACCCGATTTGGGGCAGTGTCCAGCGCGTCGTCGCGCAAAGGCGGAAGCCGATCGGTGTGCGCGAACTTGGCGAGCAGATCATCAACGCGCTGCGCCAAGCCCAGCGCAGCGGAACGTAATAACCTGGGGAGCGAGAAATGTCCGCAGCCCTACTAGCGAAGAGCGTGTTTACGATGAGAATTCCTGACCTGGATACCGGCTACCGAATCCTTTCCCGCTTGCCGCTGGCCAACTCCGAACAAGCGGAGCGTGAGATCACGCAGTTCCTCGACAGCCTGCTGCAGGCCCCGCCGACGGCCGAAGTCTACCTGCAGTTGCTGGAGCAGACGAGAATCTCGCTCTGTTTCATCGAAGACGAGTTGGCCAAACGTTTCGCCGATCGCGCGCTGCCGCTCGGCGATACCGAGGAGAAAGCCTTTCATCAGGTGGTCGCCACCTGGCGAAAGGTTACGCACGCCTACGCGCACTGTGCTCAGCTGCTCACCCCGGAAGATAACGAGCGCTACCAGGCGAAACTGGCCCTGATCCTGCACCGGTGCATCTACTACACCGGGATGGCGATCATCGAGCATCATCGCGCCCGCCGCCAGGTGGCGGCCGGCCTGTGGCTCGACCTGCACGGCTATTACGCGAGTGCCGAGGAGTGGAACGTTGCCTGCCTGCCGGTTCCGGATGCACTCGATCCGCTGGGGCGCAGCACGCACTGTACGGCCGCCTACGTCAGCGTGCTGCTGCTCGACGTCGCCCACCCACAGGTTCTCTCCTTCGCTGAAGTGAACCTGATCCGGCGCTGGGCAAACAACTGGTCGGCTTTGGCTGAATTACATTCAATCGATTCCCGACAACCACCGATGCACTTTGTCGTCGATCTGATGCAGGACGCCAGTCTGCAGGTACCCAGCGAGGACGGCCGGCTGGAAAACGAACGTCGCATCGATACCTCGCGCCTGATCGTCCAGATCAATGAACTGCGATCGCAGTTGCGCAAAGGGGTCACCCCGGTTCAACTCGCTCTCGGCGACGACTGCTCGGCCGTCGAATGCCATCGCCTGCTCAAACGTCTATCGCGCTTCTGGCTGTTGATGCAGGTTCCGCGCAAATACCGGCGACAAAAGGCCTCCGGGGCGACCAAGGTATGTACCGGTTTTGCCGGAATACATTACTGTCTCTCGGGCAAAGGCTTCACTCAGCCGGAGAGCGCCAGCGTCTATTCTCGTAAGGAGTTCGAAGCCCTCTTCGCTTTCCGCCACCAGCTTGACCCGGGGCAGCAGTTTTCCGCCAACCATCATGCGCAGATCGGCTTCGCCATCGACCGCTGGGATGTCCTCGACCAGTGCGCCA
>NZ_JAVMKF010000036.1:39057-47095 GCF_031732815.1 Accumulibacter sp. | reverse complement strand
CCGCTCTTTGCCGGTGGTCGGCGTCGCAACGACGCCGCTGGCCCACCAAGACGTGCCACAGTCGATCGAATGCGGGTTGCCGAAACCGCTTGTGCGGGCGCCCGGGTGGGCAATCACGCGTGCTCTACCCGCTACCTGAGTTGGCAAGATCCCGCTCTTCAACGAACGGTTTGTTTGCTCGAGGAGAAAATCAAATGAAAATCCGCTGGTCGCGCTCTGTCGCGCCCCTGATGCGGGCCAAACCTGCGACAGCGATCGGAATAGCGAAGCTGCCATGCTGTGCTGGCGCCGTTCTCGGCACGCTCCTGCAATGCGCATCGCCGGCCCTGGCGTTTTCCGTCGATACCGGTTCGCCAGACTGGCAGGTCGTGTGGAACAACACGCTGCGCTACAACTGGGCGATGCGCATGCAGAGCCGCGATCCGCGGATTGCCAACAACGCGATCTTCGACCAGGGCGACGCGATCTTCGACCGGCACGATACGATCACCAATCGGCTCGACTGGCTGAGCGAGCTCGATGTCGTCTATCAGCGACGATACGGTCTGCGCGTCGCTGCCGCCGCCTGGTACGACACCGCCTACGGTGATCGGGTGCACAGCAACCCCGGCGCGCTGGGCGCAAATCTTGTGCCCAGCGGCTACGTCAACGACAAGTTCTCTCCCTATGTCAGGCGCTATTACGCCGGTCCTTCGGGCGAACTCCTCGACGCCTTTGTCTATGGCGTCGTCGACCTGGGCGATACCGTCTGGAACGTGAAGCTGGGGCGGCATGCGCTGGTCTGGGGCGAATCGCTGTTTGGCAGTACGCATGCAATCTCTTTCTCCCAAGCCCCCAGCGATGGAATGAAAGGCGTGACCAACCCTGGCGCTTCGGCCAAGGAAACCGCATTGCCGGTTGCCCAGGCCTCGGCGATTGCCCAGCTCAGCCCCGAGCTTTCGCTCCTGGCTCAAGTCGGATTCGAGTGGAAGCCGACACGCATTCCGGAAGCCGGCACATTTTTCGGGGTCGACGTGGTCAATCAGGGTCCGCAGGTCAACCGCCTGCCGATGATCAAGGGCAAGGGCGACGATCTTGGCCTTGGCCTGAAGTGGAGCCCGGAATGGCTCGATGGCACGCTCGGCGTGTACGCGCGGCGCTTTGACGACAAGAACGGTTGGCTGGCTCAGCCCGCCGAGGCCGGCCAGACGCGGGCGGTGTATGCGCGCGATATCGGCCTGCTCGGCGTCACCGTGGTGAAAAGGATCGGCTGGCTGCTCGCCGGTGCCGAGTTGTCGTACCGCTTTGACGATCCCCTGAGCAGTTCCGGCTCGGCGGGCGCGGCAGGTCGGTATGAAGGCGCGCGCGGCAACACCTGGCATGGGGTGCTGAACGGCGTCGTCAGCTTCAGCCCGAGCGCGCTTTACGACTCGGCTTTTCTGGCCACGGAACTGGCGTGGAATCGTCTCGACCGCGTCACGCATAACCGACAACTGTATTTTGCCAAGGGCTACGATCCCGCCTGCGCTTCCGACGCCTTGATCAAGGGTTGCGCGGACAAGCAATTCTTCACTTTCGGCGTGGCTTTTACGCCGGCCTGGAACCAGGTCTATCCCAATGTCGACCTGAGCATGCCCATGTTCTACTCGCGCGGAATCAGCGGCAACGCGCCCTCGAACGGCGGCGGCGTTGCCGGCTTTGCGGTCTACAAGGTCGGGCTGACGGCCAAGATTCAGTCCCGCCATCAGTTCGACCTGACCTACACCGGCTACGAGCACAAGATCAGGCGCACGGCGGATTCTCCCTTTGGTTCGCTGATCCTTGGCGGACCTTTGCGGGACAAAGGCTGGTTGTCGTTCACCTATCAAGCAAGCTTCTAAACGCTACCCAACAGGAGACCCCATGAAACTGAACCGTCGCGCGAGTTCTCTCCTCGTCGTCATCGCGTTCCTCCAGGCCGGCCTTGTCCAAGGCGGTGTCAGCGCCGACGAGGCGGCCCAACTCGGTACAAGTCTGACCGCCTTTGGCGCAGAAAAGGCCGGCAATGCGTCCGGAACGATCCCGGCCTACAGCGGCGGCTTGCCGACCAACACGACGCCGCCCGGTTTCAAACCTGGGTCGGGGCGATGGACCAACCCGTATCCGGACGAAAAGCCGCTCTTTACGGTCAACGCTGAGAATCTGGAGCGCTACCGCGACGCGCTGAGCGAGACCGGCAAGGAAATGTTCAAGCGTTACCCGAACTACCGAATGGACGTCTATCCCAGCCACCGCAGCGTCGCGTATCCCGCCTGGGTGCTCGAGAACACGCGCAAGAACGCGACCAGCGCGCGGCTGATCAAGGACGGCGTGGCGCTGGACGGAGCGTATGGCGGCATCCCGTTCCCGATTCCGAAGACGGGCAACGAAGTATTGTGGAATCACTTGCTGATCAATACCGGCGTCGCCTACGACGCCTATGCGACCCTCTGGTCAGTTGATGGCAGCGGCCGTTCGGTCAAATGGGCCGGGCACTTCACCTTCCAGAACAGCTACTACGATCCGGCGAGCAGCGCCGAAGAGCACAAAAAGAACGGCTCCTTTTACCATCAGCACGTCTACAACTGGAGTGTTCCGGCCGGTAGCTCGGGGTTTGCCGTGCTCGACACGCAGACGCTCGACCCGACGGTCGAGCCGCGCCGCATCTGGGATTACGACCCAGCGACCCGGCGCGTGCGCGAGGTAACCGGCCTCCCGCCGGACCTGGGTCTGGGCTCGCTGGGCAGCCTGGTCACCTTCGACCAGGACAATCTGTTCACCGGTCCGCTCGACCAGTTCGACTTCAAACTGCTCGGCAAGCGCGAGATGCTGATTCCCTACAATACGCATGCGCTTTTCTTCGAAACGCCGGCGGAACGCATACTCACTCCGGGGCACCTGAATCCGGACTTCGTGCGCTGGGAGTGGCACCGGGTGTGGGTGGTCGAGGCGACAATCAGGCCGGGCAAGAAGAATCAGCATCATAAAAAGGTGTTCTATCTGGACGAGGACTGGAGCGGCGCGGGGATGAGCGATGAGTATGACGCTACGGGCAAGCTCGTCCGCGGGTTGTTCCGGCCCGGGATGCCGCTTTACGACGTTCAGGTGCAGATTCCCCGTTGCTACTGGGTTTACGATCTGGAGAAGAACATGTATGCGCTCGATCAACACTTCGGCGATCCGGGTCTGTCGTTTCAACCTCGCCAGCAGGCGCTCCCCAAGCTCAACCTGAAGCCGGATGCGCTGGCTCGACGAGGGGTTTTCTGAGCGTTTCCCGGTCCGTCCTTGCCGCCGGAAAATGGAGCGGAACACCTGCCGCAGCTTGCGGGCCGGGAGGCGTTGCCGGCCCGCATGCCACGCGTCGGCCGGTGCACAGGCGCGCCATGGCGACGGTCGCGCGCGGGCAAATCATCTTGCCGTGCTGCCAGGAAGAGTAAACAGCAATGTCGACGCAAGTTGCGGAGAATGCGATGTCCTTTAAGCCCTACCTGATCCTGCTCCTGGCCTGGTTGCTGCAACAGCCGGTCCTGGCCGATTCAGCCCCATCCATCGCGGGTGGCCGCGAACCGCGCTTTGAGCGCCTGACGATGGATCAGGGTCTCTCGAATGGCAATGTGGAGGCGATTCTTGCCGACCGGAAAGGCTTTCTCTGGTTTGGTACCGGCGCCGGACTGGACCGCTACGATGGTTACCGGATCAAGACCTACCGGCCGGATCCGGATAATCCGCACAGCTTGCTCGGCAATGCAGTACACGACATCATCGAGGATGCCGACGGCGCGTTGTGGATCGCCACCAACCTGGGCTTGAACCGCTTCGACCGGACGACCGAGCGCTTCACGCGCTATGCGCACGACCCCGCCAATCCCGCAAGCATCAGCGGGCGCGATGTCTTCCGGATGCTCGACGACGGCCAAGGCGGTCTCTGGGTGCTGACCGCCGACGGCGGACTGAACCGGCTGGATCGAAAGACCGGCCGCTTCGTGAACTACCGACATGACCCGGCCAACCCGAAGAGTTTGAGCGGCAATGAGGGACGGGCGCTACATCTGGATCGCGCGGGCAATCTGTGGGTCGGTGTTCAGGGGGGCGGGCTCAATCGCTTCGATCCGGCGAGCGGCGGATTCGTGCACTATCGGCACGATCCCGCCGACGCCAACAGCCTGAGCGGCGACGGTGTCTGGTCGATCTACGAGGATCGCCAGGGCGTTCTCTGGGTGGGCACGATTGGCAAGGGCCTGAACAGTTACGATGCCAAGACGGGAAAATTCACGCGCTACGATTCGGATGCCAGTCTGGCCGAGGCGTTCGTCTTTGCGCTGCTGGAAACGCGCGATGGCGTTCTGTGGATCGCCACGCTGACCGGAGGGCTGTATACCCTGGACGCGGAGCGGCGCCACCTGACCCGCTATGTGCCGAGCGCGGCTGATCCAGCCAGCATCGGTCACAGCATGATCGGCGAACTGCACGAGGACCGGCAGGGCGCCCTGTGGATAGGCACGCTGGGCAAAGGGGTCAATCGCCTGGACCGCGCCGCCGCCAAGTTTCAGTGGTACCGCCACAAGTCGGATGATCCCGCCAGTCTGGGTAACGGTTCGGTCTGGAACCTGTTCGAGGATCGCGCCGGGATCGTCTGGGCGGGTACCGAAGGCAGCGGGCTGAATCGCCTGGACCCGGCTACGGGCAAGTTCACCCATTATCGGCATGACCCGAGCGATCCCCGGAGTCTGAGCGGCAGCTCGGCCTACAACATCTACGAGGACCGGCACGGGGCGCTTTGGGTCGGCACGCGCGACGGGATGAACAGAATGGACCCGGCCAGCGCGACCTTCACGCGCTACGTGCACGACCCGAAGGACCCGGGCAGTCTGCCTTTCAACGATACGCGCGGCACTTGCGAGGATCGCGACGGAAACCTCTGGGTGGCAACCAGCTATGGCGGTGTCGCCCGTTTCGATGCCAGCACCGGGAAGTTCACGGCGTATCGGCACGATCCGGGTAATGCGAACAGCCTGGGCAAGGGAATCATCACCAGCCTCAAGTGCGATCCTGCCGGCGGCTTGTGGCTGGGGTTGTGGGGTGGCGGACTGAACCGTTTTGACCCGACGACGGGCACCTTCCGGCGCTACGAGAACGATCCCGGCAATCCCGCCAGCCTGAGCAACAACGAGGTCTGGTTCATACACCTCGGGTCAACCGGAGAGGCCTGGGTGGGCACCAGCGGCGGACTCAATCGCTTCGATCCGCGCGCTGAACGCTTCACCGTCTACCGGCGGAAGGACGGCCTGGCCAGCGACCGCATCAACACGATTCTCGAAGACGATCGGGGACGACTCTGGCTGGGAACGGCGGATGGCGGAATCACTCGCTTTGATCCGGCAAACGGTGCGACGACGACCTATGACGGCAGCGACGGCTTGCAAGGCAACCAGTTTCTGAACAGCTCCGCCTACAAGTCGCGCCGCGGACTGCTCATGTTTGGCGGCGAGAACGGCTTCAACGTCATCGATCCGGAAAACATCGCGACGAACGATCAGGTGCCGCCGGTCGTCCTGACCGATCTGCAGATCTTCAACCGCTCGGCTGTCGTCGGCGACCCGGATTCGCCGCTCCAGCAGAGCATTACGGAAACACGACGGGTTGTGCTGCCGTACTGGCAATCGGTCTTTTCCTTCGAGTTCGCGGCATTGAACTACCGCTTCCCGCAGAAAAACCGCTATGCCTACAGGATGGAAGGATTCGATCGCGACTGGATTCACGTCGACAGCTCGCGCCGTGTGGCAACCTACACCAACCTTGATCCGGGAACCTATATATTTCGGGTGAAGGCAGCCAACAACGACGGGGTGTGGAACGACGAAGGGCAGGTCGTCGAAGTCGTCATCACGCCGCCCTGGTGGAAAACGGCGTGGGCGCGAACGCTGGCGGCGCTGCTCACCATCGGTTTGCTGGCCGGCGCCTATTACCGCCGGGTCAGCGCCATCCAGCGCCGCAATCGCGAGCTGGAACTTCAGGTGGCCGAACGCACCCATTCGCTGGCCGAAGCGAAAGACGCGGCGGAAGCAGCCAATCGCGCCAAGAGCGTGTTCCTTGCCAACATGAGCCACGAACTGCGCACGCCATTGAACGCTGTGCTGGGCTATTCGGAAATGCTGTTGCGTGACGCCGCCGGTGGTCGCGAACGCCTTTCGGCCGGCCAATCCGAACATCTGGCGACGGTACACCGCAGTGGCGAACACCTGCTGACGCTGATCAACAACGTGCTCGATCTTTCCCGGATCGAGGCCGGGCGAACGACGGTCAACCCGAGCGACTTCGACCTGCACGAGATGCTGGGCGGGCTCAAGGAAATGTTCGCGCTCGCTGCGGCAAACAAGGGGCTGGCGCTGCTCGTCGAGCAACAGCCCGGCCTGCCACGGCTGGTGCGCACCGATCAGTTGAAGCTGCGGCAAATGCTGATCAACCTGATGAACAATGCGTTCAAATTCACCGAGCGCGGTGGAGTGATTCTGCGCGCGCAATCGAGTGCTCCGGCCGACGCCGAGGCTGCCGCGGACGACAAGCCTGGGCGAGCGCTGCGGCTGACTTTCGAGGTGAGCGACAGCGGTCCGGGCATTGCCGCCGACGAACTCGCCGGGCTGTTCCAGCCCTTTGCTCAGTCGGCCAGTGGCCGCAAGGCCGAGGAAGGAACCGGTCTTGGCTTGGCGATCACCCGTCAGTTCGCCGAATTGCTCGGCGGCGCAATCGAAGTGCGCAGTACGCCCGGGGTGGGCAGCACCTTCAGCTTTACCGTCGACGCCCACGAGGCGACGCGCGAGCAGGCGCTACCCGCAGCGGACAGCCGTCCGGTACTCGGTCTGGCGCCCGGGCAAACGGTCTGGCGCATCCTGGTTGCCGACGACGACGCAAACAGTCGACGGCTGCTCGTCCAGATGCTCACGCCGCTCGGCTTCGCGGTCGAGGAGGCGGGCGACGGCCACGCAGCGATCGCGGCCTGGGAGCGCTGGCACCCGCACCTGATCTGGATGGACATGCGGATGCCCAAGCTCGACGGGCGGCAGGCGACTCGGCGGATCAAGGCGGCTCCGGGTGGGGCAGAGACCCGGATCATCGCGCTGACCGCGAGCAGCTTCGAGGAGGAGCGCGCCGAGATTCTGGCCGCGGGCTGCGACGACTTTCTGCGCAAGCCCTATCGCGCGGCTGCACTGCTCGAACTGATCGAGAAGCATCTGGGTGTGCGCTACATCTACGGCGAGGCGGCGGCAACTCCAGCGGCGCTGGACGGCGACGCGCTGGCCGACGCCTTGCGATTGCTTCCCGCTGATCTGCTTGCCCTCCTGGAAGATGCAGCAACGCGCACCGACATGAACGAGGTCGAGCGACTGGTCCGGCAAGTCGGCGCGCAAGACCCGGCGGCTGGCGCCAGACTGCAAGCGCTGGCCGATGACTTCGACTACGCCGGGATCGCCGGCGTGTTGCACGCGATCCGCCGTTCTCCCGGGAGCGAGACTTGAAAGACAGGCGCAACGGCCAGCTTGCCTGGCGGCGAGAAAAGCGCTGCGCGTCTCTGACACGAGCCGGGAAAGCCAGGCAATGAAAGCATGACGCCGATCAGCGTGGTCGCACGAATCTGCCTGGCCTTTCCTGGCCTCGTGCTGGGTCTGTCTTCTCCTTGCGCGCAGGAAGCCGGCGAAAGCACCGTTGGCAGCAGTGCCAGACCGCGCATCAGGTTCGAGTATCTGACTCCGGACGACGGGCTGTCGCAGGGCACGGTGGAGGCTTTTCTGCATGATCGGCAGGGCTTCATCCGGGTCGGTAGCTGGGATGGCCTGAACCGCTACGAAGGCTATTCGTTCAAGGTGTTCAAGCCGAATACGCGCGATCCGCACAGCTTGAGCGGGAACCTGGTTCACGCCCTCTACGAGGACCCGCAAGGCATCCTTTGGGTTTGCACCAACAATGGGCTGAACCGCTTCGACCGGAAGACCGAGCGCTTCGAGCGCTATCAGCACGATCCGGAAAACCCGCGCAGCCTGAGCCA
>NZ_JAVMKF010000036.1:1593-38957 GCF_031732815.1 Accumulibacter sp. | reverse complement strand
CCGAGCGCTTCGAGCGCTATCAGCACGATCCGGAAAACCCGCGCAGCCTGAGCCATAACGATGTGCGCGGAATCCTCGAAACCGCCGATCCTTGTGGATCAGCACGCGAGGCGGTGGTGTCTCGAGATTCGATCCGCGCACGGCTTCGTTTCGCAACTTCGACAAGCACGGCGGACTGCAAGGCAATGACTCTTACCAAGCCGCGTTCGTGGCTGCCGATGGCGACATCTACTTCGGCGGGGTCAACGGGGTCAACGGGGTCAATGCGTTCTACCCCCAGGAGATCAAGGATTCGGCGTTCGTTCCGCCGATTGTCCTTACCGGTTTCCATGTGTTCAACAAGCCGGTCGCCATTGGCGCTGCGGATTCGCCCTTGCAGACGGCGATCAATGAGACTGAGCGCGTGACGCTGGCTTACGACCAGTCGGTGTTTTCCTTCGAGTTTGCCGCGCTGAACTATCGGTTTCCGGTCAAGAACCGTTATGCCTACAAGCTGGAAGGCTTCGACCGAGACTGGAATCAGGTGGGCAGCGAGCGCCGGTTCGCCACCTGCACCAACCTCGATCCGGGGGCTTACGTTTTCCGGGTAAAGGGGTCGAACAATGATGGGGTGTGGAACGAGGAGGGCAGAGCGATCGAAGTGGTCAGCACTCCGCCCCGGTGGAAAACCGCCTGGGCCCGTACGCTGGCGCTGGTGCTCACCCTGGGTTTGCTGGCTGGCGGTTACTACTGGCGGGTCAGCGCCATCCAGCGGCGCAACCGGGAACTCAAGATCCAGGTGGGTGAGCGCACGCGGTCGCTGGCCGAAGCGAAAGAGGCGGCCGAAGCGGCCAATCGCGCGAAGAGCGTGTTTCTCGCCAACATGAGCCACGAACTGCGTACGCCGTTGAATGCGGTATTGGGCTACTCTGAACTGCTCTTGCGCGACGCAGCCAGCGGCCGGGAGCGCCTCTCGCCTGGCCAATCCGAACATCTGTCCACGGTACACCGCAGTGGCGAACATCTGCTGACGCTGCTCAACAATGTGCTCGACCTTTCGCGCATCGAGGCCGGGCGGACACTCGTCACCCCGAGCGATTTTGACCTGCACGAGCTGCTCGCCGGGCTCAAGGAGATGTTTGCACTCGTCGCGACGAACAAGGGGCTGACGCTGCTCATCGAGCCTGCCACCGATCTCCCGCGACTGGTGCGCACGAACGAGCTGAAACTGCGCCAGATGCTGATCAACCTGATGAACAACGCCTTCAAGTTTACCGAGCGCGGCGGGGTGACGCTGCGGGCAAGCGCGCAGTTTCTCGGCAGCGCCGAAGCGGGCAGCAAGCCGGGCAGCCCTGTGCGCCTGAGCTTCGAGGTGGCCGACAGTGGCGTCGGCATCGCAGCCGAAGACTTGGCCGGGCTGTTCCAGCCCTTCGTGCAATCTGCCCGTGGCCAGAAACACGGCGAAGGCAGCGGCCTGGGACTGGCCATCACGCACCAATTCGCCGAGTTGCTCGGCGGCACCATCGAGGTACATAGCACGCTGGGCGTGGGCACCACCTTCACGTTCACGATCGTCGCGCATGAAGCGGCGTGCGAGCAGCCGCTGGACGCAGGCGAAGGCCGTCCGGTCGTCGGCTTGGCGCCCGGGCAGGCCGTCTGGCGCATCCTGGTCGCCGACGACGATGCCAGCAGTCGGCGGCTGCTCGTCCAGATGCTCAAGCCGCTCGGCTTCGCCGTCGAGGAAGCGGGCGGCCATGCAGCGATCGCCGTCCGGGAACGCTGGCACCCGCACCTGATCTGGATGGACATGCGGATGCCCAATCTCGACGGGCGGCAGGCGGCGCAGCAGATCAAGTCCGCCCCGGGTGGGGCCGACACGAAGATCGTCGCCCTGACTGCCAGCAGCTTCGAGGAAGAGCGCGCCGAGATCCTGGCCGCGGGCTGCGACGACTTTCTGCGCAAGCCCTGTCGCGCGGCGACGCTCCTCGAACTGATTGAGAAGCACCTGGGTGTGCGCTATGTTTACGCCGACAAGGTGGCGGCAAAGGCACCGGCGATGGACGACAGGGCGCGCGTGCATGCCTTACAATCACTGCCTGATGAGTGGTTGGCGCGCCTGGAAGAAGCTGCGATCCGCACCGAAATGAACTGGGTCGAGCAACTGATCGAGGAGATGCCCGCCGAGAGCGACGCCATCGCCGGCGAAATGCGAGCGCTGGCCAACGACTTTGATTACAGGCGGATCATTGCACTGGTGCAGCGCGCGCGTCGTCGCGCAGAAGACCAGAGTGATGGCAATTGGAGGGAAGGACGCGAGTAATGCTGGCCTTGCAACGAGTGTCTACAACGGGCCGCAAGCGACCGACTGGCCGGGCCGAAGGGCCCGGGAGCGGCTGACGTGTCGGGCGCGCCGGCCGAGCGTGCGGCCAGTATTCTGGCCGTTGACGACAGCCGCGACGGCCTGCGGCTTCTTGCGCGGCTGTTATCGGAGCAGGGCTTTCAGGTTCGCCCGGTCCTCGATGGTGCGGCCGCGCTGGCCGCCGCCGCACTCGAAGTGCCGGACCTGGTACTGCTCGACCTGCAGATGCCCGGCATGGACGGCTACGAGGTCTGCCGCCGCCTGAAGGCCGACGAGCGCACTGCCGGTACCCCGGTGATCTTCCTCAGCGCCGCCGATGAGACGGTCAACAAGATTCAGGCGTTCGCCGTCGGCGGCGCCGATTTCATCACCAAGCCCTACCATGCCGGCGAAGTGTTTGCCCGGATCGACGCACAACTGCGTCTCTATCGCCTGAAGGCGCGCGTCGAAGCGCAGAACCGGGAGCTGCAGGGCGAGATCGCCGAACGCGAGCGCGCCGAAGCGGCTTTGCTGGAACTGAACCAGCGGCTGGAAGAGCGCGTCGCCGAGCGCACCGCCGACCTGATCCGCACCAATGCCGAACTCAAGGTCGAGATCAGCGAGCGCAAGCGCGTGGAGGCCGAATTGCTTGCCTATCGCGATCATCTGGAGGAACTGGTCGAGCGGCGCACGGCGGAACTGGCGCAAGCCAAGGAGGCGGCCGAGGCCGCCAACCGGGCGAAGAGCACTTTCCTGGCCAACATGAGTCACGAACTGCGCACGCCGTTGAATGCGATCCTCGGCTTTGCCGCCATGCTCAGGCGGGACCCGGGTGCGAGCGACGGCCAGCGGCGCGATCTGGAGATCATCAACCGCAGCGGGGAGTACCTGCTCGTGTTGATCAACGACATCCTCGACATGGCCAAGATCGAGGCCGGGCGAATGCAGGTGACGAAGCTTTCCTTCGACCTGGCTGCGCTGATCCGCGACACGGCAGACCTGATGCGCGTTCGGGCCGAGGAAAAGGGGCTGCAACTGCTCGTCGCGCCGGCGGCGGACGTGCCGCGCTGCGTGTGCAGCGACGAGGCCAAGTTGCGGCAAATCCTGGTCAATCTTCTCGGCAACGCGATCAAGTTCACCCGGCGCGGTGGCGTCAGCCTGCGCCTCGGCATCGCTGCGGGCGCGGACACGCTCCACCTGCTGATCGAGGTCGAAGACAGCGGTTCCGGCATTGCCGCCGAGGAGCAGGCAAGGATTTTCGATCCGTTCGTCCAGGCTGGCAGTTCCTCGGGGCAGAAGGGGACCGGTCTGGGACTGGCGATTACCCGGCAGTTCGTCGAACTGATGGGCGGCCGGATCAGTGTAACCAGCGAGCTTGGGCAGGGCAGTTGTTTTCGCGTCGAGTTACCCGTCGAACCGGCAGGAGAAGCCCGGCTGCCGCCGGCTGAGGAGGCGTCCGGCGAGATTCTTCAGTTGGCGCCGGAGCAGGGCGAACTGCGCGTTCTGGTCGTCGAGGATCAACCGGAAAGCGCGTTGCTCCTCTGCCGCTTGCTTGAGGAAGTGGGCTTTCAGGTGCAAGCGGCGGCGACCGGCGCCGAGGCCATTGAAGTGTTTGCGCGTTGGCAGCCGCAATTCGTCTGGATGGACTGGCGGATGCCGGAAATGAACGGGCTGGAAGCGACGCGGCACATCCGTTCGCTGGCCGGGGGCGGGACAGTGAAGATCGTCGGACTGACCGCCTCCGTGTTCATCGAGCAACGCGCGGAGATGCTGGCGGCGGGTATGGACGACGTTCTAGCCAAACCATTTCGGCGCAACGAAATCCTGGATTGCATGGGACGGCAGCTCAAGCTGCGTTACCTGCGGTGCGCGCCCGCCAGCGCAGCGGCCGCTGCGCCAGCGCCAGTGACGCTGGATAGTGCAGTGATCGGGGCGCTCCCCGAGGCATTGCGCAGCGCTTTGTCAGAGGCCCTGCTGGCCCTGGACGCGGCAAGCATCGACGCCCTGATCGGGCAGGTTGCCGAACGCGATGCAGCGCTCGGCGCGTGCCTGCGGCGGCACGCCGACAGCTTCGAGTACGAGCTGATCGAGAAGGCATTATCCTCGGTGAGCGCGCCGCCAGACTCGGTCTGAGATGCGAGCGTCAGGCAACTGACGATCTGCGGCAGCGTGGCGCGCGGGTGAAACCGGTACAAGTCGGGCGCTCTCGCCGCGCGGCGATGCGGGCAATCGGGTGCCTTCAGCGCTACCTCGGCCAACTTCGGAGAATCAGCGATGGAAAAAATCGCCCCTCTTCATCGGCGTTTGCCGCCGTCGGCGGTGGACGACCAGTCGGTGTGCAACGACAGCGCAAATCCGTGCTTCGGCGAACTGCTGACCGGCATGGAGGCCACTCCGGCGACGCGTCGGCGCGTTCTGCAAGGCGGCCTGGGCAGCCTGGCGCTGGCCTTCCTGGGCTGGATAGACTTGCCGTCGGCAACCGCAGGTGGGCGCCCGACGCTCAACTTCCCGGCCCTTGCCGCGGCGCGTGAAGACGCCGTGCGTGTTGCCGACGGACACGTGCTGCAGTTGCTCTACGCCTGGGGCGACCCGGTTTCGGACGGACCGGCTTTCCGTTCCGACGGTGGCAACAGCGCGGCCGAGCAGGCGGTACAAGCCGGCATGCACCACGATGGAATGCACTTCTTTCCGTTCAGCGAGAACGGGCAGGCCTCGTCCACGCGTGGCGTGTTGTGCATCAACCACGAATACACCGACGAAGGGCTGTTGCATGCAGACGGCATGGCCGAATGGAGCCACGCGAAGACGACAAAGTCGCAGAATGCGCACGGCGTTTCGGTGATCGAGGTCGAACTCGTCGGCAGCGGGGCCGACCGGCGCTGGCGCGTCGTGCGGCCTTCACGCTACGCGCGCCGGATCACCGCGCGCACGCCGCTGCGCATTGCCGGTCCGGCGGCCGGTGCGCCGGCCATGCGCACACGCGACGATGCGCGCGGGCTGGTCGTCTTCGGCACGCTGGCGAACTGCGCGATGGGCGTCACGCCGTGGGGAACGTATCTCAGTTGCGAGGAGAACTTCAACGGCTATTTCAATGGTCTGGCACAGCCGACGCCGGAACAGCAGCGCTACGGCATTCGGCGCGGCGGCCATGGTGCGCGCTGGCACGAGCACGACCGTCGTTTCGACGTGGCGAGCGAAGCCAACGAGGCCAATCGCTTCGGCTGGGTCGTCGAGATCGATCCGCGCCGGCCGACGCAGGCGCCGGTCAAGCGGACGGCGCTTGGTCGCTTCAAACACGAGAGTGCGACCGTGACGCTCGCCGCCGATCGGCGCGTCGTCGTCTACATGGGCGACGACGAAGCCTTCGAATACATCTACAAGTATGTCTCTGACGACCCCTACCAAGCCTCCGATCCAGCCGGCGGCGGACACCTGCTCGACCGGGGAACGCTCTACGTCGCGCGCTTCTCGCCTGATCGGCGCGGCCGCTGGCTGGCGCTGCAGCATGGGCGCAACGGGCTGGTCGCGGCGACCGGCTTTGCTGATCAGGCCGAGGTGCTGATCCGCGCACGCCAGGCGGCCGACCTCGTCGGGGCGACGAAGATGGACCGGCCCGAGTGGATTGCCGTCCATCCGCAGACCGGCGAGGTCTATTGCACGCTGACCAGCAACCGCCGGCGGAGCGTCGCCGACGCCGCCAATCCGCGTGCGCCGAACGCCTTCGGGCACATCATTCGCTGGCGCGAGGCGGCCGACGACGCGGCGGCGATCGATTTCTCGTGGGACATTTTCCTCCTGTGCGGCGACCCTCAGCACGCCGACGCCGGGCAGCGCGGCAACATCCGGGGCGACGCCTTCGGCAGCCCGGACGGCCTGTGGTTCGACGCGCAGGGCCGCTTGTGGATACAGACCGACGCGCCCGGTGCAGCGATTCGCGGTGGCGACTACGAGCGCCTGGGCAACAACCAGGTGCTCGTTGCCGATGTCGGCAACGGCGAAGTTCGCCGCTTCCTGACCGGTCCGAACGGCTGCGAGATCACCGGGCTGACCGGCACGCCGGATGGTTGCAACCTGTTCGTCAACATCCAGCACCCTGGTGAGGCACCCGGCGCACGCAGCGATCCAGCGCAGCCAATGGCTACCTCGGGTTGGCCGGCGAACCAGTTTCCGGAAGCCAGCGGCGGCCGGCCGCGCTCGGCGACGATCGTCATCCGGCGGCGCGACGGCGGCCTCGTCGCCGGTTAGCCGGGGCGCGGGGCGCGCGACAACGACCGGCCGCCCAGCCGCATCGCCGCGTCTCTTGCCAGCGCGCCTAGAGCCAGCCGGCGACTTTGGCGCGGTCAGGCACGCCGCCGCTGTGCACCACCTTGCCGTCCACCACGACGCCCGG
This sequence comes from Accumulibacter sp., assembly GCF_031732815.1. Classification (GTDB taxonomy): domain Bacteria; phylum Pseudomonadota; class Gammaproteobacteria; order Burkholderiales; family Rhodocyclaceae; genus Accumulibacter. Next base: position 32,250 of record NZ_JAVMKF010000036.1, on the reverse strand, counting down.
CGTCGACATGACGCCGTATTTCATGATCTCGGGCAGCGCGTCGACTTTCGACAGGGCGATGGCGACGCCCTTTTCGGCGGCGACTTCCTCGATCAGCCGGATCGTGTTGCGGCAGTTGGCACAGCCGGTGCCGAGCACCTTGACGTCTTTCACGCAGCTTCTCCTCTTCCAGCAGGTAATGCCTGCCCCTGCCTGCGCCTACCGGCGCGCTCAGCTCAGGAGCAGGTTGAACACGTAGCCCACCAGCAGAATACCGCCCCCGACGACGCTGGCGAAGGTCAGGATCAAGCGCAGTTTCAGTACCTTGCGCAGGATGATCATTTCCGGCAGGGAGAGCGCGATGACGCTCATCATGAAGGCGAGGACGGTGCCGAGCGCAGCCCCCTTGCCGAGCAGGGCCTCGACGATAGGGATGATGCCGGCGGCGTTGGCGTACATCGGCACGCCGATCAGGACGGCCAGCGGCAGCGACCACCAGGGCGCATCCCTGCCCATGATCGAGGCCATGAAATCCTCCGGTACGTAGCCGTGAATCCCGGCGCCGATGGCAATGCCGGCGACCACGTAGGGCCAGACCTTGCCGACGATTTCCCGCACGTGGCGCCAGCCGGCCTGGAAACGTTCGACCCAGGTGACTTGCCCACCGGCGAATTCCGGTGCCGTGCCGTTCAGCATGCCCTGCACCCAGTCTTCGAGATGACGTTCCATGCGCAGCTTGCCGATCACCAGGCCGGCGACGATCGCCACGCTCAGGCCCAGCCCGAGGTAGAGCGCCGCGACCTTCCAGCCGAACAGGCCGAAGAGCAGGACGAGCGCTACCTCGTTGACCATCGGTGCCGAGATGAGGAAGGAGAAGGTGACACCGAGCGGAACGCCGGCCGAGAGAAAACCGATGAACAGCGGCACCGCCGAACACGAACAGAATGGCGTGACGATTCCCAGGCTGGCTGCGAGCACGTTGCCGACGCCGACCCGCTTGCCGGCCAGGAGCGCGCGCGTCCTTTCGGGTGAAAAGAAGGTCTGAACGATGCCCATCAGGAAGACGATTCCGGTGAGCAGGAGCAAGACCTTGGGCGTGTCGTAGAAGAAGAAATGCACCGCCTCGCCGAGTGCCGTGCCGTGCGCCAGACCGAGCAGGGCGATCAGCGCATCGGCCAAGGCATTCAGGTGCCGGTAGAGGGCAAACCAGAGCGCGCCGGCGCAAGCCAGGCCGATGACCCAGCAGGCGGCAACGCCGGTTTCGCTTTTTGGTAGTAGGGCGGGAGCAGTCATCCTGGAGCCCGGGCAAGCGTCCTCAGTGTCATGCATGCAGCTTGGCCCGAGCGCTGCTGGCCGGCCGACCGATACCGGCACGCGCAGCCACGCGAGCTTGCGATGAAGTTCATTTTACACGTTTGCTCAGGCCGGCGCCTGGGCGACGCCGCGCCGCGGCAAGCTTCCGCCGCTTGTCGTCCGCCACTTGTCGTCCGCCACTTGTCGTCCGCCACCGATTCGTGCTGCCAATCAGTCCTCGGTGGACGGCATTGCGTCCTCGCCGCTGGCCCGGCGCCGGCAAGCCTGGCGCAGCAGGGCGAGTTGCCGCCGGTAGTTGCGGCAGCCGATGCAGAGCAGCGTATGCAGGCGCAGCGCGGCGCGCTCGCCTGCGCTGAGCGGACGATCCAGCGCTTCCGAAAGCAGGCGAGCCGCGTGTCGACAGCTGATCATCGCTGTTCACCTGCGCCGGCAAACCATTTCTGGTCGAGGCAGAGGCGCAGGCTCATACGCGCCCGATGCAGGACGACCCAGCAGTGGTTCGCAGTCATCGACAGCTCGCGGCAGATCTCGCCAGTTTCCAGACCGAGCATTTCGCGCATCATGAAGACGCGTGCAGTGGCCGGCGGGAGATCGTCCAGGCAGGCGTCGAGGACCGCCCAGAAGCTGCGGTTTTCGAAGGCCTGCTCCGGGTTGCCCCAGGTTGCCGGCCGCATTTCGCGCTGCCAGTGGCCATCGGCGGTGTACAGCGGGTTGAAGTCGTCGTCGTTCATCTCGTTCTCGCCTGCCGCGCAGCTCGCTTCGCGCGTTCGGCGTCGGATCGCGTCGACGATCTTGTTGCGCAGGATCGAAAAAGCCCAGGTCTTCAGGCGGGCACGCTGGGCGAAGCGGTCGGCCGATTCGAGCGCCGCCAGCATCGCCTCTTGCACCGCGTCCTCGGCGCTGGCGCGGTCGCGCAGTTGCAGCAGCGCGAAGCGCAGCATGTCGCGGCGAAAGCCGTCGAGCTCGTCAACGATGGCTGCCGCTTCCTCCGGCAGCCGGCGGCTGGCTGCGGGCTTGCGGGCATCGGCGGCGGTCGGATCAGCAGGCATGCGGGCTTGATGGAGGCAATGGGTTGGCCAGTGGATCGACGTTTCGCTCGACGATGATCGATGGCGGGCGCGACCGGAGGTGAGAGTGTAGCGACATGCGCCGACGCCGGCCAGGGCCTGGTCGCCCAGCCTCGGCCGTCCCCGGGCTGACGCGCAGGCTGACGACGATTCGCCGCCGGTTGCGAAATCCAATAAGATGCTGGGACCGCAACCATTGGCAAGGAGACCGCGATGCATGTTGGCGTTCCAAGGGAGATCAAGAATCACGAATATCGCGTCGGACTGACGCCTTCGTCGGTGCGCGAGATGGTCGCGCACGGTCATCAGGTCACCGTCGAGAGCGGCGCCGGGCGCGGCATCGGTGCCACCGACGAGGTCTATCGCAAAGCCGGCGGACGCATCGTGGAAACCGCCGAGGAAGTCTTCGCCGAGTGCGAGATGATCGTCAAAGTGAAGGAACCGCAGGCGGGCGAGCGCGCGATGTTGCGCGAAGGCCAGATCCTGTACACCTACCTGCATCTGGCGCCCGATCCGGAGCAGTGCGCCGGACTGGTCGCCAGCGGTGCAGTCTGCATTGCCTACGAGACGGTGACCCAGCCGGGCGGCGGCCTGCCGCTGCTCGCGCCGATGTCCGAAGTCGCCGGCCGGATGTCGATCCAGGCTGGTGCCTACTGCCTGGAGAAGGCGCACGGCGGGATGGGCGTGCTGCTCGGCGGCGTTGCCGGTGTTCCCTCGGCGCGCATCGTCATCCTGGGCGGTGGAGTGGTCGGTTCGAATGCCGCGCAGATGGCCGTTGGTACCGGCGCGCAGGTGGTCGTCATCGACCGCAACATCGACGTTCTGCGCAAGATGGACCGCCTGCTCGGTGCTCGCGTGATCACCGTTTTTTCCAATCGCGACAACGTCGAGCAGCACGTGCTGCGTGCCGACCTGGTGATCGGCGGCGTACTGATTCCGGGCGCTGCGGCACCGAAGCTGATCACGCGCCAGATGATCGACGCGATGAAGCCCGGTTCGGTGATCGTCGACGTCGCCATCGACCAGGGTGGGTGCTGCGAGACCGCGCATCCGACGACGCACGCCGAACCGACCTACGTCGTCGGCAACGTCGTCCATTACTGCGTCGCCAACATGCCAGGCGGCGTGCCGCGCACCTCGACTTATGCGCTGAACAACGCGACGCTGCCCTTTGCCCTGCAAATCGCCGACAAGGGCTGGCGCAGCGCGCTGCGCGACAACGAGCACCTGCGCAACGGGCTGAACGTCGCTTTCGGCAAGGTCACCTGTCGTGAGGTGGCCGAGGACCTGCATTACGACTATCACGACGCCTTGTCGGTGATCGACTGAGCGGGGCGATGGTGGCGACCGCGCGCGGCAAGCCGAGCGGTCGGCTGAAAGCGGGAAAGCCGCTGCCGGTAAAGCCGCCAGCGCGCGGCGGCGGGGCTGCGCGGTCGTCGGCCGGCGCACGCCAGGTATCCCCCGGCGCCGCAGCGCGCTGGCAGCGTACCGTCCGCTACGCCTGGGACAAGGGCGGCAGCCGCGGCGGTCGCTAGCCGCCGCGCTGCGCGGCGCGGGTGGCCAGGAAGGGCGGCGACTGTCGGGCGCCCGCTGCTCCACTCGGGTGAGCGCTGCGGATTGCTCAGGGGGCTTGTCACTTCAGCAATCACCGCGTGCCGTTTCTCAAAGCTGCGCGAGCGGCGCGAATTGTCTGGCAAATAGTTGGCGAAGCCGCGGAGCCGGTCGGGCAAGCGCTGGAACAAGTCTGGTTTCCCCTGGTAGGCATGGACGCTCCAGGTCAGCTCGGCGGGCAGCCAGCGAGGCAGCAGTGAGCGCAGGAAAACCTCCATGGACCGGTCTTCGACCAGGAACTCCAAGTGCGCGACGCTCGCCGTCATCGAGCAAGCGGCGCAGTCGGACCGCCCTGGTTGACCAAGGGATCGCCAAGGCCAAGAAAGCCTTCCATCCAGAGGTGCCCGAGTTGCGCCCCCTGCTTGATCTGCTCCGGTACTCCCCGTAGGTCGTCTGCCCGGCGGGCCTGGGTGTGACCGCTTTCGTCACGCCACAATACACGCGTCTCTTCCGGCTTCAAGGCGTTGAGGAAGAAGGGTGAATGCGTGGTGACCAGGACTTGCGTGCGTTCGCACGCGGCACGCCATTCCTCGGCCACTTCGGGCAGCAGGCGGGGATGGAGAAAGTTCTCCGGTTCCTCCATGCCGATGAAAGGGGGTGGATCCGGGTCATAGAGCAGAACGAGATAAGCCAGCATCTTGAGCGTGCCGTCCGAGGCAAACCTAGCCAGCACCGGATGACTGAAAGGCGCGTCCTTGATCTGCAGAAGCAGGCGCCCGTCCAGCATCGTTTCGGCGAGGACGCGTTCGACACGGGGTACGCGCGCGCGCAGGGCAGCAAAAATGCGCTCAAGCAGTTCCGGATGCTGTTCAGCCAGATATTGGATGACATTCGCCAGATTGTCACCGGTCTTGCTCAGACGCTCTTGCGGTCCGGCTTCGGGTTGACCGCGTGCCGTATCGGCTGCGAGGTAGGACACGTGCCAGCCGGTAATGAACTCACGCAACGCGGCTACCCGCGGATGCTCGGCAAACTGACCGAGGGCGTTGACCGCCAGCAGATCGGGCGACTTGAGCGGTACGTCGATACGCCGGTCCTCTTCGTCGGGCAACTCGCCACTTGTCGCACGTCCTTGTCCTTCACGGTAGTCAAGAAAGCGAAAGGGCTTCCCCCGCTGCCCTCGTCGCCATTGCAGCCATTCTTCGACGACGACCGGGCCGTGCTTGAGTTCATCGACGGCGACGTGATACGTGATCAGCGGGTACCCATGCTCTTTGTACTTGATTTCGATGGCCACTGGCCCATCGCTGCCGCGCGTCTTGAGTTCCTTGGCGCGTCCGCGCTTGTCCCAGGCTCGCCGCAAACCGAGTTCAAAGCATTCGGCGAGGAACGCAAAGACGTCGAACACGGTCGACTTGCCACTGCCGTTGGGGCCGAGGAGGACGGTCATCGGGGTCAGTCCCTTGAACTCGATGTCGTGCAGAGCGCGGAAGTTGCGTACTTTGAGGTACTCGATGCGAGCCGGTGTGCGGGTCGCTGCGTCGCTTGTCAGCATGTTGCCTCCAGGTCTCGAGCGTCCGGCTGGCGGGTCGGCGGGCCGGCGGAGCCGGCCCGCCGGGTAAGCCGGAGAGGGCGCATTCCGAGTCGGCGCCTGGGCGGATTATCGTCGATTCGGCATGCGCTGTGCAGGGCGAGGTCAGTGCCTGCCGCGGGGAAATGCCGTGCGCCGGGCCTCGGCGCCTCAGGCGTTCAGGCCAGGTTTGCGATGGGGGTCGATCACCTGCAGAAGTTGCGCGAAAACCCGGGGCGTTCCGGCGATCACGTTGCCGGTCTGCAGATAGGTTTCGTTGCCGGCGAGATCGCCGATCAGGCCGCCGGCTTCGGCCACCAGGAGGGCGCCGCCGGCAATATCCCAGGGTGAGAGGCCGAACTCCCAGAAGCCATCGTAGCGCCCGCAGGCGACGTAGGCGAGGTCGAGCGAGGCAGCGCCCGGGCGGCGGATGCCGGCTGTCTTGCGCGTCAGGTCCTTGAAGATCGCCAGGTAAGTGTCGATGTGCTCCTGCACGCGGTAGGGAAAGCCGGTGCCGATCAGCGCGTCTTCCAGCTTCAGGCACTTGCTGACGCGGATTCGCCGCTCGTTGAGAAAGGCGCCGCCGCCCTTGCTGGCGGTGAACATTTCGTTGCGCGTAGTGTCATAGACCGCAGCGTGCACGAGCTGTCCGCGGTGTGCCAGCGCGATCGAGATGGCGTATTGCGGCAGGCCGTGAATGTAGTTGGTCGTTCCGTCGAGCGGGTCGATGATCCACTGGTACTCGCTGCCGGCAGCCCGACCGGCGGTGTGGCCAGACTCCTCTGCTAGAATTCCATATTCGGGATAGGCCTCGTGCAGGACTTCGATGATCGCCGCTTCGGCGGCCCTGTCGACCTCGGTGACGAAGTCGCTCTGGCGCTTGCTGGTCACCTGCAGGTGTTCGAGGTCGAGCGAGGCGCGGTTGATGATCTGGCTGGCGCGGCGCGCCGCCCGGATGATGATGTTGAGCGCTGGGTGCATGGTCTTGACGTACGGGACGGGCGGCTGCGGCCGCCCGATTGTTTTGGAGGATCACGGATTCTAATATGAACGGCGCCGGCGAATCGGAAACTTCGCGCGCCTTGCTTGAGCGCGTGCACATCGTTCTCGTTCAGCCCAGCCATCCGGGCAACATTGGCGCGGCAGCGCGGGCGATGAAGACGATGGGCTTGTCGCACCTCTGGCTGGTCAATCCGAAGCGTTTTCCGGATGGCGAGGCGGACGCGCGTGCGGCGGGAGCGGAGGACGTGCTGCGTGCTGCGCGCGTCTGCGCCAGCGTCGATAGCGCGCTGGCGGCGACCGTGTACGCCGGGGCAGTGACCGCGCGCCAGCGTCATCTCGGGCCACCCGCCCTGGCGGCGCGCGCAGCCGCCGAGGAAGTCGCCGCGTGGGCGGCGACGGGCGAGGTCGCGTTGCTTTTCGGCAATGAGACGGCTGGTCTGGCGAACGCCGACGTGCAGCGCTGCCGGCGGACAATCTACATCCCGAGCGACCCGGGCTACGCTTCGCTCAATCTGGCGGCCGCGGTGCAGGTGTTGTGCTACGAATTGCGGCTGGCTGCTTTTGCCGGTGCTCCGCCCTGCTCGACACGCGCGGTTCCCTTTGCTTCGCCGCCTGCCCGGCACGCCGAGGTCGAAGGCTTGTACACGCACCTGGAGCGGGTCATGATCGCCAGCGGCTTTCTCGACCCGCACCAGCCGCGTCGTCTGATGGCCAAACTGCGCCGCCTGTTCGGCCGCGCGACGCTGGAGCGTGACGAGATCAACATTCTGCGCGGCGTGCTCGACGCGCTCGAGCGCGAGCGATCGCCGGTCGGCGAGGCGCGCGACGAGTCTGCTTCTGTTCCTGAAAATAGTGGACAGACGTAGTGTGGGATTGTATGATCGCGGGTTTGACTTGAGGAGCTATGCCTGATGTTCGCCCGATTGCGCGAAGACATTCAGTCTGTTTTCGATCGGGATCCTGCCGCACGTACGTCGTGGGAAGTGCTGACGTGCTATCCCGGCGTCCACGCGATGGTCGGTCACCGCCTGGCGAACTGGCTGTGGACGCACCGTTTGCGCTGGCTCGGCCGCTTCGTCTCGCACCTTGGTCGTTTCCTGACCGGGATCGAGATTCATCCGGGTGCGACGATCGGCCGCCGCCTGTTCATCGACCACGGCATGGGCGTGGTGATCGGTGAGACGGCGGTGATCGGCGACGACGTGACGCTGTACCACGGCGTGACGCTCGGGGGAACTTCGTGGAACAAGGGCCGGCGTCACCCGACGCTGGAGAGTGGCGTGGTGGTCGGCGCCGGGGCCAAGATCCTGGGACCGATCACCATCGGCCAGTCGGCCAAGGTCGGTTCGAACGCGGTCGTCGTCAAGGATGTCCCGGCGCGCGCGACAGCCGTCGGCAACCCGGCCCGGGTGATCGACGGCGAGCAGGCGGAGAAGCGCGAGCAGATGGCCGGTCAACTCGGTTTCTCGGCCTATGCGCTGGCCGGCGAGGTGGACGATCCGTTGGCAAAAGCAATCCATGGTTTGCTCGATCACGCTGTAGAAGCGGATCGGCGTTTCGAGGCCTTGTTGAGGAAACTCGACGAGGCCGGTGTGGCCGTCGAGGGTGAACTGGCTGCGGCGGATCGTTTCGATCCGCAATACTTGAGCAGAATAGTTGACTAATCGGCGGATTTTTCATATAGTTGTAGTGCTTGCGCAACTATTATCATCAAAGGAGGAAGCATGCGTTTAACTACAAAAGGACGTTTTGCCGTAACGGCAATGGTGGATCTCGCCCAGCGCTGCAGCGAGGGTCCGGTCTCTCTGGCGGGAATCAGCGAACGGCAGAAGATTTCGCTGTCCTATCTCGAGCAGCTCTTCGGCAAGCTGCGCCGCTATGGTCTGGTGTCCAGCGTGCGTGGTCCCGGCGGCGGCTATCGCCTGGCGCGTGCGGTCGGCGAGATGACGGTCACCGACATCATTCGCGCCGTTGACGAACCGCTCGATGCGACGCAATGCCGCGGCAAGGAAAACTGCCGCGAGGACGAACGCTGCATGACGCATGACCTGTGGTCTACGCTGAACGACAAGATGTTCGAGTACCTGAGTTCGGTGACGCTGGCCGAGCTGGTCGAGCAGCAGGGTCAGGTCGTCGACCCGGGGGCAGGCAAGGGCTATCGGCGCGGGCGGCCGCGCGCGAAGGCGGCTGCGCTCGGGAGCTGATCGCCCGCACCATGTTCGCTCCCGCATATTTCGACCATAACGCGACGACGCCGGTTGAACCGGCGGTGCTCGAGGCGATGCTGCCGTATTTTTCGGTGCAGTTCGGCAACGCCTCGAGCCGGCACGAGTATGGTCGGGCAGCGCGGCGCGCAATCGACGAGGCGCGCGGCAAGGTAGCCGCCGCCGTCGGAGCGCAGGCGAACGAAGTGATCTTCACCAGCGGAGGATCGGAAGCCAACAACCTTTTTCTGAAAGGAGCGGCAGCGTGCTTGCGACCCGGCGCGCTGCTGGTCAGCGGGCTCGAGCATCCGTGCGTGCTCAGGCCGGCTGAACAACTGGCCCGCCATGGCTGGACGCTGCACCGTGCGCCGATCGACGCTACGGGTCGGGTCGATGCCACCGCTTTTGCCGAGCTGTTGCGCGAGCGACCGAAGCTTGTCTCGGTCATGCTGGCGAACAACGAGACCGGCGTCGTGCAGGATGTCGAGGCGCTTGCCAGCGCGGCGCGCAGTGCGCAGGCATGGTTTCACACCGATGCGGTGCAGGCGGTCGGCAAGCTGCCGGTCGATTTTCGGCGGCTGAACGCGGCCGGAGTGCACGCGCTCACCTTGTCCGGGCACAAGCTCGGCGGGCCGAAGGGCGCTGCCGCACTGATCCTCGACAAGCGCCTCGAGCTTGAGTCGCTGATTGCGGGTGGCGGGCATGAGCGCGGCCTGCGCTCGGGCACCGAGAACGTCGCGGCAATCGTCGGCCTGGGCGTTGCCTGCGCGCTGGCGGTCGAACGTCAGGCAGCGTATGCACGGCATGTCGCCGTCCTGCGCCAGCGGCTGGAGAGTGGTTTGCTTGGCTTGGGGGCGACGGTTTTCGGCCTGGTGGCGGTTCGTCTGCCGAATACCGTGTATTTCGCGTTACCGGAACTCGACGGCGAAACGCTGGTCGGACAGCTTGACCGGGCCGGTTACGCGGTCGCCAGCGGCGCAGCGTGTTCGAGCGCCAATCCCGAACCGTCGCATGTCTTGCGTGCCATGGGGGTGAGCCCCGAACTGGCGCGCGCTGCGGTGCGCGCCAGTCTGGGCGCGGCGAGCACGGCGGAAGAGGTCGACGGCTTTTTGTCGGCGCTGAATTCGACGGCCGTCCGCTTGCGCCGCCTGACCGCGATGTCCGCTTAGGCGGTACTTTATTCTGGTGCGCCGGAGAGTCGACGGTTGCCTGATGGCGCCGGCTGCTCTCAGGCACAAATGCAGAGGATTCTTGGATCTTGGAAGCCATGACACACAGGCAAGACGAGCTTGCAGCGGGGAACGAGCCATGCTGAGACTGCCCATCTATCTCGACTACTCGGCGACGACGCCGGTGGACCCGCGGGTTGCTGCCCAGATGGTGCCCTATCTGGTCGAGAAATTCGGCAATCCGGCGTCGCGCTCGCATTCCTTTGGCTGGGAAGCGGAAGCGGCAGTCGAAACGGCGCGCGAAGAGGTCGCCCGGCTGGTCAACGCCGACGCCAAGGAGATCGTCTGGACATCCGGCGCGACAGAATCGAACAATCTGGCGTTGAAGGGTGCGGCGCAGTTCTACGCCGGCAAGGGCAAGCACATCGTGACACTGAAGACCGAGCACAAGGCGGTGCTCGATACCTGCCGCGAGCTCGAGCGACAGGGGTTCAGCGTTACCTATCTCGATGTCCAGGACAACGGCCTGCTCGACCTCGCCGCCTTGACCGCGGCACTGCGGCCGGACACCATTCTGGTATCGGTCATGTTCGTCAATAACGAGATCGGCGTCATCCAGCCGATCGCCGAGATCGGCGAGATCTGCCGCGCGCGCGGAATCCTCCTGCATGTCGATGCGGCGCAGGCGACAGGCAAGCTGCCGATCGATCTGGCGCAGTTGAAAGTCGATCTGATGAGTTTCTCGGCGCACAAGACCTATGGACCGAAGGGGATAGGCGCGCTCTACGTGCGGCGCAAGCCGCGCGTTCGTCTGGCGGCGCAGATGCACGGCGGTGGGCACGAACGCGGTTTTCGTTCGGGCACGCTGCCGACGCACCAGATCGTCGGCATGGGCGAGGCTTTCCGCTTGGCGCGGCTGGAAATGGGCAGCGAGAACGAGCGCATCCGCATGTTGCGTGACCGCCTGCTGGCGGGTCTGTCGGACATCGAGCACGTCTATGTCAATGGCGACCTCGAACAGCGCGTGCCGCACAACCTCAACCTCAGTTTCGCCTACGTCGAAGGCGAGTCGCTGCTGATGGCGGTCAAGGATTTGGCCGTCTCCTCGGGCTCGGCGTGCACTTCGGCCTCGCTCGAGCCGTCCTACGTCCTGCGCGCGCTCGGTCGCGAGGACGAACTGGCGCACAGTTCGATCCGCTTCACACTCGGCCGCTTCACCACCGAAGAAGAAGTGGATTATGCGATCAGCTTGCTACACGCCAAAATCGGCAAGCTGCGCGAACTCTCGCCGTTGTGGGAGATGGTGCAGGAAGGCATTGACCTGAATACGGTGCAATGGGCGGCGCACTGATGCCGCCCGTCGATTGAAGGAGATACAGCATGGCCTACAGTGTGAAAGTGCTCGATCACTACGAGAATCCGCGCAACGTCGGCTCGTTTGCCAAGGACGACGAAGGGGTGGCGACCGGCATGGTTGGCGCACCGGCGTGTGGCGACGTGATGAAGCTGCAAATCAAGGTTGGCAAGGGCGGCGTCATCGAAGACGCCAAGTTCAAGACCTACGGTTGTGGTTCGGCGATTGCCTCGTCTTCGCTGGTCACCGAGTGGGTGAAAGGGAAGACGATCGACCAGGCGCTCGACATCAAGAACACGCAGATCGCCGACGAACTGGCGCTGCCGCCGGTGAAGATTCACTGTTCGATTCTCGCCGAGGACGCGATCAAGGCAGCCGTTGCCGATTACCGGAAGCGGCACGGCGAAGCTGCGGCAGGCTGAGCGAGTTTCTGCAGATGAATGTGAGCAAGGAGTTTTTATGGCAGTGACGCTTTCTGAACGGGCAGCAAGCCACGTTGCCAAGTACATGAAGAAGCGCGGCAAGGGGATAGGCCTGCGGCTCGGTGTGCGGACCAGCGGTTGTTCCGGGATGGCGTACAAGCTCGAGTTCGCCGATGCCGCCCAGCCGGATGACATCGAGTTCGAGTCGCACGGTGTCCGTCTGCTGGTTGATGCGAAGAGTTTGCCCTACCTCGACGGGACCGAGCTCGACTACACGCGCGAAGGGCTCAACGAGGGTTTCCGCTTCAACAACCCGAACGTCAAGGATGCCTGTGGCTGTGGCGAGAGCTTCAATGTCTGAGCGCGTCAGCCGTCTGATCTGCTCAGCGTGTTACGGTTGATCGGGCGATGCCAGCGGCCGCTGCCAGTCGCTTCATGTCGGGGCGTGAGTCACTCGAGCTGACGACCGATTTCTTCGCCTTGTTTGCCCTGCCGCGCCGCTTCCGTTTGGCGGCGGCGCAACTCGACAAGGCGTATGTCGACCTGCAGGCCGAAGTTCACCCGGATCGCTTTGCCGCCGCCGATGACTCCGCCCGACGCTTGGCGATGCAGTGGTCGACGCGCGTCAATGAAGCCTATCAGACGCTGAAGAAGCCTTTGGCGCGGGCGAAGTATTTGCTGCATCTCGCTGGACACGATGTTGCCGACGAGAACAACACGCTGATGCCGGCGGATTTCCTGATCGAGCAACTCGAATGGCGTGAAGCGGTGGCCGAAGCGCGCGCCGTGGGCGACCATCACGAGCTCGAACATATGCATCACCGCCTGCAGCGCGAGCTGTCCGGGCGTTATGACGAACTCGGCGATCTGTTCGACGAGCGCTGCGATTTCGTCGAGGCGGCCGACCGCGTGCGGCGGCTGATGTTCATCGAGAAACTGCTCGTCGACCTTGACGAGGCGCTGGCCGCGTGTGACGAGTAGGCGGTGCGACGAGCCTCGCCAGTGGCCTGCAAGCACCCTCCCGCCAGCCTTCAGGATTTTTCATATTCATGGCTTTACTACAGATAGCGGAACCCGGTGAGTCCGCCGCGCCGCACCGGCATCGGCTGGCAGTCGGCATCGATCTCGGCACGACCAATTCGCTCGTCGCGACGGTACGCAGCGGCCTCTCCGTCGTGCTCAACGACGAACTTGGCCGGCCGCTACTGCCTTCCGTCGTGCGTTACCTGGCTGACGGCAGCAGCGCCGTCGGCTACGAGGCGCAAGCGCAGCAAGCGATCGATCCGCGCAATACGATCGTTTCCGTAAAGCGTTTCATGGGACGCGGAATCAAGGACGTGGCGTACCGCGAGGAGATGCCTTATCGTTTCGACGAGGCGCCTGGCATGCTGCGCCTGCAGACCGTGGCCGGCTTGAAGAGCCCGGTCGAGATCTCGGCAGAAATCCTGCGCACGCTGCGCCTGCGCGCGGAAAGCGCGCTCGGCGGATCGCTCGTCGGTGCGGTGATCACCGTGCCGGCGTACTTCGACGACGCGCAGCGGCAGGCGACCAAGGACGCTGCCAAGCTCGCCGGTCTGCCCGTACTGCGCCTGCTCAACGAACCGACGGCAGCGGCGATCGCCTACGGACTGGACAACGGCGCCGAAGGCGTCTATGCGGTATACGACCTCGGCGGCGGCACATTCGACATCTCGATCCTGCGTCTGGCGCGCGGTGTTTTCGAGGTGCTGGCGACGGGCGGCGATTCGGCGCTGGGCGGCGACGATTTCGACCAGCGCATTTTCTGCTGGATTCTCGAAAGCGCGCAGCTCGCACCGCTGTCGGTCGAAGACGCGCGCATGCTGCTCACGCGCGCGCGCGAAGCCAAGGAGTACCTCAGCTTCCACGGTGTGGCGCCGATCAGCGCGCGGCTGAACAGCGGTGAGACCGTCGATCTGCCGTTGACCACCGAGACCTTCAGCGAGATCACCCGGACCCTGCTCGCCAAGACCTTGCAGCCGGTCAAGAGAGCCTTGCGCGACGCCGGTCTGACGGTCGGCGACATCAAGGGCGTGGTCATGGTCGGTGGCGCGACGCGCATGCCGCAGGTGCAACGCGCGGTTGGCGACTTCTTTCGCCAGGAACCCCTGAACAATCTCGATCCGGAGAAGGTGGTCGCGCTGGGTGCGGCAATGCAGGCCAATCTGCTCGCCGGCAACCGCAGCGCCGGTGACGACTGGTTGCTGCTCGACGTCATCCCGCTTTCGCTCGGTCTGGAGACGATGGGTGGGCTGGTCGAAAAGATCGTTCCGCGCAACTCGACAATTCCAACCGCCCGCGCGCAGGAATTCACCACCTTTCGCGACGGACAGACGGCACTCGCCGTGCACGTCGTACAAGGCGAACGCGAACTGGTTGGCGATTGTCGTTCGCTCGCCCGTTTTGAATTGCGCGGCATTCCGCCACTGGTTGCCGGCGCGGCGCGCATACGCGTCACCTTCCAGGTTGACGCCGACGGTTTGCTCGCGGTAAGCGCGCGCGAGCTTGCTTCGGGGATCGAAACCGGCGTTGTCGTGAAGCCTTCTTACGGCCTGTCGGACGACGAGATTGCCGCGATGCTCAAGGACTCGCTGACGCACGTGAAGGACGATGCGCAGCTACGCGCTTTGCAGGAGGCGCGTGTCGAGGCGCAGCGACTGATCGAAGCCGTAGGTTCGGCGCTCGTCGCCGACGGCGATCTGCTCACCGTCGAGGAACGCGCGCGCATCGAGCACGGCCTGGCCGAGCTGCGCAAAGCCGCGGCCGGCGACAACCGCCGGCAGCTCGTGGTGGCGATGGACGATCTCGAAGCGGAAACGAAGGAGTTTGCCGCCCGGCGAATGGACAGGTCGATCCGACGGGCTTTCGCCGGACGAAACATCAGCGAGCTGGCGAGCGACTTGGCGCTGGCCAGGAGCGGAGAAAACGCGTGACGCAAGTGATCGTCCTGCCGCACGTAGAACTTTGTCCGGACGGCGCGCTGTTCGACGCCCGGCCGGGCGAGTCGATCTGCCAGAATCTGCTCGAAAACGGCGTGGCGATCGAACATGCCTGCGAGATGTCGTGCGCCTGCACAACGTGTCACGTCATTGTGCGTGAGGGCTTTGCCTCGCTCGCGCCGTCGGACGAAGTCGAGGACGACCTGCTCGACAAGGCCTGGGGTCTCGAACCGAACTCACGCCTCTCGTGCCAGGCGCTGGTCGGGCAGACGCCGCTGGTCGTCGAGATCCCGCGCTACTCGATCAACATGGCCAAGGAGGGAAAGCGATGAAATGGACCGACATCAACGAGATCGTCAGCGAACTGGTCGACGCTCATCCAGAGGTCGACCCGATGCGCATCAACTTCGTCGACCTGATGCACTGGGTGCTCGCTCTACCGGGTTTTGACGATCAGCAAAGCCGCTGCGGCGAGAAGATTCTCGAGGCGATCCAGCAAGCCTGGATCGACGAACTGGCATGAAGCCGAGCGATCATGACGGCCGGCAGCGCAATGTCCTTGGCGGTATCCTTGGTTCGTGCAGCGAGAAGCCGCTGACCGGCTACTTTCGCGACGGCTGCTGCAACACCAGCGACGAAGACCTCGGCAGTCATACGGTCTGCATCGTCGCGACGGCCGATTTCCTCGCTTTTTCGCGTGCGCAGGGCAACGACCTGTCGACCCCGCGGCCCGAGTTCGCGTTTCCCGGCCTCAAACCGGGTGATCGCTGGTGCCTCTGCGCGACCCGCTGGCGTGACGCACTGCGTGCCGGCAAGGCGCCGCGCGTCGTTCTCAACGCGAGCAACGAAGCGTGTCTGCTGATCGTCAGCCTGGACGATCTGAAGCGACACGCGATCGATCTCAACTGAAGCTGCGACGAGCGCTGCACCGGCTCGATCAGGGGGAGCGCCGGGCGCACTTCGCGGGTCACCGTGCGCCTGCCGAATGCGTAACTGGCAGGGCTCAAGAACAGCGGATGACCGCCGATAATCAGTTTGGGAGGGCTCGTTTACGGTGCAGTGCAGCAGGGCGGGGTCGACGGCGCTTGCCGTTGCAGCGAGTGTTCCCTCCTGGTCGAGCCTTCTGATAGCCGGTGCATGCTGCGCAGCGCTGCGTTACAGCCTGCCGGGCAAGGCACGAACCAGCAAAAGGGGGAAGCTGCTGTCGCATGCACACAGGAGGGAACAGTTTGGCAGGCTGGACGCCGGGCGGAGCCGGTGTGCAGCGGCCTGCTCTGCGCCGGGTCTCCTCAGCAAGCGTGGGTAATGCCTTCGCCGCGCGTTTACGTTTTGGCGAGTATTTTGCTGGATAGGGGGTGACCGATGTCCATTCGGACGACTTGCTGCCGGCTCGCCCTGCTGCTCGCCATGCTCGCCACTTGCTTCGGGCTGAGCGCGGCGCAGCATGCGACGGCATCCGCATCCGCATCCGCGCCAGTGCCGACCGGCACGCTCGAGCTTAGCCCACAAGAACGTGCGTGGATCGCGGCGCATCCGCGGATCGTGCTCGGCATCGACCAGGACTGGGCGCCGTTCATTCTCAAGAAGAGCGACGGCAGTTTCTCGGGCATCGACGGTGACCTCGTGGCGCAGCTCAACGCAATGCTTGGCACGCGCATTACGTTTGTCACAGGGCGCTGGGCCGGCATGGTGACCAAGCTGAAAAACCGGCAAGTCGATGGCCTTTCCGCCACGGTCGTGCATGCCGAGCGCCGCGCTTACGCCAATTTCAGTCGGCCGTACATGACGCTCTGGAAATATTTCTACGCGCGCCGAGACCATGCGCAGACGATCCGTTCGGTCGACCATCTGGCGGGCAAACGGATTGGCTACCAGGCGGGCAATCTGTTCGAGGAAAAGACGCTGAAGGCGATCCCGAACGTGCGCGCAGTTCCGATGAACAGTTCGCGAGCTGCCTTCTCCGCCGTTCTCGCCGGCAATCTGGACGGCTTTGTCGGTTCGATCATGACCGAGTACCAACTCAGCCGAAGCGAAGCCGCGCGCATCCAGCCGCTTTTTCGCCTGGGTCAGCCGCTCGAGCTGGTCTTCTCTGTCCGTAACGACTGGCCGGAATTGGTCAGCCTGCTCGACAAGGGCATCGCCGCACTCTCGGCAGAGGAGCGGTTGCAGATCAAGGACCGCTATTACCGCGGGATGGACGGGCGCCTGGCGCAAGTGACGATCCGCCTGAGCGACAGCGAGCGCGCCTGGATCGAAGCGCATCCTTCGATCGTGATGGGCATCGACCGAAGCTGGAAGCCGTATGTGATTACCGAGCCCGACGGTCGCGTGAGCGGCATCGAAGCCGATTTCATCGCCCGCATCAATTCCCTTACCGGCCTCCACCTGCAGATCGAGCAGGGTGTCTGGGCGGATATCGTCGAGCGCGCCAAGCGCAAGGAGATCGACGGTCTGCTGAACTCGACTCGACAAAAGGAGCGCGAGCCCTACTTCCTGTTCAGCGACCCGACGTTCCGCGGCTACAAATACATTTTTGTGCGCAAGAACGATGTGGCCGTCTACCGCGATATGGCCTCGCTGGCGGGCAAGCGGGTCGGCTATCAGGCGGGCAATGCGGCTGAGGAAGCGCTGCTGCGCAACTATCCCAGTGTGCTTGCGGTGGCCAAGGCAAGCAACGGCGAACTGCTCGATGCACTGCTCAGAAACCAGATCGACGCCGTAGTCAGCGACGCGCAATTCAGCTACCTGTTGCTCGAGCGCACCGTCGCCGAAGTCGGCGTGGCGGTCGTTCCGCCGGATAGCGAGATTATCCTGCGCTACAGTATTCGCAACGATTGGCCGGAGTTGCAGGCGATCATCAACAAGGCGCTGGCTGCGATCCCCAGCGAAGAACGGCTGGCGATCACCGAGCGCTACATTGGCAAGATCCGGGCCGGAATTCGTTCCGAGCGCCAGGTTGTTCTCACCGACGCCGAGCAGCGCTGGCTGGACGCCAGGCACACGGTGCGCGCGCGGGTCAGCGACTGGCCGCCGTACATGTTCACCCAGCCGACGCCCGCGGGCGCCGCCGTCGACTACCTCGAAGCGGTCGCCAGACGCTTTGGCTTTGCCGTCGAGTTCGTGCCGGATAGCGTGGGCTGGTCCGAGTCTATGCGCGACGTCAAGGAGGAGCGCCGCCATTTCGATGTGTTGCTGACCATGCACCGCTCGTCCGAACGAGAAAAGGACTTTGCCCTCAGCGCAGATTATCTGTACATGCCCTGGGCCATCTTTGCGCGCCGCGACAGTCCCTTCATCAGTGGGCTCGAAAGCCTGCGCGGCAAGACTGTCGCCGCGGAGAAGGGCTATTTCATGACCGGCAAGCTCAAGCGGGAGCATCCCGAGATCAGGCTGATCGAAGTCGATCGATCCGCCGACGCTCTGCGTGCCGTTTCCAGCGAGCGCGCCGATGCCTATGTCGGCAATCTGGTGAATGCGAGTTTTCTGATCAGGGAGCTGGGCCTCGCCAACCTGACCGTCGCTGCGCCGACTGCCTACGGTGACCACACGCAGGCGATGGCGGTACGCAAGGACTGGCCGGAGCTGGCCAGCCTGATCAACAAAGGGATCGCCGCGATGACGCCCGACGAGCGCAACGCGATCATGCTCCGGTGGGACCCGCAAAAGGCCGTCCCGCGCGTCGACTACACGCTGGCCTGGCAGGTCAGCGCGGGGGCGGTGCTGATTCTCGCCGTGTTCCTCTACTGGAACCGCAAGCTGGCGCAGGAGATTGCCCGGCGGCAGCGCATTGAAGCTGAGTTGCGTAGCTCGGAAGTGGAGTTGCGTGCCTCGGAAGCCGAGTTGAAGTCGTCGGAGGCCGAGCTGCGGCGTTCGCGGGACTCTGCGGAAGCCGCCAACCAGGCCAAAAGCATGTTCCTCGCCAGCATGTCGCACGAACTGCGCACACCGCTCAACGCCATTCTTGGCTTTTCCGAAATGCTCGCCCGCGAGCGCAACGCGAGTGAGGATCAGAAGCAGAAACTGGGCATCATCCATCGGAGCGGTGCGCACCTCTTGTCGATGATCGAGGACATTCTCGACCTGTCGAAAGTCGAGGCGGGCAAGACCGAGGTGCTGAGCGAGCCGTTCGATCTGCCGGCCTTGCTCGAGGACATCGGCCAGATGATTCGCAGCCGGGCGGAGAAGCGCGGTATCACCTTCAGCCTGGATATGGCGCGCGACACCGCCCGTTTCGTCGTTGCCGACGCCGGCAAGCTGCGCCAGATCCTGATCAACCTGTTGGGGAATGCGGTGAAGTTCACCGGCGAGGGCGGTGTCATCCTGCGCGCGCGGACGCGCCGCGAAGAACAGCAGCTTTGGCTCGATCTGGAGGTGGAAGACACCGGTCGCGGAATTCCCAGCCAAGCGCTGGAGGCGATCTTCGAACCCTTCACCCATGGGCAGCTTGCCGACGGCGTCGGTGCCGGTCTGGGGCTGGCGCTCAGCCGTTCGTTCGTGCGCATGATGGGCGGGCGGATCGGGGTGGTGAGCACGCCCGCCCAGGGGAGCGTTTTCCGGGTCGTGCTGCCCGTACAACTGGCCTCGGCCGAAGCTGTGGTTGCCCCTGTTGCGGGGTACGTCCACGATGTGATCGGGCTCGCCGAGGGGCAGCCAACGCCGCGCATTCTGGTCGTCCAGGAGGCCTCCGACAGCCGCTTGTTGACCACCGGTCTGCTGACGCAGGCCGATTTTGCCGTCAGCGCAGCGGCGAATGACGCAGAGGCGCTCAGCCAGTTCCAATCCTGGCAGCCTGACCTCATCCTGGTCCACGTACGCTTGCCGGCCAACGACGCATGCGCGCTGACCCGGCAGATTCGCACGCTGCCCGGCGGTGCGACGGTGAAGATCGTCGCGCTCATCGCGGGCGACTTCAAAGAGCAGCGAGCTGCCCTTCTGGCTTCCGGCTGCGACGCCATTCTCTGCCGACCGGCTCGCGCGCAAGACATCTTCGCGACGCTCGGGTGCCTGCTCGGTCTGCACTACCGCCTTGCCGGGGCTGGCGATGCGCTGGCGGAGCCGGAAGCGCAAGTTCCTGCCGTGCGGTTCAGGTCGCTGCCGGAGTCTCTGCGCCAGGCGTTGCGCGCGGCAGCGACCGAACTCGACGTGCGCGAGATGGAAGCGGTGATCGAGGAAATTCACAGCCTCGATGCCGAGATCGCTGCCGGTCTGAAAGGGCTTGCCGATAACTATCGCTTCAGCGAGATTCTCGCGCTGTGCGAAGCGCCCGACGACGGCATGGCCGCGGCGTCAGCCGGATGACGTCTGGCGCGGCCGTTCAGAGGTGGTGGCTGTCGGCGCTGACGGATTGCCTCTGGGCAAGGTGAAGATGAAACGGGCGCCGCCGTTCGGGCGGTTCTCGGCGCGTATTTCTCCACCGTGCGCGTCGACGATGGCCCGGCAGATGGCCAGTCCCAGGCCGACCCCAGGGCTGGCGTCAGCCGGCCGGCCGCGTTCGAACTTCTTGAAGATGATCTCCTCACGGCCTTGCGGCAGGCCCGGTCCGTTGTCCGCCACCCAGACGGCGATGCTCGCCTCGCCGACCTGCGCGCCGACTTCGACCGAACTGCCGGCCGGCGTGAATTTCACCGTGTTTTCCAGCAGGTTGTAGACCACTCGTTCGAGCAGCACGGGATCGACGTCAACCAGCGGCAGGTGGTCGTCGAGCACGACCTTGGTCCGGTGCTCGGCCAGGGCCCGCTGCAAGGTGTGCAGAGCGCCGTTGACCACTTTGTCGAGCGGCAGCCATTGCCGGTTCAGTTGTACTGCGCCGGATTGCAGGCGGGACATTTCTAGCAGATTGTTGACCTGGCGGCTGATCCGCAGCACCTCCTCCTGCAGCGCGCGCGCGATCCTGGCCTGCTCGTCGGCTGGCGGCGGTGGGCTGCGCGCGATTGCCTCGGCGAGGTCGACGAGGACGCCAAGCGGCGTGCGGAGGTCGTTTGAAATCGCCGCCAGTAGCGAGTTGCGCAGGCGTTCGGATTCCACCTGCACGGTCGTTGCCTGCGCGATGGCGACGTAGTGAACGCGCTCCAGGGCAATCGCGATCAGTGAGGCAAAAGTGTCGAGCAGGCGCCGCTGTTCCGGGATGAGCAGGCGGTCGGCGTCCGTCACTTCCAGCGCGAGCACGCCGCGCACGCGCATTGGCGCCTTCAGTGGCAGGTAGAGCAGCGGACTGCCGACCAGCGTATGGCTGCCCGGCCCGGCCGCCTCCTGGTGCTCGAGCGCCCACTGGGCGATCCCCATGTCGAGTGCCGGCAGACCCTCGGCCGTGGGTCGTGCTGCCTGCAGACGGTCCTTGTCGTCGGTGAGCAGGAAGGCCGCCCGGGCGCCGAACTCGGCGACGATGAAACGCTCGCCGATGCTGGCGATGTCTTCTGGCAGCAGCGCGGCCGAAAGGTCGCGCGACATCTGGTAGAGCGCACGAATGCGCCGCTCGCGGCGCGTCGCGACCTTCGCCTGATAACGCGAATTGGCCGTGAACTGGCCGGCGATCAGGCCAACCACGAGCATCACGGCAAAGCTCACCGCGTAGGGCAGATCGCCACTGGCGAGGACAGGGGGCGCTCGGCCGACGAACAGGGCAAGCAGCGCGGCGGCGAGAAGGGCGGCGAGAAGGGCGGGTCCGTGTCCTTCGCGGGTGCCGACGAGGACGACGCCGAGCAGCAGAACGAGTCCGCTGCCTGGCAGGCCGGCGAGTGGCAGCAGCAGCGCGCCCGCCACGCCGCTCAGAGCGCAGATCGCCGCCGCTTGAGCGTACGACGGCCATTCGTCGCGCGCACTGGGCCGACGCTGGCGATCCTCGGTGGCAGCGCGGCGCCGTGCGTTCTCGGCAGTACTGCCGGCGACCTGGATGATATCCACCTCGGGCGCCGCTTGTCCGAGGCGCTCGGCCAACGAGCGATACGGTGGGCGCCAGCGGCGAGCCGGAGCACGACCGACGACGATCTTCGCCAGGTTGTGCGTGCGGGCATAGTCGACCACCGCGGCGGCCGCCTCGCTGCCGGCCAGCACGGCGGTCGACGCGCCCAGTTCCTCGGCCAGCTTGAGCAGGCGGAGGACGCGGTGACGCTCGCTGTCGGAAAGGCGCTGCAACGCCGGCGTTTCGACGTAGACGGCGTGCCAGGGCGCTTCCAGGCGGCTGGCGATGCGTGCGGTGGTGCGCACGATGCGTTCGCCCGCGCCACCGGTGCCGACGCAGGCGAGCAGCGAGTCGCGCGTCTGCCAGACCGGCGCAACCGCTTGCTCGCGCCGGTACTGCAGCATTTCGTCGTCCACCCGGTCTGCCGTACGGCGCAGCGCCAGCTCGCGCAGCGCGATCAGGTTGCCCTTGCGGAAGAAGTTGCGGATCGCCCGTTCTGCCTGATGGGGCAGATATACCTTGCCGGCCTGCAGGCGCTGCAGCAACTCGTCCGGCGGCAGGTCGACGAGAACCACTTCGTCGGCCGAATCGAAGACCTTGTCGGGGACCGTCTCCCAGACCCGGATGCCGGTAATCCCGCTGATCACGTCGTTCAGACTCTCCAGGTGCTGAACATTCACTGTCGAATAGACATCGATCCCCGCCGCCAGCAGCTCGTCGATATCCTGCCAGCGCTTCGCATGGCGCGAGCCGGCGACGTTCGAGTGCGCCAGTTCATCCATCAGAATCAGCTCCGGCCGGCGTTTCAGCGCGCCGTCCAGATCGAACTCGCGGAGCACGCGGTGGCGATGCACGAGCTCGCGCGCGGGCAGCGCCGGCAGGCCGTCGGCCATGCGCTGCGTTTCCGCCCGGCCATGCGTCTCGACGCTGCCGATCACCACATCGACGCCTTTTGCCGCCTGTTGGCGGGCTTCGCCGAGCATGGCGCAGGTCTTGCCGACGCCGGCCGAGGCGCCGAAGAAGATCTTCAGTTTGCCCCGCCGGGCGCGTGCTTCCTCGGCGTGTACCCGGTCAAGCAGTCGATCCGGGTCGGGGCGCTGGTCGGCAGTCATCGCGCGTCACAACCAGCCGGCACGGCGGAAGCGAAGATAGAGCACGACGCAGGTTGCCGCGATCACCGACAGCGCCATCGGGTAGCCGTACTCCCATTGCAGTTCCGGCATCGCCTTGAAATTCATTCCCCAGATGCCGGCAAACGCGGCCGCCATCGCGAAGATGCCGGCCCAGGCAGCGAGCTTCTTGTTTACCTCGCTTTCCTCGATCGTCACCATCGACAGGTTGACCTGGATGGCGGTGGCGATCGTCTCCCGGATCGTATCGACGGCCGCGTTGATCCGCGCCAGATGGTCGTACACGTCGCGGAAGTAGTCTCGGCTGCGGCTGCAAATCTCCGGCGCTAGGCCACCGCAGAGGCGGCCGGTCGCCTCGATCATCGGCTCGACGGCGTGCTTCAGAAAGCGTGTCTGGCGCTTCAGTTCGTACAGTCGTTTGACGTTGCTGCGTGCGGCGCCCTTGGCAAAGATCTGCTCCTCGATGTCTTCCAGCGCCGATTCGAGTTGATCGATGATCGGGAAATACTGGTCGACGACGGCATCCATCAAGGCGTAAAGGATGAATCCCGAGCCCTGCCGAAGCAGGTGCGGCTCGCGCTCGCAACGTTCGCGCACGCCGGAAAAGTCGTGCGTGCTACGGTTGCGCACCGAGAGGACGTAGTTGCGGCCGACGAAGACATTGATTTCGCCGACGGCCACCTCACCTTGCTGCTCACCGAGCAGATGCATCACGGCGAAAACCGAGTCGCCGTACTCCTCGATCTTCGGCCGCTGATGGCCGTGATGCGCGTCCTCGACGGCCAGTTCGTGCAGCGCGAACTCCTCCTGCATCGCCGCCATTTCTCCCGGCGTTGCATCGCACAAGGCAACCCAGACGAGGCAATCGGGCCGCGCGAGGTAATCGCTGATCGCGGCGACCGGGATCTCGGCCAGGCGAACGCCGTTCTGATAGGCAGTACAGTTGATCAGCATGGTTCAACCCCGTTCAGCTTGTCGACAACGCGTATGTAGCGCCATTTTGACGACCTCGGCAAGCCCTCGTCAGCGTGTTTAGCCGGGGGCGCCAGCATCGGCTGGACGCCTGGTCGTTCAAGGCAGCGCGTCGAGAGCGATGTTGAGCAGCAGAACATTGACCCGCGGCTCGCCGAAAACGCCCCATTGCCGGCCCTCGGTGTGCGCGGCGACCAGCGCGCTGACCTGGGCCGGCGGCAGGCGGCGCTGACGGGCGACGCGCTCCACCTGATAGGCCGCCGCCTGCGGGCTGATGTGCGGGTCGAGGCCGCTCGCCGAAGCGGTCACCAGATCGACCGGGATGCGCTGCAGCTTGCCGGGATCGGCCGCCTGCAGGGCCGCGATGCGCTGCCTGACCGCTTCGCTCAGCGCCGGATTGAGCGGGCCGAGATTGGAACCGCCGGAGGCCGCGGCGTCATAGGGCCGGGTTGGTGTCGCCGAAGGGCGGCCCCAGAAATACGCCGGATCGGTGAAGTGTTGTCCGATCAGGCGCGAACCCACGCTCCTCCGGTCAACGACGAGCAGGCTGCCGGCGGTCTCTTCGGCAAACAGCAGCCGCCCGATGCCGGCAACTGCAAGCGGATAGGCGATGCCGGTAAGCACGCTGAGCCCGATGAACAGGCTGATCGCCGGACGCAGCAAGCCGCTCACCTGCGTTCTCCTCAAGTCAGTCCGCACAGCGTCAGCACCAGGTCGATCAGCTTGATGCCGATGAACGGGACGACGACGCCGCCCAGACCGTAGATCGCCAGGTTGCGGCGCAACATCTGCGCGGCGCCGAGCGGGCGGTAAGCGACGCCCTGCAGCGCGAGCGGAATCAGACAGACGATGATCAGGGCATTGAAAATCACCGCCGACAGGATTGCCGAGGCCGGACTGCTCAGACGCATGACGTTGAGCGCAGCGAGCTGCGGGCAGGTGGTGACGAGCGTAGCGGGAACGATGGCAAAGTACTTGGCGATGTCGTTGGCCAGGCTGAAAGTGGTCAGCGCGCCGCGCGTCATCAGCATCTGCTTGCCGGTCTCGACGACCTCGATCAGCTTGGTCGGATTGGAATCGAGATCGACCATGTTGCCCGCCTCCTTGGCCGCCTGCGTGCCGCTGTTCATGGCAACGGCGACATCGGCCTGGGCGAGTGCCGGCGCGTCGTTGACGCCGTCGCCGGTCATCGCGACCAGGTGGCCTTCGGCCTGATACTGGCGAATCAGCGCCAGCTTGGCTTCCGGCGTGGCTTCCGGGAGAAAGTCGTCGACGCCTGCCTCGGCAGCGATCGCGGCCGCCGTCACCCGGTTGTCGCCGGTCACCATGACCGTCTTGATTCCCATCCTGCGCAACTGTGCGAAGCGCTCCCGGATGCCGCCCTTGATGATGTCCTTCAGCTCGACGACGCCGAGCACGCGCCGGCCGTCGGCAACCACCAGCGGCGTGCTGCCGCGCCGCGCGACCTCGTCGACCTGGCGGGCGACCGACTGCGGAAAGTTGCCGCCCAGGCGGTCGACGTGCTGGCGGATCGCGTCGGCCGCACCCTTGCGCACCTGGCGATCGCCCAGGTCGACGCCGCTCATCCGGGTATGCGCCGAAAAGCGTAGCAAGCGCGCGTCCAGCGCCTGCATGTCGCGCCGACGCAACTGGAAGCGCTGTTTGGCGAGGACGACGATGCTGCGGCCCTCGGGCGTTTCGTCGGCGAGCGAGGCGAGTTGCGCGGCGTCGGCGAGTTCGTCCTCGCGCACCCCGTCGGCGGCCAGGAAGGCGGCGGCCTGCCGGTTGCCCAGCGTGATCGTCCCCGTCTTGTCCATCAGCAGGACGTCGACATCGCCCGCGGCTTCCACCGCGCGTCCGGACGTGGCGATGACCTTGGCCTGCAGCATGCGGCTCATGCCGGCGACCCCGATGGCCGAGAGCAGGCCGGCGATCGTCGTCGGAATCAGGCAGACGAGGAGCGCGACGAGCACCGTCAGGCTGACCGGAGTGCCGCTGCCGGCAGCGGCGACGCTGAACAGCGAGAAAGGGAGCAGCGTCACGACGACGCCGAGAAAAACGACGGTCAAGGCGACAAGCAGGATATTGAGGGCGACTTCGTTGGGCGTCTTCTGCCGCTTGCCGCTTTCCACCATGGCAATCATCCGGTCGACGAAGGTTTCGCCGGGATCGACGCTCACCCGGACGACGATCCAGTCGGACAGTACGCGGGTTCCGCCGGTGACGGAGGAGAAGTCGCCGCCCGATTCGCGAATCACCGGCGCCGATTCGCCGGTGATCGCCGATTCGTCGACCGAGGCGATACCCTCGATCACCTCGCCATCGGCCGGAATCGTCTCCTGCGCCTCGACCAGGACGACATCGCCCTGGCGCAGATCGCTTGCCAGTACGCGGCTCACCTCGCCACCATGGCGCGCCTCGTGCAGCTTCTTCGCCCAGGTCTCCTTGTGCACCGCGCGCAACGAGGCCGCCTGCGCCTTGCTGCGGCCCTCGGCGAGCGCTTCGGCGAAATTGGCGAAAAGCACTGTGAACCACAGCCAGATGGCGATGGCCACGATGAAACCGGCCGGCGGCTCGCTTTCTGCGCCCCAGGCGCGCCAGGCAAGGACGGTGGTCAGGAGGCTGCCGAGGTAGACGACCAGCATCACCGGGTTGCGCCACTGTCGCGCCGGATTCAGCTTCCTGAAGGCGCTGGCGATCGCCGGCACGGCGAGTACCGGGTCGAAGAGGGCGAAGGTCTGGCGGGGCAACTCGCTTCTCCTGCCTGTTTCACTCGGCTGCCCGCAGCAGCAGGTGTTCGGCCAGCGGGCCGAGGGCAAGCGCCGGGACGTAGTTGAGCAGGCCGACGAGGAGCACCGTGGCGCTGAGCAGCGCGACGAACAGCGGCCCCTGCGTGGGCAGCGTGCCGGCACCGGCGGCGAGGCGCTGCTTGGCGGCGAGCGATCCGGCGATGGCGAGCACCGGGCCGATCACGCCGCAGCGGCCGAACAGCATGACGGCGGCGAGTGTCAGGTTGTAGAACGGCGTGTTGGCGGACAGGCCGGCGAAAGCGCTGCCGTTGTTGTTGGCCGCCGAGGTAAAGGCGTAGAGGATCTCCGAGAAGCCATGCGCGCCCGGATTGCCAATCCCGGCGCGCCCGGCGGCGAGCAGCACGGCGATCGCCGTTCCGCCGAGGACGAGCAGCGGAGTGAGCACGACGGCAATCGAACTCAACCACATTTCGCGCGCCTCGATCTTCTTGCCCAGGTATTCCGGCGTGCGGCCGATCATCAGGCCGGCGACGAAGACGGCCAGAATGGCGAACAGCAGCATGCCGTAGAGGCCGCTGCCGACGCCGCCGAAAACGACTTCGCCAAGCTGCATGTCGATCAGCAGGATCATTCCGCCGAGCGGCGTGAACGAGTCGTGCATCGCGTTGACCGCGCCACACGCGGCGAGCGTGCTGATCGTCGCGAACAGCGCGGAATCGGCAATGCCGAAACGCAGCTCCTTACCCTCCATGTTGCCGCCAACCGGATCGACGCCGAGTCGCGTGAGGAGCGGATTTGCCTGCGCTTCGAAGTGCATCGCGGCGATCGCCAGGATGACGAAGATCAGTCCCATCGCCGCGAGCAGCGTCCAGCCCTGACGCAGGTCGCCGACCATGCGCCCGAAAGTCAGACAGAGCGCGGCCGGGATCAGAAAGATCGACAACATCTGCACGAAATTGGTTAGCGGCGTCGGGTTTGCGTAGGGATGCGCCGAGTTGGCCTGCATGAAGCCGCCGCCGTTGCTGCCGAGCAGCTTGATCGCTTCCTGCGTCGCCAGCGGACCCATCGCCAGTCGCTGAGCTGACGCGCCGGCCGCCGGAGGGGCGGCGGCGTCCGGCGGCGTGTTCGGCGTCGCCTCGGCGGTTTGGCCAAGGTCGAGCGGCCGGCCAGAACGGCTGCCTTGCAGCGTCGTCACCTCGTGCTGGCCGACGAAATTCTGCACCACACCCTGACTGTTCAGGAAGATCGCCTCGACGAATGCCAGCGGCAGCAGCACATACAGAATGATCCGCGTCAGATCGACCCAGGCGTTGCCGAGCGTTGTCGCGCGTTGGCGGGCAAAGCCGCGGATCAGCGCGATCGCGACGACGATGCCGGTCGCCGCCGAGAGGAAGTTCTGCACGCACAGAGCGAGCATCTGGCTCAGATGGCTGAGCGTGCTTTCGCCACCGTAAGCCTGCCAGTTGGTGTTGGTGGCGAAGCTGATGGCCGTATTGAAAGCGGTATCCGGGCGCACATCGGGCAAAGCCAGCGGATTGAGCGGCAACTCCGCCTGCAGCCTCTGCACGGCATACACGCTGAGCACGCCGAGCAGGTTGAAGAGCAGCAGCGCGCTGGCGTAACGCAGCCAGCTCATTTCCTCTGCGGGGCGAATCCCGCACACGCGGTAGAGCGCCGCCTCGAAGCGGCCAGCGAAGCGGCAGCGGCCTTCCATCACGTTGGCGATGTGGATCCCCAGGGGTTTGGCGGTCGGCAGCAGCACGGCAAGAAACACTCCGAGCAGAATCCACGCATGACTGCTCATGAAAAACTCTCCGGTTGGGGCAGGGCGGCGAGCGACTGGACCAGCGGGCGCTCGCCGCACGCCGGCCGGCAAGCAGCGACCAGTGTATTGCGCTTCGGTACGTCGGGACAGCCCCGGGCAAGAAAACCTTGCCCGCGGACCACCCGGCGAGCGCTGCTCGCTGTCGTGCGCCCGGTGCCTGGGAATCGGTCGCGCGGTTGGCAAACTGACCTACAATCCGACGTTTCCGCAAACTCGCAGAAGGGTGCCGCCAGTGCAGATGTTCCGCTCGCTCAACCAACCCGGGCTATGGGCGATCGCGCTCGCGGCGGCGGGAATCCTGATGGTCACCATGGGCGCCAGGCAATCGCTCGGCCTCTTTCTCTCACCGCTGAACACCGCAACCGGGCTCGGCGTCGCCTCGATCAGCCTGGCAATGGCCGTCGGCCAGTTCACCTGGGGCGCCGTGCAGCCGCTCGCCGGTGCCGCGGCTGACCGCTGGGGACCGGGTCGGGTGCTCGTCGCCGGCTTGTTGCTGCTCGCTCTGGGCAGCGCGCTGACGCCGCTGATGAGCAGCACCTGGGGCCTGATCGTCTCGCTCGGCCTGCTCTCGGCGATCGGTTCGGGCGCCGGCAGTTTCTCGGTTCTCTTCAGCGCCTCCAGTCAGCGCCTGCCGCTCGCAGCACGTGCCGGAGCGTCCGGCGTGATCAACGCCGGCGGGTCTTTTGGCCAGTTCGTTTTCGCGCCGCTGCTGCAGGCACTGATCCAGTTCATCGGCTGGATGGGCGCCTTGTGGTCGCTGGCGGCGATCACGCTGGCCGCGCTGCCGCTGGTCGGCGTCCTCGCCCGCCCGGTCGACCCGGCTGTCCCGCGCGCGCCGGACGGCGACGGGCTGTGGCACAGCCTCTGCACGGCGACCGCCGATCGCAGCTACCAACTGCTCAACCTCGGCTTCTTCACCTGTGGCTTCCACATTGCCTTTCTGGTCACCCACCTGCCCGGCGAAGTCGACCTTTGTGGTCTGCCGTCGTCGGTGGCCAGTTGGTCGCTGGGCATCATCGGCCTGTCGAACATCGCCGGCAGCCTCTACGCCGGCGCCTGCGTTGCCCGCTACCGCAGCAAGTACGTCCTGTTCTGGATGTACAGCTCGCGCGCGCTGATGGTGGCCATATACCTGCTGGCGCCGAAAACCGATCTGACCTTCTACATTTTCGCTGCCGGGCTCGGCTTCACCTGGCTGGCGACGGTGCCACCGACGGCGGCGATCGTCGGCAAGCTGTTTGGCGTGCGTTACCTCGGAACACTGTTCGGCGTCACGCTGCTCTCGCACCAGATCGGCGGATTCTTCGGCGCGTATCTGGGCGGGCTGGCGCTCACCCGTTACGGCGATTACTCATGGATGTGGTACGCCGACATCGTTCTCGCGACGGCAGCCGGCTTGAGCAATCTGCCGATCCGCGAAGCAGTACCGGCGCGCGCCGCCGCCTGAGCGCTGGTCAAGCTTTCGCTTTCGCGGTGACCGCGGCGCAACGGCTGGCCACGCGACGCGGAGCGCGGAACGCGGAATAGGGGGAAAGCGGAAAGCTCGGCGCTTGGCCCGGAAAGCGAGACGGCCGACCCGCCCCTTGCGCGCCAACACACGTTTCAGAACCCGCGGGGTCTGCCCACGAGGTGTCAGTCGCACCGGCCAACGAGCCGGCTTCGGACGACAAGGTATGCTGGCCTGCGCGGAGGCGTCGACGATCACTTGCGTGTCTCGGTAATCGAAGCGCAACTGGGCGATTTCGAGTTCGTCACTGCCAACTCGATAGACCATTCGGTGCGCCTTCGTGAATCGGCGTGACCAGCATCCTGAGACGGCGTGTCGTAGCGGGTCCGGCTTGCCAACTCCACCGAACAAGTGTTGCCGGGTCTGGCAGACAAGCGCGTCGATTCGCCCAGACATTTTCCTGTTGCGCCTCTGACGCCGCGGCGCGTGGGGCGCCGACTGGGCGACGTTTCGCCCGCCGCCCCCGGGCCGTCGAAAAGTGGTCGTCGCCCGTGCTCATCCGAGAACTCGCTTGTCCTGTCGCCGCTCGGGTCGGTGCTGACGTGGGCTCTGGTCGCGCGCAGCCGTCATGCCGAGCCGCCAGGTGAGGGCGCGCGGACCCCTTGCCGTCGGCGCTCCGTCAGGCACTGGCGCGCCCGGCGCAACGGCCAACCGCTAGCGAGCCTGTACCGAGCGTCGAACGCGACCCTCTGCATGTCGAGGCCAGCGGCGTGGTAGCTGCCCGCGTCGTGGCCACCGGCGTCGCGGCGTTCGCCGCCGGCATAGCCCTCGCGCGCTCGCGCGCAGCGACGGCGGGCTCGACCATGCCCTTGGCGAGGGATGCGCCGTTGCCGATTTCAGTGGCCACCTCGCCGATTTGGCCTTCGTCGTCGAATCAGCGCTGAAGGGTCAGCGCCTCAGCCGGCCGTTGCGCGAAGCTCTGGTGGACTCGTGTTGCAAGCGCACCAGTTCCGACCAGCGCCGCCGACGCGCGGGACGACCGCTCT
>NZ_JAVMKF010000036.1:0-1493 GCF_031732815.1 Accumulibacter sp. | reverse complement strand
TGTTGCAAGCGCACCAGTTCCGACCAGCGCCGCCGACGCGCGGGACGACCGCTCTTCGTGTGGCGCCGGAGTAAGCCCCAACATGTCCGCAGCAGGCCACCGAGAAGCGTTGCCGCTGCGGGGTCCGGCGCACCAGAGGTGGCGGTCAAGCCGACCGATCGGCCGATTCCACGCTTCCCAGAAAGGCGCTTCGGAAGTTTGCTCGTCCGCTTGCGCCGCGCGATTGCAATCCCCCTACCTCGGCTCCAAAGCGCGCTTGTCGCGGCGATCCTGCCGCGGACCACGCGCGCCCGACGCTGGTTCGCACGCCGACGTTCCAGGCGAAGGTCAGGCGCACTCGCTGGCCGCCGCATCCGGCCCGCAAGCGCCGTCAAAGCAGCGAGTCGAGCGGGCTGCGGACGCCGCGCCCGCCGCGCTGGAGCACATGCGTGTAGATCATCGTCGTGCTCACGTCGGCATGCCCGAGCAGTTCCTGCACCGTCCGAATGTCGTAACCGCTATCGAGCAACGAGGTCGCGAACGAATGGCGCAGCGTGTGCGGGGTAGCCGGCTTGCTGATTCCGGCCAAGCGTAGCGCCTCGCGCATGGCCCGCTGAATGCTCTGCGCTTCCACATGGTGCCGGCGCACCACTCCCGAACGTGGGTCAAGCGATCGCTTGGCCGCCACGAACACGTACTGCCAAGCCCATTCGCGCGCCGCAGTCGGGTACTTCCGTTCTAGCGCCCAAGGCAGGTAGACCTCGCCGAAACCGGCTGCGAGGTCGGCCTCATGCAAGGCCTTAACAGTCAGCAGATGATCACTGAGCGGGATCAGCAGTTTCTCGGGCAGCATCGTCACCCGGTCCTTGAAGCCCTTTCCCTCGCGCACCGTGATCTCGCGACGAGCGAAATCCAGGTCCTTCACCCGCAAACGTAGACATTCCATGATGCGCAAGCCCGTACCGTAAAGCAGCCTGAGAATCAAGCCAGCACTGCCCTGTATCGGCGCCAGCAGACGCTGTGCCTCCTCAGCAGTCAGCACTACCGGCAAGCGTTTGCCCACCTTGGCCGACTCGACGCCCTCCAGCCAAGGCAACTCGGTCTCCAACACCTCCTTGTAAAGAAACAAGAGAGCGCTGCGCGCCTGATTCTGCGTTGAAGCCGAGACCCGGCCTTCGACCGCGAGGTGGCTGAGAAACGCCTCCACCTCGCGCGCACCCATTTCCCGCGGATGGCGCTTGCCATGAAACAGGATGAAACGCCTTACCCAGTCCCCATAAACCTGCTCCGTTCGTATGCTATAGTGCTTGAAACGAATACGGTCGCGCAGTTGGTCAAGCAGCCTCTTGGAAGGTTGAGCCACGCCGTCGGCCCTGACGCAATTCCCGGAATTTTTAGTGAACGTATCCATGGCCTATGTCCTTGTTTAAACGGGTGGACACACTAGAAGGTGTATGGGAGAACAGTATAATTGACGCAAAGCTTTGCGTCAATTAGGATTGCTACTTCACGTT
>NZ_JAVMKF010000035.1:0-47333 GCF_031732815.1 Accumulibacter sp. | reverse complement strand
TTCGCGATCACAATCGTGCAATCGTCATGGGACCGAGATCAGGTTGTCTGAGCCTTCCGCCGGCGCACCGCCAGCGCCGTCGCGGCGTGCCGCGGCTTCCAGCATCGGTTCGCCGTGATCGACTGGCGCTCAAGGCGGGTGCTCGCCTGGCGGCAACCGCGCCAGTGTGCTGCGCAGAGCCAGGCGGCGATGCTCAGTCGGGGATCGTCCAGGCGCGTTGCACCAGCCAGCGCCGCATCAGGGGTACGCGCAGCCGGCAGGCACCGTCGTCGTCGAGCACGAGCAGGCGGCGGCGCAGCGAGGCGTAGACGTGCGCATCGGTCGGCGGCGGCTGCCGTTCGCTGCGCACGAATCCGCGCAGGTACTGCCATTCGCCGGGCTGCTGGCACTCGCGCCAGAGCAGTTCCTGCAGCACCGTCGTGCCGCGCACGACTGCTTGCGCAAAGGATTCTTCGAGCAGCGCCGCGTCTGCCGTGCGCTGACCGCGGTCGTTGGCCAGGTCGACCGCAGTTTCGGCGAGCAATTGCACCAGGTGCGGCCAGCCGCCGGCTTCGCGGTGGATGCGGTCGATCCCGTCGGCGCCCCAGAAATCGGCGGCGAAGCGCGGTCGCTGGCGCCCCGGCTGCTGGTAGTAACGCGAGTGGCGCAGCGGATCGCTGAGCAGCATGGTCGTTTCCTCGCTGGTGAACAGCGCTACCTCGAGCGTGCGCGCGCTGACCAGGTACGAAGTCCATGCCGCGTTCGGCAGTTCGGCGATTTCGTGGCTGCCGGCGAACAGCCAGGTGATCCGGCGGTGCGACTGGATCGACTCGCGCAAGGTGTCGAGCAGCGCTGACGGCAAGACGCCTTCGCCGATTTTCTGGTCGAGCATTTCGTACTCGTCGAGGGCGATCAGCAGCCGTCCTTGCTCGGCCGCCAGCCGGCGGTCGATGTCGGCGAAAAAGGCGAACGCCGTCGACAGATCGTAGCGCGCCGGCGCCGGCGGGGCGCTGCTCGCCAAGACCTCGCGGCAGCGCGCGACCAGGAGTTCGAGCAGCGAGGCGAGCGAAGCGAAGGCGCGCGGCTGCTGCAGCGAGATATGGACGGTGCGCACCGTCGCCGGCAGGAAGCCCGGCAGATTGACGAGCACCGTCGACTTCCCGGTGCGGCGGCGGCCGTACAGGACGATTCCCGGGCAGCCGGTGCTCAGCATCACCTGCCGCTCGAGTTCGCCGATCACCGGCAGGCGGCTGACGAAGGCTTCCTGGTCGCGGTCGACCGGGTCGCCGGCGCGGAAGACCTGCGGCGTCGGCTCGCGCGCGCGACAGCGCTCAACCTCGTCGCGTTGGCGCTGCGCAATCGCCAGCCAGTTGGCCGCCGCCGGCTGCAACTCGCTGGCCAGCGGCTCGTGCAGTCCGGCGATGCGATGGCCGAAATGCGCGATGCGTTCGACCAGCAGCTCGGCGAGCGGGGCGCGAAAGAGCGGCCGGTCGGCGCTGTCGAGCTGCCGTTGAACGGCCGAGATTTCGCCGATCCACTGTTTGACGCGGGCGGTTTCGGCGAGAAAGCCACGCTCGCCCTCCGGCAACGGCGCGGCCAGCGCATCCAGCGACGCCAGCGACGGCGCGCCGGCGGCCGCGCGCACGACGAGGCGCGTGCGGGCGCGCAAGGCCGATGGGCGCTGACTGGGGTAGTCGCTGATCAGCCGCTCGATTTCGGCCAGCGCCGCCGTCCGATCGTGTTCGGCGTAGGCGACGAGCAGTCGGTCGAGGCGGGCGAACGGCAGGCTGCAAAGATCGTCCCAGGCGACCGGATGCCAAGGGTAGGCACGACCGTTCACCCGCGGCCAAACGAAAAGCCAGGCGTAGAGGTGGTAGTAGGGGCGGAGAAGGGCGATCCCGAAGGCGATCCCTTCGGCGATCCCGAGGGCGATCCCTACGGCGATCCCTTGCACCGCATGATACGCCAGCGCAGCAAAACCGCTGCGCCCGAGATCGATGGCGCCGAGCGCGTGCAACAGCAAGCGCCCGCCGATCGCCAGCACGACGACGTAGGGAAGCGCATGCAGGAACACGCAGACGCCGACGAGCAGACGCTGCCGATGGCTGGCCAGACCGCCGAGCGCCTCCTGAAAGCGCTTTGGTCGCCGGTAGAGCAGCGCCAGCCACCACAGCGCGGCGCGGTGGTCGAAGGCGCGCAGGTCGGCGAGCGCCCGCCGATCGTCTGGCGGGTCGCTCATCGTCCCGGGAGTTCGACGGTCTGCATGTCGATCGCCGACAGCGGGTGCGCGCGCGGCAGCAGCGTGGCGAATGGCGTGTGCGAATGGACGAGCAGCACCAGACGGCGGCTTTCCATCAGGTGGTAGCGCAAGGCAGAGAAGAGGTCTACGCCGTACTGCGGGCGGTGCGCGACGAGATCGAAGTGCTCGATTACCAGCTACGACTTTTCCCGCGCGGCGATCTGCCGGTCGAATTCGGCGAGGTCGTCGGGCTCGGGTGGAATCGGCAGCGAAGCCCCGTGCAGCTCGGCGAGCAGCTCGCCGATCAGTCCCCGCCGCGAGGCGGTCAATCCGCGCTGGAGGTCGACTCGCGCCAAACGGCGCCCCTCGCTGGCCAGGTCGTCGCGTAGTTGGTCAAACAGCGGCCGCCAACGCGCGCCGGCGCCGACGACCACATTCACCGATTGCCCGCGCGACAGGTGGCGGCGCAGCTCGCTGCGTGCTTGCAGCCAGGCCGGCGCGTCGCCGCCGAGGTCGGCGCCGCTTGCCTGCAGCAGCCGTTCCCATTGCGCGACTTGTGACGCGCCGTCGTCGGTCAGGTCGATGTGCAACGGCCCGCCGGCGACGATCTCGGGGGGCAGTGGGCAGGCCACGCGGCGCAGCGGGATCACGCGCCCGTCGCGGAAGTCCGGGTCGCGTGCGATCGCGCGGCGCATTTCGTGTTGGCAGCAGGCGCTGGCCAGGTACTCGGGTGAAAGCACGAGCAGCGTTTTCGCCGCGGCGTCCTGCCACTCGTCCATCTGGCCGACGACCGCGCGACCGGCAGCGAAGCGTTCGCGGTCGACGATCACCTGTGCGCCGCCGCCACGCAGCGCGGGCAGCAGACGTTCGAACACCCAGTCGCTCTGGGCGTGTGCATAGCTGAGAAAGATGCTGTCGGCAGCCATTCCGTTTCCCCCTTGCGTCACCCCGCATTTCCCCACGCCGACCGCCGTCCCGATGAAGATCGGGGACGGCACGCAGGGCTGAGCCGGTCATGTCCACGCTCGCCGTTCGCGACGCTGGCGGGCACCGGCTGCCGGCCTCGGCGACTCGCCCCGGCAAGCCGAGGCCGGACCACCACGGCTGCCCAATCGCCAGGAATAAACCGGGTCTTCGTTTGCCGGATGTTCGTTTCCGGCGCGCCCGGGGAAGTCAAGCGTGCGTGCCATGCGGAGAGAAAAATCAACCGCAGTGACTCAAGTATCTCTGCCGCTGCCGCCCATCATCAAGCCCGGAAGACGGCGAGGGGCGCGAGGAAAGCGATGGAAGCGATGGAAGCGAGGCACGCGAGGGACACGGCGAGGCCTTGGGCCAGGATGTGGTCGTTGCCGGCGGCACGCAGAGCACAGCCTCTTCGGCGGTTTGCCCAGCCGTTCGGTCGGCCGCGCACCGCACACCGCACACCGCACACCGCACACCGCACACCGCACACCGCGCACCGCGCACCGCGCACGGCGTTCCGCGTTCCGCGCTTGCGCTCGGCAAGGGAAATGGCCATGCTGCGCGCTGACGTGCGCGCGACGGTTCGGCCAAGGGGGAGCAGGCATGGCAGAGGAAAGCAGGCAGCTCGATACGGCGGTGGAGCCGGCGCCGATACGCTTCGGCAATGGAACGATCATCGAGGGACTCGGCGGCAACGGCTGGGTGCACCAGCGGCGCCCGGAGAGCGGAGCGCTGCGCTCGGCGGCCGTTCCGGCGCAGGCCGATAGCGCGGTGAGCTTCACGCGTGCGCTGAAGGAACTCGGCATTCGTGAGCAGGAAACGATCAGCCTCGAAGCGAGCGAGCTGCGCGCCGGCGCCGACGACCGGCTGACGCTGCGCCCGGCGATCCCCGCAGGCGATGCGGCGCCGCGCGTCGTCCTTTATCAGGACGAATCGGGCGGCGTCAGTTGGCACTTGGCGACGGCAGCCGAATCGCCCGCGCGCGCTCCTTGGCGCAGGCCGGCGCCGCCGGTTTTCGTCATCCCCTTGCGCAG
Source organism: Accumulibacter sp. (assembly GCF_031732815.1). Lineage (GTDB taxonomy): Bacteria > Pseudomonadota > Gammaproteobacteria > Burkholderiales > Rhodocyclaceae > Accumulibacter. The sequence continues at coordinate 43,118 of NZ_JAVMKF010000035.1, read as the reverse complement.
CGCGCCGGCGCGCGGCAGCCTGCGCGGTGGACTGCCGCGACGCAGCCTGCGCGGGCCGTTGACCACCGTCGGGCGCAAGATTTTCAAGGTGCTGATCGTGCCCGCGCTGTCGGCCTTGCTCGGTGATCCGCTGCGCTGGTTCGCGGAGAAAGTCGAGCAGCGCCATCGTCCGCAATTCCTCTGGCAGCCGACGCCCGACAACTACCGTCGGCCGCCGGCGGCAAACGAAGCGAGCGTCGACTGGTCGCGCCTGCGCGCCGGGCCGGTGTTGCTGCTGGTGCACGGCATCTTCAGCTCGGTCGAAGGCATGCTCTCGGCTTTGCCGCGCAGTGCGCTGCAAAGCTGGTACGAGCGCTACGACGGCCGCCTGCTGGCGTTCAACCACCCGACGGTGAGCGTTTCGCCCGAGGACAACGCGCGCCAACTGCTGCAGATGATCGCACGCCAGGCGCCGAACGAAGCGCTGGTCTTCGACATCGTCTGCCACAGTCGCGGCGGCATCGTCGCGCGCACGCTCGCCGAACGCGGCGCTGAACTGCTGCCCGCCAGCACCTGCCGCTGGCGCAGCGTCTATTTTGCCGCGACGCCGAACGCCGGCTCGCCGCTCGGTGACGCCGCACACCTGCGCGAGCTGATCGACCTCTACAGCAACCTGCTCACCGCTTTCCCGGACGAACCGGCGACCTACTCGGCCGAAGTCCTGCTCGGCCTGGTGACGCTCGCCGTGTACGCGATCACCGACGAGCTGCCGGGAATCGCCGCGCTCGGCATGCAGCGCGGCTACATCGTCGATACGCTGAACCGCAATGCGCAGCGCAGCCCGGCGCTCTACAGTGCCGCTGCCGCCGACTTCGCAGCGCAGCCGGGGCGCGACAACGGCTGGCTGATCGATCGCTTTGCCGGCGTCGCCGACGCGCTGGTCGATCGCGTGTTCACCGTCGACGGCAAGGCGCTGGCCAACGACCTCGTCGTGCCGACCGACGGCGTTTTCGCGGCGAATGGCCACCCCTCGTTTCCGATTGCCGACGCGCTGCGCTACGCCGCTGCCGACGGCGTCTGGCACACCGCGTTCTTCGCCGAGCCGCGCACGCTGGCGCATATCGAGGCGCATTTCGAGCGCGTGCGGCAGGCGGCGCTGGCCCGCCGCCCGGCCTTTCGCGGCCCGCCCCCCCAGCCCCCGCGCGGCGCGGGGCACGCGCACGATACGCGCGACGCTGCCGCCTGGCGCGCCGCGCCGGGCGGGCGCGAGGATACGGTGTGCCGCGAACCCGCAGTCGATTTCTGTGAGCGGCTCGCCGCCGGCGCCAGCGCCGACCTCGTCGTCCGTCTCGAACTGCCGGCGAACAGCGTGCCGGCGGCCGGGAGAATGGCGCTCGCCTTCGCCGCCGGCAGCGACGAGATCGAACTCGTCACCGAAGTCAGCGCACCGGGATTTTCCATCGCCGGCGCGCGGCACGCGACGCTGCGCCTGCTGCGCGAGCGCGACGCCGCATGCGAAACCGCGCGCTTTCGGCTGACCGCGCTCGACCCGGGCAGCGCGCCGGTCGAGCGGACGATCGCCGTCTCGTTCTTTCGCGGCAACGACTGCGTCGGCGGCGTCACGCAGCGCACGCTGGTCGTCCCGGCGGATGACACGCATCGTGCGCACGATGCGCATGGCAGCCCCGCCGCGCACGATGCGCGTGCTGCGCCGCAAGCCGCGGCGGAGCGTCCGGCGCGGCGCAGCACGCTTCGCCTGGCGCGGCAGCCACGCCAGGCAGCCGACCTGGTCGTCATCCTGCGCCGGCCGCAGATCGGCTGCGAGGTGTTCACGCTCACTCTGCGCTGCCAGATTCCCGGCGCCGAGTACGAAGCGCGCGACTTCGGCAGTTTCGATCTCGACGGCCAGGAACTGGCGAGCTACCTCGCGCAGGCGCTCGACCCGAGCTTCGCGCGCTTCCCCGACGACGGCTTGTCCGCTGCCGCCTACGATGCCGCCGTCGCCGCCTGGAACGAAGCCTTTCTGACGACGCTCGCCGACCTCGGCAAGCAGCTCTGGCTGCATCTGCCGCAAGCCTTCCGCGACGAGTACCTGCGGCTGATGGCGCTCGACGAGCCGCCGCGCTCGCTGTCCATTTTCGCTGACGAATTATCGTTTCCCTGGGAGCTGATCCGCCCGAGCGGTACGATCGACGGCCGCTTCGTCGAACTGCCGCCGCTCGGCAGCGCGCATCTGCTCGGCCGCTGGCTGCCGGCGACCGCTGCCCGCCCGCAGCCGCAGGCGCTGCCGGTGGCGCGCATGGCGATCGTCGTCCCGGCGGCGAGCGACAGCGGCCTGCCCTGCGCCGCCGACGAGTTGCAGCAACTGCGCGCGCTGCTGCCCTGCGCGCAGCCGCTGACACCGGCGACGCGCCGGCGGCTCGACGAGCTGCTGCGCGACGGCGACGCGCAATTGGTGCATTTCTCCGGCCACGGCGAAGCTGGCGCCAACGCCGACCTGGCGGCGCTCGCGCTCGAGGGCGGCGAGTCGATCCCGGCGATGGCCTTCGCCTCCAGCCGCCTGGGCCATACGCGGCAGCCGCTGCTCTTCCTCAACGCGTGCACCGTCGGCCGCGGCGGGCGCGTTCTCGGGCGCGCCGGCGGTTTTGCCGGCAACTGCATCGCCAGCGGCTGGAGCGGTGTCGTCGCGCCGTACTGGCCGGTGCTCGACGCCAAGGCCGCCACCTTCGGCGTTGCTTTCTACCGCAAGCTCAAGGCCGGCTACAGCGTCGGCGAAGCACTCGTCGAACGGCGCCGCGCGGCGAGCGACGACCCGACAGCGCTCGCCTACGCCTACTTCGGCGACCCGTACGCGCGCCTGCTGTTCGATTGACGGGCGGCTGACGAGCAGCGAGAAAAAAAACGCGGCGCGGCGCGCTGCGCGCGCCGCGCGATCCTCGCCTTGCGATTGCGCATCCCCCCGGTTCCTTCGTCGGCCATCGCCCGCACGGCGTCTCACCCGCAAGCTCAACCCGGCCGCCGGGTAGCCGTCCGTCCCGGCCGACTACCCGGGGTGCCGGCTCCGCCGGCACTTACTCCCCGGCCTATTGGGCCGGCTCCGCCGGCCCCCGGTGACCTAGGGCGAGCCGGAACCCGACGAACTGGTAGCGGTAGCCAGGCCCGAACGCGTAACGGTAGGCGGAACGCACGCCCCGGCCGAAGTTGCGCCACGAGCCGCCGCGCACCACGCGGGAATCGCCGCTCTCCGGCCCGCGGGGATCGCTTCCCGGCGAGCGCGCGTAATAGCCGGCATCGTACCAATCGGCCACCCACTCCAAGACGTTGCCGGCCATGTCGTGGCAAGCATACGGGCTGACGCCTCTCGGGTAGCTGCCGACGGGCGTCGTTCCCCGCCGCGTCGCGTTGCAGCGGTTGCCATCCCAGACGTTGCCCCACGGCCAGATACGGCCATCGCTGCCGCGCGCCGCTTTCTCCCACTGCGCTTCGCTCGGCAAGTGCTTGCCGCACCATTCTGCATAGGCGAGCGCGTCGTTCCAGGTGACGTTGACCACCGGATGCTGCTCGCGGCCGGAGCCAGCCGCCTCGCGCCATTCGCCCTGCGCGCGGTAGCCGGTGGCTTCGACGAAGCTCGCGTACTGCGCGTTGGTCACCGGGTAGCGGTCGATCCAGTACTCGGAAAGGCGGAGTCGATGGCGCGGCTTTTCGTCAGCATAGCCATCGTCGCTGCCCATCCAGAAATCGCCGGCGGGAACGTAGGCGAGCGGCTGCCCGAGTCTTTCGAGCAGCGCCAGGATGCGCGTGCGCTGGGCCCCGGCCGCTCGCGGCAGACCCGCGTGCAGCAGGCGCAGCGCCCGCCCGAGGTCGGCGAACAGCGTCTCTTGCGTCGCCGGGTCGCCGGCACGGGCAAGCGCCAGCAGCGCCGAACGCGCGAGGTCCGGGCGATCGGCGTCGGCCAGCGCAGCAAGCAGGATCGCGTTCGCTTGCCGGCCGCTCAGCTCGGTCAATTCGGCAAGTGCGTCGGCCGCCGCCTGGCGGCCCGCCGCGTCGTCGTGCAGGCGCTCGCCCAGATCGGCGATGATCGCCTGCGCGGTGGCCGCGAACTCGCTCGTCCCCGGATCGCGCGCGTCGGCCAGGCAGCCGGCGGCGAGCAGCAGATCGGCGCGCTGCAGCGCAGCGAGCAGTTGCGGCGCTCGCGGCGCCATCGCCACGTACAGTCGGATGACCTCGCGCCACCACGCTTCGCCGACTTGCGCCAGCAACTCGTCGCCGGCGTCGCGGGCGAGGAAATCGCACGCGGCGAAGTACTCCTGAAACGAGAGATGGACGAAATCGTAGGCCGAGCGCGACTTGCGGCGCAGCAGCCCGCTGTGCGCGAGAATCTCGTCGAGGAGCGCCTGGGCGTCGCTGACGGCGACGGTCGCCGGCGGGCCGCCGATCATGACGTGCGCCGGCGTGGCGCCGATCGTAACGCGCGCCGGCGTGCCGCCGATTGTAACGGGCGCCGGCGTGCCGCCGGCTTGGGCAAGCGCTGCGCACAGATCGTCCACTTCGAAGACGCGCGCGCCCTTGCGCTGCAGGTGCGCGGCCAGCGCCAGCAGCGCGTGCCGCTTCTGCTCGCGGCTGAAGCGCGCCGCACGTTCGACGCCGCGCCGCTGGTCCCAGAGTTCGTCGAGCAGTTCGACGCACTGTTCGTACAAGTCGACGCGCTGCGCGGGCAAACGCCAGTTCTTTTCGTAGAGCAGGCTGATCAGCGAGACCAGCAAGGGGTTGGCCGCCAGCAAGGCGAGTCGCGGGTTGCTGTCGAGCGCGGAGTTCAATCCGGCGGCGCCGTCGGTCGGCGCTGCCGCGCTCGCCGGCTCGCCGGCAGCGAACCAGGCGGCGACGAAGCGCCGCACCTGCGCCGAATCGAAAGGCTGCACTTCGAGCGGCAGAAACGCTTCGAGCGCGTGCCGGTAGCCCGCGCTGCGCGAACTGACGACGATCTGGTTCTGCGCACCGCAAGTCTTGCGCAGGCGAGCGATCTCGGCGAGTACGCGGCGATGCGCGGCGGGATCGACCACCTCGTCGAGCGCGTCGAGCAGCAGCACGCATTCGCCACGCGCCAGCTTGCGCGCCAGGAAATCCGGCGCCGCCGGAACTCCGGCAAGCCCGGGCACCTCGGCCAGGTGGGCGAGCAGCGGCCGGCCATCGGCGCTGGCGTTGTTCAGCGTCAGATACACCGGCAGCGGATAGCGCGTCACGCGCTGCAAGCCGGCGCGCAGAGCAGCCAGCGGCAGCCTGACCCAGTCAGGAAACGAGACAATCGCCCACGCGATGCCGACCAGCGCCAGCGGCCAACGCCCGACGAGTCCGGGTTGCAGCACTCCAGCCCAGAGCATGACGCCGGCGACAAGCAGCGACGCAGTCGCCATGACACGTCTTGAAGGGTATCGAAACACCAGAAAAAACAAGCTGCCGAACAGCGCCAGCCAGGCGAGAAGCGCCAGCCACGGCAGCGGCGAGAAGAACACCTGGACGAAGCAGACGAGCAGCGCGGCGACGCTGCACCAGAACCCGGCCCAGAAGAGGTTGGCGCCGGACAGCGCGCGGCAGACGCGGGCCAGTGTCAACGCGCCGCGGCGCGGCACGCGCGCGCGGGCGAAGTCGGCCAGCGACGGGTCGCGACGCGCGAGTTGCAGCGCCAGGTGGCGCAGCAGCGTCGTTTTCCCCGATCCCGGGTCGCCGAGCACGAGCAGCGACGGCGCGAGCGACAAGGCCGTCGGCACGTCGACCGGCGTTCCGGCGGGCGGCAAGGCGGGCGCCTCGCCGTCGGCGGATGCCGTCGGCTCGTCCGGCAGCAGCTCGCGCGGCGCGTAGTCGCCGACCTGCAGCCCGACGTAGATTTTCTCCAGCGCCAGCGCCTTGACGCCGAGGAAGGTGAATTTCGCCATCTCGTCGGCGACCCGGCGCCGGTAACGCCGCGTGTAGCGGCGGTCGAACAACCAGCTTTTCAGGCGCTCCCAGGTACTCGCCCGGGGGAGCGGCGCGGCTGCGACGGCTGCGACGGCTGGGGCGGCCGGCGTTGCCGCTGGCGTCGGCGTTGCCGGCACCGGTTGGGCAAATGGTAGCGCCGGCGCTGGCGCAGCAGCCGGCGCTGGCGCGGGCCAGGGAAGCGGCCGGATCGCGCAGCGCGTCGGGTCGGCGGCGACGGCGAGATCGACCGCGTAGCACAGCGTGCCCGCCGCAATTTGTTCGCGGCCGTCGCGGCACGCCGCCGGAAAGCCGCTGCCGCGCGCGAAGCCGGTGACGTCGACCAGCAACAGCGTTCCGGCGTCGACCTGGCGCAGCAGCGCTTCGGCGTCGGTGAGCAGCACGGCCGTGTCCGGGTCGCCGTCGGCCAGGCGGCAGGCGACCAGCGCGTGCCCGAGGCCCGCACTGCCGGCGGTCAGTACGAACAGCGCGCGCAGTCCGCAGGCGACGAGCGCGCTGCACAGCAGCAGCGAGAAATCGACGCAGGTCGCGCCGCGCGCAATCGCCGCGGGCAGGCGTATCCGCTGGCTGCGCGGTTCCAGGCTGAGGCGCTCGACATCGTGCTGCACCTCCCGGTAGACGCGGTGCAGCGCCATGAACAGCGAGTGTACGACCGCCTTGCGCTCTTCGGGCGAGCCGCGCACCGCTTCGTCGAGCGAGGCGCGCGGCTTGCCGAGCACGTCGCCGAGAATGCGCATTGCTTCGTCCTTGATCAGCTCGACCTGCGGATGCTCGGCGCAAAGCAAGGCCGCCACCGCCGCCGGCAGCGGCGGCTGACCCTGCCACGTGGCTTCGCTGCGCGCGTGCTGCGCTGTTCCGCCACCGGGAAAATCGATCGTCGCCTGCGCCAGATCGAGCCGCGGATCGAGCGCGAACGCCGCGCGCTCATCGTCGTAACGCAGGCCCGGAACCCATTCATCCGGCGGCAGCAAGGTCAGCGGGCACAGCCCGGCGCGCAGCGCGCTACCGACCAGCGGCCCATCGCTGGCGCGCAGCGTCAGATGGAGCGAGGTTTCCTCGTCGCGGGTCAACTGCGCCGCGCGCGCGAAATCGCGCCGCACCCACGGCAGGCGCGCCGCGTCGAGTTCCAGCGTCTCGCCCGGTGCCAGCTCGCGCAAGGCGATCGCTCCCGAGTCGAGAAACCCTGGCAGCTCGATGCGCAAAGCGCAGCCGGCGACCGCCGCTGCCCCGCAATTTTCGACCGCCAGCCGCCAGATCAGCGGCACACCGGCGCGCAGCAGCGACCAGTTCAGCCTGGGCAGATAAGCAATCGTCACGCGCAAGCAGCACGCCCGCCTCGATAAGTCGGCCTCCACTCGCTCCCCTGCTCATTACTGGACTGGACGAAATACCCCGCCCGCGATGATACGCGACTGGTCGAGCGCTTACGCGGTTCTGAGGTAGGCGATAGGGAATAGGCAACAGGCGGCAGGCGGCAGGCGGCAGGCGGCAGGCGACAGGCGACAGGCGACAGGCGACAGGCGACAGGCGACAGGCGGCAGGCGGCAGGCGGCAGGCGGGACGCCCGCTGGCAGCGCGGCCACACGGGCGAGGCGAGCAATGCCCGGCGCGACCGTTGCCGAGCGGTCGCAGCCTCGCAAGGCGAGGCGGAGGAGAGTGGGAAGCGGGGGGAAGCGGGCGACGCTACGCCTGAGACCGGTCGGTCGGCGCAGCGATCAGCGTTCGCTCAGGAATCACGCAGTAGCGCCCGGAGACGCGCCAGTTCGGCCAAGGCCGCTTCCTTCTCCTGCACGGCGGCTTCCCTGGCAGCACGTTCGCGCGCGCTCTCGATGCGCAGCGTTTCCGCTTCGGCCTGCAGCGCCTCGTTCTCGGTGAGCAAGGTCCCTTTCTCCGTGCGCAGCGTCTCCGTTTGCGTGCGCAGCACATCTTTCTCTGTCAGCAGCGCATCTTTCTCCGTGCGCAGCGTCGCGCTTTCCGTTTGCAGCTGCTCCGTCTCCATCTGCAGCCTTTCCGTCTCCGTCTGCAGCCTTTCGGCTTCCATCTGCAGCCTTTCCGCTTCCGCGCGCAAGCGCTCGGCTTCCATCTGGCGCCCTTCCAACTCGCGCTGAATGCAGCGCTGTTCGCGCAGGTAGTTTTGCCGCGCCTGATACGCGTGGTAGGCGCGCTCTTTTTCGGAAAAGGTATTCAGGGTGTCCATGGCTTGCCTCATTTCGTCGGTTTGCATCCACGTCGGCAACTGGGTTTGATCCAGCCGCTGGCCCTCGGTGAAGAATTTCAGCCAGCGCTGCTGCTCGGTTTCGACCCGTTCGGCGACAAACTTGTTCAGTTCGAGCAGCCAGATGCCGCCGTGCTCCAGCAATATCCGGCCGTTCTCGTCGCGCAGGCGGTAGCTGTGGGCGTATGCGGGATCGTCGTGCAGCAGATTCTCGGCCAGCAACCAGATGGCATAGGTGGGACGCAGCGCAGCGTAGTCCTGCCCGCTGCCCAGTTGCGCGCTGTAAAGGTCGGCCCAGGCGTACAGAATACGCGCAGGCAGTTGGGCATAGCTCAAGAGCTGAATCTCGACCTGGTAGATCTGCCCGGCATCGTCGCGCGCCTTGACGTCGACGATGCTCAGCTTGTCGTCGAGGAATTCTCGCTCGTTGTAGGGGTTGAGAATGCTGACCTGGCGGATCGGACCCGGCAGTGCCGCGCCAAGGACCGCGTTGAGAAAGTGGATGAGCAGCCGCCGGTTGCTGTCCGCACCGAGCAGCGCTTTGAAAACACAATCGATCTTCGGGTCAATCGAGTGGCGCATACCTACAGTCTAGCCGATTCGACGCCGCTTTTGGCAGCGAGGCAGCGGCAACGCGGGAAGCGGGTAAACCCGACTGCGACCGCTGCGCCGGCGGCGCGCAATGGGCGCGCAATGACCGTCCCGGCGTCAGCCGGCATCCACCGTGCGGACCCGGCGCCTTCCGGTCGATACCGCCGGGAAACGACGCCGCCGCCGCCCACACGTGCGCGGCGCGTTGCGGGCGGGACTGAAACTGGCCCTGCAAACGCGCGAACGCGCGCGCCGAAAAGGTCATGCCAGCCGGTCTGTGCTATGATTCGGCGCTTGCCGAGCAACACCGGGCGTCGTCCGCACCAGCCATGGCGGCCGGCCGGCGGGGCTCACGCGGTTCATCTGCCAGCCAGTGCGAGTTGCTGGCTTTTTTCGTTTCTTTGCGCTCTTCCTATTTGCAAGGTGCACCATGCCCGTCGTTTCCCTGCCTGACGCTTCGCAGCGAGCCTTTGCGCAGCCGGTCAGCGTCGCCGAGGTTGCCCAGAGCATCGGCGCCGGACTGGCGCGCGCGGCGCTCGCCGGCAAGCTCGATGGGCGTCTGGTCGACACCTCGTATTGCATCGCCAGCGACGCCAGTCTGGCGATCATCACCGACAAGGACCCGGAAGGTCTGGAGATCATCCGGCACTCGACCGCGCACTTGCTGGCCTACGCGGTCAAGGAGCTTTTCCCGACGGCGCAGGTGACGATCGGCCCGGTGATCGAAAACGGCTTCTACTACGACTTCGCCTACGAGCGTCCGTTTACGCCGGACGACCTGGCGGCGATCGAGCAACGCATGCATGAGCTGGCGCGACGCGACCTGCCGGTGCAGCGCGAGGTGTGGGAACGCGATGCGGCGGTCGCTTTCTTCGAGTCGATCGGCGAGCGCTACAAGGCCGAGCTGATCGGCGCCATCCCGGCCGGCGAGGAAGTGTCACTGTATCGCGAAGGCGATTTCGTCGACCTGTGCCGTGGTCCGCATGTCCCCTCGACTGGCCGGCTGAAGGTTTTCAAGCTGATGAAGGTCGCCGGTGCGTATTGGCGCGGTGACCATCGCAACGAACAACTGCAGCGCATCTACGGCACGGCCTGGGCGAAGAAGGAAGACCAGGAAGCGTATCTGCACATGCTGGAAGAGGCCGAGAAGCGCGACCATCGCAAGCTCGGCCGGCAACTCGATCTCTTTCACTTGCAGGACGAAGCGCCGGGGATGGTGTTCTGGCATCCGAAGGGCTGGACGATCTGGCAGGAGGTCGAGCAGTACTTGCGGCGCGTCCTCGCCGCGCACGGTTATCTGGAAGTGAAGACGCCGATGATCGTCGATCGGGTGCTCTGGGAGCGCTCGGGACACTGGCAGAACTACGCCGAGCACATGTTCACGACGGCGGCGGAGAATCGCGATTACGCGATCAAACCGATGAACTGTCCGGGGCATATCCAGATCTTCAATCAGGGTCTGCGCAGCTACCGCGACCTGCCGATGCGGCTGGCGGAATTCGGCTCGTGCCACCGCAACGAGCCGTCCGGCGCCTTGCACGGCGTGATGCGTGTGCGCGCTTTCGTGCAGGATGACGCCCACATTTTTTGTACGGAAGCGCAGGTTCTGCCCGAGACTTCGGCTTTCATCGATCTGTTGCAACAGATCTATGCCGATTTCGGGTTTACCGAGATTCTCGTCAAGCTGTCCACGCGGCCCGACAAGCGCATCGGTTCGGATGAAGTCTGGGACCGGGCGGAGCAGGCACTGGCGCAGGCGCTCGCGGCGAAGCAACTGGACTACGAACTGCAGCCCGGCGAAGGCGCTTTCTACGGACCGAAGATCGAGTTTTCGCTCAAGGACTGCCTCGGGCGCGTCTGGCAATGCGGCACGCTGCAGCTCGATTTCGCCCTGCCCGAGCGGCTCGCCGCGCACTACATCGCGGAGAACAACGAGCGCCTGGTGCCCGTGATGCTGCACCGGGCGATCCTCGGTTCGCTCGAACGCTTCATCGGCATCCTCATCGAACATCATGCCGGTGCCATGCCCTTGTGGCTGGCCCCACAGCAGGCGGTGGTGCTGAATATCTCGGAGCGCCAGGCCGATTATGCCGAGCAGGTGGCGGCCAATCTGCGCGCGGCCGGACTGCGCGTTGCGGCCGATTTGCGCAATGAAAAAATTACCTATAAAATACGAGAGCATAGCTTGAACAAGCTGCCTTACCAGATCGTCGTCGGCGACAAGGAAGTGGCAGCCAATCTGGTAGCCGTGCGTACACGCGGCGGCCGGGACCTCGGCCAGATGTCGATCGAGGCCCTGACCGGGCGACTTCTCGAGGAAGTCGCAACGCGCCGCGCAACGGCCTGACTTTTCTCGAAACAAGGAGCGGAACCATCGCACTGCAAAAGGCGCAACGCGTCAACGAAGAGATCAACGCACCGGAAGTCCGCCTGATCGGAGCCAGCGGCGAACAATTGGGCGTCATGAGTGTCAGGGCAGCACTGGCGTTGGCTGAAGAAGCTGGGGTCGACCTGGTCGAAATTGCGCCGATGGCGCAGCCACCGGTCTGCCGCATCGTCGATTTCGGCAAGTTCAAGTATCAGGAGCAGAAGCGCCAGCATGAGCAGAAGCTCAAGCAGAAGCAGGTGCAGGTCAAGGAAGTCAAGTTCCGTCCGGGGACCGACGAGAACGACTACCAGATCAAGCTACGCAACATGACGCGCTTTCTCGAGGAGGAGGACAAGGTCAAGGTGACCTTGCGCTTCCGTGGCCGCGAGATGGCGCATCAGGATATCGGCATGCGCCAGATCGAGCGAATCAAAGCCGACCTGCAGGAGATCGCGCTGGTCGAGCAGATGCCGAAAATGGAAGGCCGCCAGATGGTCATGGTGCTGACGCCGAACAAGCGACGCTAGTTCGAGCGACAGCGCCGCGACAAGAAGACGCGGCGATAACAAGTGGTGCCGGGTTACAAGCGTTCCCGTCGGGAGCCACCTGGCAGCATGTTCATAAACAGGAGCATTCAATGCCCAAGATGAAAACCAAGACAGGCGCGAAAAAGCGCTTCAAGATCAGTCCGAGCGGGCGTATCAAGCGCTCACACGCGTACAAGCGACACATCCTGACCAAGAAGGACACGAAGACCAAGCGTCAGTTGCGCGGGATGACCGCGGTGCATGACGCGGACAAGGCCGTGGTCCGTTCAATGTTGCCCTACGCCTGAGGAGATAAGAGATGCCCCGAGTAAAACGTGGTGTAACCGCGCACGCGCGCCACAAGAAGATTCTTGCCCTGGCCAAGGGCTTCCGCGGCCGCCGCAACAACGTCTATCGCGTCGCCAAGCAGGCGGTGATGAAAGCCGGGCAGTACGCTTATCGCGACCGCCGGCAACGCAAGCGCCAGTTCCGCAGTCTGTGGATCGCCCGCATCAATGCGGCGGCGCGCGAACTGGGAATGAAGTACAGCACGCTGATGAACGGACTGAAGAAAGCGCAAGTCGAGGTGGACCGCAAGGTGCTCGCCGACCTGGCGGTTTTCGACAAACCAGCCTTTGCCGCGCTGGCGCAGCAGGCGAAAAGCCAGCTCGACTCCTGACCGCGGCGAGTGCCGGCAAAGGAGGCGCAAGCCTCCTTTTTTCAGTAGACCATGCACAATCTCGATCAAATCATCCAGGCCGCGACCAGCGCCTTTGCCGCAACCGACGACCACGCCGCGCTCGAACAGGTGAAGGCCGCCTATCTCGGCAAGAGCGGTCAGATCACCGGGCTGCTCAAGGGCTTGGCGCAGTTGCCGGCGGACGAGCGGAAGACCGCCGGCGCGGCGATCAACCGTGCCAAGGAAGCCGTCGAGTCGGCGCTTGAGGAGCGGCGCGAGGCGATTCGCCGCAAGACGCTGGCGCGCAAGCTGGCGGCCGAGGCGCTCGATGTCACGCTGCCCGGGCGCGGTCAGGCGCGCGGCGGCCTGCATCCGGTAACGCGCACGCTCGAACGGATCGAAGCGCTCTTTCGCTCGATCGGATTCGAGGTGGCCGATGGCCCCGAAATCGAAAGCGACTTCCAGAATTTCACCGCACTGAACACGCCTGAGGACCACCCGGCGCGTTCGATGCACGACACCTTCTATCTACTCGACGAGCGTGGCGAGGTCGCGCCGGGCGTTCTCCTGCGCACGCACACCAGCCCGATCCAGGTGCGTTACATGCAGGCGCACGTCGCCCGCCATGCCGGCCAGGCGCGCATGCCTGAGATCCGCGTGATCGCGCCCGGACGCGTCTATCGGGTCGATTCGGATGCTACCCACTCGCCGATGTTTCATCAGGTCGAGGGGCTGTGGATCGGCGAGAACGTCAGTTTTGCCGACCTGAAGGGCGTGATCGCCGATTTCCTGCGCCGCTTCTTCGAAAACGACGACCTGCGCGTCCGCTTCCGCCCGTCGTTCTTCCCGTTTACCGAACCGTCGGCGGAAATCGACGTGGCCTTCATGAGTGGGCCGCTCGAGGGGCGCTGGCTGGAAATCGCCGGCTGCGGCATGGTGCATCCAAACGTGCTGCGCCATGTCGCGATCGATCCCGAGAACTACATCGGCTTTGCTTTCGGCATGGGGCCGGACCGCCTGACGATGCTGCGCTATGGCGTCAACGACCTGCGCCTGTTCTACGACGGCGACTTGCGCTTTCTGCGCCAGTTCATCTGACGCGCCATCTGACGCGCCTATTCCCGCCCACCTGACGCAATGAAATTCTCGCAATCCTGGTTACGCAGCTTCGTCGATGCCAAGCTCGAGGGAGACGAATTCTCGCATCTGTTGACCATGGCCGGTCTCGAAGTCGAGTCGGAGGAACCGGTTGCACCGCCCTTCAGCGGGGTCGTCGTCGGCCATGTGCAAGCCGTCGACAAGCACCCGGACGCCGATCGTCTGCGCGTCTGCCAAGTCGCGGTCGGCGCCGGCGAACCGCTGTTGATCGTCTGCGGCGCGCCGAACGTCACGCCCGGGATGAAAGTGCCGTGCGCGCTGCCGGGTGCCGAGTTGCCGGGTTCGCTGCGCATCAGGGTGAGTCGGGTGCGTGGTGTCGACTCGCACGGAATGCTCTGCTCGGCGCGCGAACTGGGGATTTCCGAAGACGCTGCCGGCCTTCTCGCTTTACCCGCCGACGCCCCGACGGGCAGCGATGTGCGCCAGTTGCTCGACCTCGACGACCGCCTGCTGACGCTCAAGCTGACGCCGAACCGCGCCGACTGTCTGTCGCTCGAAGGAATTGCGCGCGAAGTTGCGGCGCTCACCGGTCAGCCGCTGCGCTTGCTCGAAGTCGCGCCGGTTGCGGCGAGCATCGCCAGTGCGCGCCAGATCGTGCTCGAAGCACCGGAGGCGTGTCCGCTCTACTGCGGGCGCGTGATCGCCGACGTCGATGCGACGGCGCCGACGCCCGACTGGATGCGTCGGCGCCTCGAACGCTGCGGCCTGCGGTCGATCTCGGCGCTGGTCGACATCACCAACTATGTCATGCTCGAGCTCGGGCAGCCGCTGCATGCCTTCGACAACGCTCGCCTGTGCGGCGCGATTCGGGCGCGCATGGCGCGCCCCGGCGAGCAGCTCAGGCTGCTCAACGAACAGTCGATCACCTTGCACGACGACATCCTGCTGATCGCCGACGATCGCGGCCCGCTGGCGATGGCCGGGATCATGGGCGGCGAGGAGAGCGGCATCACGCACGAGACGCGCGAGCTGTTCCTGGAAGCGGCCTTCTTTGCCCCGTCAGCGATCGCCGGACGGGCGCGCCGCTACGCTTTCGGTTCGGACGCTTCGCATCGCTTCGAACGTGGCGTCGACTTCGGCGGGACGAGCCGCGCGCTCGAACGGGCGACCCGGCTGATTCTCGACATCTGCGGTGGCCACGCCGGTCCGCTCAGCCAGACCACCGCGCGTCTGCCGGAACGTTTGCCGGTGCGCGTGCGCGCCTCGCGCGTGGCGCGCGTTCTCGGTGCGTCGCTCGGCGCTGAACGGGTCGGCGAACTCCTCGCGCGGCTCGGCTTTCCGCTTGCCCGGGAGGGTGAAAGCTTCGTCGTCGTTCCGCCGAGCTATCGTTTCGATCTGGCGATCGAAGAGGACCTGATCGAAGAGATCGCCCGCCTGCAGGGCTACGAACAAATCCCGGCCGCCGCGCCGCGGGCGAGCTTGTCGATGCTGCCGCAGAGCGAAAACACGCGTTCGCTGCCCCGTCTGCGCCAGATTCTGGCCGACTGCGGCTATCAGGAAGTGGTCAACTACGCCTTCGTCGACGAGCGCTGGGAGGTCGATTTCGCCGCCAACGCTGGCGCGATCCGCCTGGCCAACCCGATCGCGGCGCATCTCGGCGTCCTGCGCTCGAGTCTGATCGGCGGCTTGGTGGCGAATGTGGCGACCAACCTGCGGCGCAAGCAGAGCCGAATCCGCCTTTTCGAGAGCGGCCGCTGCTTCTTCCGCGATGACGCCGGCGCGCCGGTGCACGGTTTTCGCCAACCGTGGAAACTCGCCGCTCTCGCCTACGGCAGCGCGCTGCCCGAGCAATGGGCTTGTACGACGCGCAACGTCGATTTCTTCGATCTCAAGGCCGACCTCGAGTTTCTCCTCGCGCCGCTGGTCGCCGAGTTCGCCCCTTGCCCACACCCGGCCCTGCACCCGGGCCGCAGCGCGCGCGTCACGCTCGCCGGCCAGGCGATCGGCTTCATCGGCGAGTTGCACCCGGAATGGCAGCAGAAGTACGAATTGCCGTCGGTTCCGGTCGTTTTCGAAGTCGATCTCCAACCGCTGCTCGCCGCCCGCCTGCCGCAGTTCGGCGAGGTCTCGCGCCAGCCGCCGGTGATCAGGGACCTGGCGATCGTCGTTGATCAGGCGCTCGAAGTTCGTCGTCTGATCGAAGGAATGCGGCTGAACGGTCCACCGATCGTTCAGGAAATCACCCTCTTCGATGTCTACCTTGGCCGGGGAGTCGAAGCGGGCAAGAAAAGCCTTGCCTTCCGCATAGTGATGCAAGATACTGAAAAGACGTTACTGGAAGCCGAAGTCGACGCGGCCGTTCAGCAATTGGTCGCCTACCTGCAGGATGCCTTCGCAGCGCAACTTCGGGTTTGAGAAAGGGGATGGAATGACGCTGACAAAAGCAGAACTGGCCGATTTGCTGTTCGAAAAGGTTGGCCTGAACAAGCGCGAGGCAAAGGACATGGTCGAAGCGTTCTTTGAGGAAATCCGCAACGCCCTCGAACGTGGCGACGGTGTAAAGCTCTCGGGCTTCGGCAACTTCCAGTTGCGTGACAAGCCGCAGCGACCAGGGCGAAATCCGAAGACAGGCGAGGAGATTCCAATCACGGCGCGCCGGGTGGTTACCTTTCATGCCAGCCAGAAGCTGAAGACCGACGTGGAGCACGCCTATCATGGAAGCCAGTCCTAGAGAGCCTGAGACTGAGGTTCTGCCGGCAATTCCCGCCAAGCGCTACTTTACGATCGGCGAGGTCAGCGAGCTGTGCGGCGTCAAGCCGCACGTTCTGCGCTATTGGGAGCAGGAATTCACCCAGCTCAAACCGGTGAAGCGACGCGGCAACCGGCGCTACTATCAGCACCACGAGGTGCTGTTGATTCGCCGGATTCGCGAACTGCTCTACAGCCAGGGGTTCACCATCAGTGGCGCACGCCATCGTCTGGATGAAGTCGACCCCGATTCCGGCGCTGCTCCTGGACTGACGCCCGAGGTCTTGCGCGTCGAACTGCTCGAGATCGTCGACCTGCTGCGCCAGCCGTGAAGCCGGCTGCCGCCGGTTGCCCAGGTAGAGCGGTGACTGCATGACGCCAAGTGCCAGCCCGATCTCGCCGCCTGCGGCATTCGCTGAACCAACGTCCGTTCCGACGCCCCCGTCCGTCTGGCTACCCGCGCTCGGCGAGCACCTGGTCGACAACGAGCAGGTCCTTGCCTGGCTCGAAATCGACCTCGACGCGCGCCTGCATTTCACCTCCGGAATCGTCGTGCTGACCAGCGAACGCCTGCTCGCCAAGGCCAGCGCGGAAGCCGACTGGCAGAGCTGGCCCTACCGCGCCGGCCTCACCCTGGCCCGCCGCGACCATTCCGGCGTCGGCACGCTCGAACTGCATGACACGCGTGCCTTGCTCGGACAATGGCGCTACACGCTGGGCGGCGACGTTGCCGCCGGACGTCTGGTCGAACGCTTTGCACAGCAGTCGAGCCTGCGCATCGACGGCACGCTGCCTCCGGCCGCGCCCCAGGCACTCTGCCCGAAGTGCGAGAGCCCGCTGCTCGCCGGTCAGGAGGAATGCCCGCTGTGCAGCAAGGAAATCCACACGCCGCCATCGACCTGGACGCTGCTTCGCCTGGGGCGTTTCGCCCGACCCTACAAGGGGCAGTTGCTCGCCGCTTTCGTCCTTTCGCTGCTGACCACGGCAGCCACCCTGGTGGCCCCCTATCTGACCATGCCCATCATGGATAACGTGCTGATTCCGTACCAGAACGGTAAGCCGATCGAGGTGGCGACGGTGGCCCTCTACCTGTCCGGTCTGCTCGCCGCTTCGCTCGTTGCCTGGGTGCTGGGCTGGGCGCGCACCTACATTCTGGCGCTCGTCTCCGAACGCATCGGCGCCGATCTGCGCACGGCAACCTACGAACACCTGCTCAAGCTTTCGCAGGAGTACTTCGGCGGCAAGCGGACGGGCGACCTGATGGCGCGCATCGGCTCGGAGACCGACCGGATCAACATCTTCCTCTCGCTGCACCTGCTCGATTTCGCCACCGATGTGCTGATGATCCTGATGACGACGGTGATTCTCGTCTCGATCGACGCCTGGCTGGCGGCTGTCACGCTGCTCCCGCTGCCGATCATCGCCTGGCTGATCCACGTCGTGCGCGAGAAGCTGCGCACCGGTTTCGAGCGTGTCGACCGGGTCTGGGCCGAGGTCACCAACGTCCTCGCCGACACCATTCCGGGGATACGCGTGGTCAAGGCGTTTGCTCAGGAGAGCCGCGAGGCGGCGCGTTTCCGCGCTGCCAATACGCACAACCTCGAAGTCAACGACCGGGTCAACAAGGTCTGGTCGCTGTTCTCGCCGACCGTCACGCTGTTGACCGAAATCGGTCTGCTCACCGTCTGGGCCTTCGGCATCTGGCAGATTGCGCGCGACCAGATCACCGTCGGCGTGCTCACCGCTTTTCTCGCGTACATCAGCCGCTTCTACCTGCGCCTGGACTCGATGAGCCGCATCGTTTCGGTGACCCAGAAAGCGGCAGCCGGCGCCAAGCGCATCTTCGACATCCTCGACCACGTATCCAGTGTGCCCGAGCCGAACCACCCGGTGCATCTGCCGAAGGTCGCTGGGCGCATCGAACTGCGCGGGGTCGGTTTTCGCTACGGCACGCGCAGCGTCACGCGCGACATCGATCTCGTCATCGAACCCGGCGAAATGGTCGGCCTGGTCGGCCACAGCGGTTCTGGCAAGAGCACGCTGGTCAATCTGATCTGCCGTTTCTACGACGTCAGCGAAGGCGCGATCCTGATCGACGGGGTCGACATCCGCTCGCTGCCGGTTGCCGAGTACCGCCGGCACATCGGCCTCGTGCTGCAGGAGCCTTTCCTCTTTTTCGGCACGATCGCGGAAAACATCGCCTACGGCAAACCCGACGCGACGCGCGAGGAAATCGTCGCCGCCGCACGCGCCGCGCATGCGCACGAGTTCATCCTGCGCCTGCCGCATGGCTACGATTCTCTCGTCGGCGAGCGCGGACAGGCCCTCTCGGGGGGCGAACGCCAGCGCATTTCGATCGCGCGCGCACTACTCATCGACCCGCGCATCCTGATCCTCGATGAAGCGACTTCGTCGGTCGATACGACGACCGAAAAGGAGATTCAGAAGGCGCTCGACAACCTGGTGCGCGGACGGACGACGATCGCCATCGCGCACCGCCTGTCTACGCTGCGCGACGCCAACCGGCTGGTCGTCCTCGACCGCGGCCGGGTGGTCGAAGTCGGCAGCCATGACGAGCTGATGGCGGCCGAAGGACACTACTACCGCCTCTATCAGGCGCAGGCACGCAACATCGACGTGGAAGACGATCTGCGCGCGCTGGAAATCGCCCGGCGCGGTGACGAGGAGCGGCAATGAGCGTTGCCCCGGACTACCGCCTGCGGCGCAACAGTTTCGGTCGCCTCGAGTTGATCGACGCGGCCGGCACCTGCCACGACGAGGTCGCACCGGTGCGCGCCTTTCCGATCGGCGCGCCCGACTACGGTCTCGCCCTGGTCGACCCGCACGGCCACGAGCTGGCCTGGATCGAGCGCCTGAGCGACCTGCCGGAGGACATGCAGCGCCTGCTCGCCGACGAACTGGCGCAGCGTGAGTTCATGCCGGTGATTGCGCGCATCGTCAGCGTTTCGAGCTTTGCCACGCCCAGCACCTGGCTGGTCGACACCGACCGTGGCACGACGCAACTGGTGCTCAAAGGCGAGGAGGACATCCGCCGCCTGGCGCCTTCCGCGCTGCTCATCTCCGACAGCCATGGAATCCACTTTCTGATTCGCGACCGCTACGCGCTCGATGCGCCCAGCCGCCGCTTCCTCGACCGCTTCCTGTGAGCCGCCGCCCGCTGATCACGCGTCGCGGCAGCCAGCGTAAGCCGATTCGTCGCGGCAACGTTATTCTCGCGACGAGCGCTGGCGGATTCGATGGTTCCGCCCAGACGCCAGGGTTTTCCCGCGCCTGACCGCGCACCGTGCCCCCTTTCGCAAAGGCCGACATGAAAAACCATGACATCCGCTTCCTCGAAATGCGCCACCTGCGCGGGCCGAACATCTGGACCTACCGCCCGGTGATCGAAGCACTGGTCGATATCGGTACACTCGAGGACTTCCCGTCGAACACGCTGCCGGGTTTCGTCGAACGACTGACCAGCCTGCTGCCCTCGCTCGTCGAGCATCGCTGCAGCTACGGCGAACGCGGCGGCTTCCTGCGCCGCCTGGCCGAGGGAACCTGGGCGGCGCACATTCTCGAGCACGTCACGCTCGAACTGCAGAACCTCGCCGGCATGCCGGGCGGCTTCGGCAAGGCGCGCGAAACTTCGCAGCGCGGCGTATACAAGGTCGTCGTGCGCGCCTGGCACGACGAAGTCACGCGCAGTTGCCTGCAGGCCGGGCGTGAACTGCTGCTCGCCGCCATTCACGACACGCCGTTCGACGTTGGCGCAACGGTCACCCGTCTCGCCGATCTGGCCGAGCGCAAGCTGCTCGGCCCGAGTACGGGTTGCATCGTCGAGGCGGCTACCGCCAAGGACCGGCGGATTCCCGCGATTCGGCTGCTCGCCGACGGCAACCTGGTGCAACTGGGCTACGGCGCGGCAAGCCGTCGCATCTGGACGGCCGAGACCGACCGCACCAGCGCGATTGCCGAGGGGATCTCGCGCGACAAGGATCTGACCAAGACGCTGATCAGCTCTTGTGGCGTCCCGGTACCGGCTGGCCGCCTGGTCGACAGCGCTGAAGACGCCTGGGTAGCGGCCGAGGACATTGGCCTGCCGGTCGTCGTCAAACCGTCCGATGGCAACCACGCACGCGGCGTGTTCACCAACCTGGTCGCGCGCAACGAGGTCGAGGCCGCCTACCTGGCGGCCGTCGAAGAAGGCAGCGGGGTGATCGTCGAGCGTTACGTGCGCGGCTCCGAGCATCGCTTGCTGATCATCGGTGGCAAGCTGGTCGCTGCGGCGCGCGGCGAGACCGCGCGCGTGGTCGGCGATGGCCAATCGACGATCAATCAACTGATCGACCTGCAGATCAACTCCGACCCGCGACGCGGTGCTGCCGAGGAGTTTCCGCTTGATGTCATCGACCTGGCAGACAATCCGGTGGCCCGTCTGGAAGTGACGCGTCAGGGCTTCACCCCGGATTCGGTGCCGCCCGCCGGGCGCGAAGTTCTGATCGTGCGCAGCGGCAACCACACCGACGACGTGACTGACGCGGTCCACCCGGAAACAGCCGCCATCGCGTCGCTCGCCGCGCGCATCGTCGGGCTTGACATCGCCGGGGTCGATCTCGTCTGCGAGGATATCGCGCAGCCGCTCGACGGCCAGCGCGGGGCGATCGTCGAAGTCAACGCCGGCCCGGGCCTGCTGATGCACCTGAAACCGGAAACCGGCCAGCCGCGTCCGGTCGGCCGGGCGATCGTCGACCAACTGTTTCCCGACGGCGCCGACGGGCGAATTCCGGTCATCGGAATCAGCGGCAGCTTCGGCAAGACGACCGTGGCGCAACTGGTGGCGCGTTTCATCAGCCTCTCCGGCAAATGTACCGGACTCGCCTGCAGCGCCGGTCTGTTCGTCGACCGGCGCGGTATCGAGAAGGGCGACAGTGCCAACTGGCGCGCTGCCCAGCGCGTTCTGATGAATCGCTCGGTCGAGGCGGCTGTCCTGGAAAACGGCAGCACGACGATTCTTGCCGAAGGACTCGCTTACGATCGTTGCCAGATCGGCGTCGTGACCAACGTCGAGCCTGCCGCACATTTCGGGCCGTACGACATTCAGACGCCCGAACAGGTATTTACCGTCCTGCGCACGCAGGTCGATCTGGTCCTGCCGAAGGGCAGCGCGGTGCTCAACGCGGGCTTTCCGATGCTCGTCGAAATGGCCGGACTGTGCGACGGCAAGGTCGTCTTCTTCGCCGCCGACGCCGACCTGCCGGTGCTCGCCGCGCATCGGGCAAGCGGCCAGACGGTCGTCTTCGTGCGCGACGCTCAGGTGATCGTCGCCGTCGGTGACGAGGAAACGCCGATCGTCGGGCTGCTCGATGTGCCGCTGACGCAAGGCGGGAAGATCGCCTGGCAGGTCGACAACGTGCTTGCCGCCACCGGAACGGCCTGGGCGCTCGGCCTGGCGCCGGAAGTGATCAGGACCGGCCTGGAGACGTTCACCGCCGCCTGAACAAGGGTAGCGGGCTCGCCCCCGCCCGGTCAGTCATGCACAGCCCAGTGCAAACCAGATGATAAGGAAAACGATTCATGGAAGTGTCGCGTATCCGCGCCTTGCGCGGCCCTAACCTCTGGAGCCGGCACCCGGCGGTCGAGGCGATCGTCATCTGCCCGGATAAGGAGCGGAACCTGGACCATCTGCCCGGTTTCGAGAACCGACTGCGCGAACGTTTTCCCGAGTTGGCCATGTTGCGCCCGGCCGGTCACGATGAAGCCGTTTCGATGGCGCAGGCTTTCGAGTTTGCCGCTCTGGGTCTGCAGGCGCAAGCCGGCTGCCCGGTAACCTTCAGCCGCACCTCACCCACCGTCGATGCGGGCACCTATCAGGTCGTCGTCGAGTACAGCGAGGAAGCCGTCGGCCGGCTTGCTTTCGACCTCGCGGCGGCCTTGTGCCGGGCGGCCTACGACGATACGCCGTTCGACCTCGGCGAGGCGCTGGCGCGCTTGCGCGAGCTCGACGAGGACGTACGGCTGGGGCCGAGTACCGGCGCGATCGTCTACGCCGCGGCGGCGCGCAATATTCCCTTTCGCCGTCTGACCGAAGGCAGCATGGTACAGTTCGGTTGGGGCAGCCGGCAGCGACGAATCCAGGCGGCGGAAACCGACCGCACCAGTGCGGTTGCCGAATCGATCGCGCAGGACAAGGAGCTGAGCAAGATCCTGTTGCACGCCGCCGGAGTTCCGGTTCCCGTCGGCCGCCCGGTGCTCAGTGCCGAAGACGCGTGGGCGGCCGCGTGCGAGTTCGGCTTGCCGGTCGTCGTCAAGCCGCAGGACGGCAATCAGGGCCGTGGCGTCGCGGTCAACCTGAGCACGCGCGAGCAGATCGACGCGGCTTACGCGATCGCCGCCGAGGTCAGTGACGAAGTGCTCGTCGAGCGCTATCTGCCCGGCCACGACTACCGCCTGCTCGTCGTCGGCGACAAACTCGTCGCGGCCGCTCGGCGCGATCCGCCGCTCGTCGTTGGCGACGGCCGGCACAGCATCCGGCAGCTCGTCGACCGCGTGAACAGCGATCCGCGACGCGGCGAAGGGCACGCCACTTCATTGACCAGAATACGCCTCGACGAGGTCGCCCTGGCGCTGCTGCGCGCTGCCGGTCTGACCCCCGAATCGGTGCCGGCGCGCGGCCAGCGTGTCGTCCTGCGCAACAACGCGAACCTGTCGACCGGGGGAACGGCGACCGATGTCACCGACGATGTGCATCCCGAGTTTGCCGCGCGCGCGGTGGCTGCGGCGCAAACGATCGGGCTCGACATTGCCGGTGTCGACGTGGTCTGCGACAGCGTCCTGCGACCGCTTGAGGAACAGGGCGGCGGCATCGTCGAAATCAACGCCGCACCCGGCCTGCGCATGCACCTGCAACCGTCCTTCGGCAAGGGGCGGCCGGTCGGCGAAGCGATCATCGCCAGCATGTTCACCCCCGGCGATGACGCACGCATCCCGCTCGTCGCAGTCGCCGGAACCAATGGAAAAACCACGACGGTGCGCCTGATCGCGTGCATTCTCGGCCGTCAACGACTGCGCGTCGGGATGACGACGACCGACGGCGTCTACGTCGGCGACCGGCGGATCGATACCGGCGACTGCAGCGGGCCGAAAAGCGCGCGCAATGTGCTGCTCCATCCCGAGGTAGACGCGGCGGTCCTCGAAACGGCGCGCGGCGGCGTGCTGCGCGAGGGCCTGGGCTTTGATCGCTGCGACGTTGCCGTGGTGACCAATATCGGTCTCGGCGACCACCTCGGCTTGTCGTACATCAGCACCGTCGAGGACTTGTCGGTGGTCAAGCGCGTCATCGTACAGAACGTCAAACCGACCACCGGCGTTGCCATCCTCAATGCCGCCGACCCTATGGTTGCGCGGATGGCCGACTCGTGCCCGGGCAGCGTCATCTACTTTGCTACCGACCGGCATCACCCGGTGATGGCGATGCACCGCGCGCAGCGCAAGCGCGTCGTCTATCGCGATGGCGATGCGATCGTCGCTTCGGCCGGGAGCATCGAGCAGCGGATTCCGCTGAGCGAGATCCCGCTGACCCAGAACGGCGCCATCGGCTTTCAGGTCGAGAACGCGATGGCGGCGACGGCGGCAGCCTGGGCGCTTGGCGTCGATTGGCGAACAATACGCCTTGGCCTCAGCCTCTTCGTCAACGACGCGCAGACCGCACCCGGGCGCTTCAACGTCTTCACTTACCGTGGGGCAACGCTGATCGCCGACTACGGACACAATCCGGATGCGATCCAGGCGCTGGTCGAGGCGATCGAAAACATGCCCGCCGGGCGAAGCGGGCGGCGTTCAGTCGTGATCAGCGGCGCCGGTGATCGGCGCGACCAGGACATCCGCCGGCAGACTGAAATCCTCGGCGGCGCTTTCGATCGGGTGATTCTTTACCAGGACCAATGTCAGCGCGGCCGTGCAGACGGCGAAGTGCTCGCCTTGTTGCGCGAGGGGCTGACCGAAGCGAGCCGGACCTCCGACGTGCTGGAGATTCGCGGCGAATTCCTGGCCATCGACACGGCCCTCGCCGACCTGCAGCCCGGCGACCTCTGCCTGATTCTGATCGACCAGATCGAAGAAGCGCTGGAGCATATCGCGCGGCGCCTGGGCGAGGGCTGAGCCGGCGCTGGTCAGCGCGAACCTGGCTGAGCGCATCGTGTTGCTGCACCTGCTGCGGCAGGACGCGTGCAACTCAACTTGTCGCCGACTGATAGGTCCAGGCGAAGCTCCCCTTGGCGCCAGCGAAGAGCAGCCGAGTTGCCGCATCGGTACGTCGCAAGCGCGCTTTCAGCTCCTTGCTCGACAGGCTGCTGAGCGGCGGATCGGCCGGCCGGTAAAGAAACATGCTGATGCGCGTTTCGTCGACCATCTGTTCGACGCTGCACGCGATCCCGGCCGACAAGGCGTCGCGCTCGGCGATCAACTCGCCGACGTTGACGCTGATCCGTCCGTGTTCAGCGTCCATCTCGGTGACCGACTGCGACAGTTGCGCCAGGGCCTTCAAGGCCGGGGCGACCTGTCCCGCCAGCCGGCGCCAGCTCACTTCCTGTTCCGGGCGTAGCGTCAGTTCCTTGCGGCGCAGCTTTTCGGCGAGGCGAAGGTAGTTGGCCAGCTCCTTTTCCTCGCGCATTGCAGCGATCCTCTCGCGCTGCCCGGCGATCGCTTTCAGCAAGGTTTCCAGCCTCTTCTGCAAGGTCGCGATCTGCGTCGTGTGCGCCGAAAGGTCGGGCACGCGAACCAGGAAGACATTGTCGATCTCGCGGCGCGAACGGCTCAAGCGCACGTGCAGCCATCGGCTCGCTGCCGCACACGCCTCCGAGATGTCCAGTTCCAGTTCGTCGGCGACGATCGTACACGCGGTCGCCTGGCCGATCTCTGCCCGGCGAGCCAGGATGACGCAGTTGTCGGCCCGGCGCAGCGTGACGCAGCCGTTCAAGGCGGAGAGCGTCGCGCCGGAGGCTACGCCGTCGACGACGATGTCCCCTGCCTCGTTGCTCGCGCTGCCACCGACCAGGTTGTGCTTGAGATGCACGATGCCGCCCATCGACTGGACGTGGCCGAAGACGTCGGCATGCGCCGTGATACTCCGGCAACGGACGATACGTTGCTCCTGGATTTCGCCGTGCTGCTCATAGACCTCACCGGTGAGCAGCAGATCACCTGTCGTGCGCGTGCTGACGCCTTCATGACTGACGATCTTGTCGCCGACCGAGAACTGATTCGTCTGCGTGTCGACGCTGAGAAACCCACACACCGAGGACACCAGAAACTCGACGTCCTTCTCCCGCTTGACCTGGGTTCCCGGGCCGGCCAGGCTGGCCAGCTCAAAGTCCTTGGCCGGCAAGGCGGGGATCGCTTCGCCGGAAATCAGGCGGCCATCTACACCGGGCTTGCTGGGAACTTTCTGCACCAGGCGAAGGCTGGCGGCAACCTGCGGGTAGCGCGTTTCGAACTGGCGCAGGTCGACCCGACCGCTGACCATCCGCCGAGGGGCGTTGTTGCGGTGCAAGCCGGGCGCCAGCTCACGGATTTCGGCATCTTTTCCCGGTTGCGCGGGCAGACTGCGCGCGACGATGCGCTTCTCCGGTTTGCTTAGTTCGAAGCCCTCGCACACCGCCGCAACATCGATGCCGTAGCGCACGCCCTCGGCCCAGGCGTAGGCGATGAACTCGTCGATGTCGAGGACCGTGCGTTCCCCGTCGCGCTGGCGTCCGCCGCTCGCCCGTTCGTTGTGCGCGAATTCGCCAGCGAGCGCGTGGATCGGCTCGAACAGAAAGCTTGCTTCGTTCTGGTCGGCACGTAACGAGTGATAGAGCGCGCGGCGCTCCGGATCAAAAGGTCGCATGCCCGAGGCAAGGAAGACATCCGCCGGGTCCCCGCCTTGCTCGCGTGCTGTTTCGGTGTAGAGGAGTTCGACGAAACGTGCATAGTCGAGGTTACGAAAGTAGAGGCCGGCGTCAATCACCCGATTGACAAACTGTAAGAACGCGGCGGGGGAATCAAGCCGGGAGCGGAGAACATGCAGACCGTCCGTCCGCTGCACGACAAAGCCGGGCAGCGCGCCCTGTTCTTCGACAAGGTCGCCCAGGCTGGCGACCGATATGGCAGAATGTTCCGGCATGGCAGCAGTCCAACTCAAATCATTGGCAAGCCCGGTAGCGCAAGCACCAGCATACCAGACGAGCGCGCCCGATCGATACGCAGCCAACGGGCGCCGTCGGCCGGCCATGCCGGGCCACGCTGTGTGCCCCGGCGATCTCACCACTTGCTACATTGGTCAGATACGGCATTCGCGGCAAACAACTTGAGTGCTTTTCCGGGTCAGCCGATCGGCAGGGCAAACGTTGTGTGGTTGACCGCTCGCCGCGACGACCGCCCGCTGGCCGTCCGACGGCTCGCCGAGCGTTTCCAGCAGCGCACGCGCAACATTGTCGCCAGAGGCCCAGCATGAACAGACCACGCCGCTACACCCCTTTCCTGCTTGTTCCCCTCCTGGCCGCTTGCGTCATCCTGCCGCCGGAGGGGCCAAGCGTCATGAGCTTGCCGGGGCGCGGGCAATCGTTCGAGCAGTTTCGCAACGACGACGCCGCGTGCCGAAACTATGCCCGGCAGGCGATTGGCCTGAGCAGCCCAAGCGCGGCGGGCGTCGAGTCTGGAATCGCCAGTGCTGCCGTCGGCACGGCAGTCGGCGCAACCGTTGGAGCGGCGGTCGGCGGCTCGCGTGGCGCGGCGGTCGGGGCCGGCTTTGGTCTGCTCGCCGGCAGCAGCAGCGGCGCCGCGACGAGTCGCGCGTCGGCGTACGAATTGCAGCAACGCTACGACCAGAACTATCTGCAGTGCATGTACGCACAAGGCCACAAGGTGCCGCTGGTCGGCGCAAGCGCGCTACCGCCGAGAAGCGCTGTCGGTCCGCGGGTCGACAGGCCCTTGCTGCCCGCGCCCCCGCCGCCCCCGCGCGGCGCTCCGCCCCCGCCGCCTTTGCGTTGAGACAATGCTTGTTTCTGGCGTAGACTACTGGCTTGATCCAGGAAAGGTCGCGCCATGCCTCGCCCAACGCTGAAACTCCCCCGGCCGACGCCTGCCCAGACTGCCCGCGGGTCGAGCGTGCCTGGCACGCGCAAGCCGATCCGTGGCGGCTCGCCAGGCAGCAAACACGCCTGGCCGCGACCGCCGCTTGCCCCGCCCGCCGTGTCCGCGGCAGCCCCCCCGGCGGCCAAGCCCACAGTCGTGCATCCGCCACGTGGTATCGCGCGCAGCACCGGTGCCCGTGCATTGCCCCCGGCAGCCGGCAGGCCGCGCGACGAAACGGGGCCAAGACTGCCCGCCGCGGCCGACTCGCCGGTGACGCCGACGCCGACATCGAGGCCGACGCCGAGCGCAGCGCGACCAGCGGTCGCCGGCAGGCCACCGGCAGCCGAGCACCCGACTGACCAGAAGCGTCCGGCAGAAGTGCTCGCGAGCGGGGGGAAGGAAGCACCACGGCTGGCGAAGCTGGTTTGCCGCCTGGCGCTGTGCTCGCGGCGTGAAGCCGACGAGTGGATCGAAAATGGCTGGGTCAGCGTAGACGGGAAGGTCGTCGCCCGCCTTGGTGCGCGCGTCCACCCGAACGCCCGGATAGAAATCAACCCGGTGGCCGGCCAGCAACGTAGCGAAGCAATCACCATCGTCTTCCACCAGGTGCCAAGGACGCCGTCAGCAGACGAGCTCGACGAACGCGTGCCGCCGGGCGAGATCATTCGGGCGGACAACCACTGGAGTGAGGACCGCGCGCTCAGGCGCTTGGCGCCGACGCATCTGCGCGGACTGGCACTGGCCGGAAGACTTGCGCCCGACGAATGCGGAATGCTGGTGTTCACCCAGGATGGCAATACCGCCCGCCAGTTGACCGGTCGCGCCTCGCGTTGGGAAAAGGAATACCACGTGCGTTTCCTCGGCGAACTGGATGACCAGGGTCTTGATCGCTTGCGACATGGGCTGACCGTCGACGGCGTCAAGCTGCCGCGGATACGGGTCTCACGCTTGAGCGAACAGCAGTTGCGCTTCGTCGTGCATGACAACAGCCGGCGGCAGATTCAGCGGATGTGCGAACTGCTGGCGCTGCCACTCGGCGAGATCAGGCGGGTGCGCATCGGCAGCGTCCCACTGGGCAGGCTGCCGCCCGGAAAGTGGCGTTACCTGCGAGGCGACGAGCGCTTCTGAGCGACGCGCGGCTGCCCGGCCAGCGCGCTGAGCAGATTCGTTTCGGCAGCCAGCTTGCGAGGCGGGCCAGCGGCGTCTACCATTGCCTGCGAGCTGCCGGGCAATCGCCACGAGCCGGCCGCGCTGCACGGCGCGCGCGCGGGAAGCTGCCGACTGGCCGCGTCGCAGATCGATTGAGCAGCTTTGACCAGACGGGTCGGATCGACGTACGGGTCGTTCCGGCAGGCTCGCGACCGCTTTCTCGCCCGAGACGACATCGATGTTTACCACTCCCACGTCATCGGCCAGTGCCGGAATTGCCGCCTGGCTCGAGTTCTTCGGCAGTGTCGAACTGCCGGTGCTGCGACAGACGGTTCGACAACTCGATGAGGCGCGCCGCCGTGCCGATCGTGTCACGAGCCGCGAAATCAGCGAAATCGTTTTCCAGGATCCGCTGCTGGCGGTGCGCGTGCTCGCCTATATTCAGTCCTTCGGTGGCCGCCACCTGCATCGCGATATCACGACGATTGGCGGCGCCATCATGATGCTCGGCGTCGAGCCCTTCTTTCGTGAATTTGATGATCTGCCGACCATCGAGCTTACGCTGAAGACGCATCCGATTGCCCTGCTCGGGGTGCTGCAGGTCATTCTGCGCACCCAACGCGCGTCGCGTTACGCGCGCGACTGGGCCTACGTGCGACATGACCTGAACATCGAGGAAGTGGCCGTCGCCGCCCTGTTGCACGACCTGGCCGAAATTCTCCTCTGGTGTTACGCGCCGGCTCAGGCGATCGCGATTCGTTCGCGCTTGCTCGCCGACAAGACCCTGCGCAGCGCTGTCGTGCAGCAGGAGATGCTCGGATTTCCGCTCAGCGCCCTGCAACTGGCGCTGTGCCACGCCTGGCACCTTCCCGAACTGCTCACCACCCTGATCGACGACGCCAACGCCCACCTGCCGCGCGTGCAGAACGTGCGTCTGGCGGTCAATCTCGCCCGCCACTCGCTCAATGGGTGGACCGACGCCGCTCTGCCGGACGATTTCGCTGCCATTCAGGCGCTCTTGCGGATCAGCCATGAAGCCTTGCTCGAACGTCTGCAACTGCCTCCCGAATCTCTGCCTGGAACGTGAACGAGAGTTTCAGGCAGAATGCGCTCCGTCGACCGGCCGTCGAATGTTGCTGCGCGACCGCGAGCCCTGCGCCGCGCCGCGCTCTGGAGAAAGACCTGAAGGCAGAACCGCATGAGCCACGAACTGACTTTTAGCATCCTGGAAGACATCGCGCGCGATCTCTCGGGCGAATCGATATCGTTTCCGACTTTTCTCGACATCACTTTTCGCGTGCGCACCGCGCTGAAAAGCCCGAACCTGTCGATCGAGCAGTTGGCCGCTCTGATCAGCGCCGAGCCACTGATGAGCACGAAGATCATTCGCCTGGCAAATTCGGCCGCGCTCAATCGTACGCGGCGCAAGATCGTCGATGTCAACAACGCGATTTCCATCGTCGGCATGGAAGCGGTGCGCAGCGTCTCGTTTGCCGTGGCGATGGAACAGCTTCTCGGTTCCAAGAAGATGGCGCCTTTCGAAGCGCTCTCCCGCCGCTTGTGGGAACACTCGATCCATGTCGCCGCGCTATGTCGCGTGCTCGCTCGCCGGCTGACCCGGAACAGCCCCGACGAGGCGATGTTCACCGGCCTGGTGCACGATATCGGCGTTTTCTATCTGCTCTACCGGACCGCCAGCTTCCCCGAATTGATCGCCGATCCGGCCTCGCTGCACGAGTTGCTCGTCCGCTGGCACGCCGAAATCGGGCACGCGCTGCTCGCCGCGATGGGCATGCCGGACGAGCTTCTGACGCTCGTACAGGAACACGAAATCGAACGCTCGATCACCCAGGTCGACTCGCTGGCCGATGTGCTGTTCATCGCCAATCGATGGGCGAGCGTCGAGCAGAGCTGGCGCGATCCGCAGTTCGCGCCGGTCGAAGACCGCATACCGATCGACAAGTTGCTCGCAACTGATGTCGTGCGCGCGCTGCGTTCCGAGTCGCTGAGCGATGTCGCTTCGCTGAAGAGCGCTCTGGGAACCTGAACCTCGTTCTTCGACCCGCTCCGGGCATGCCGCGCAGCGGTCAGGGCTGGCGGACCCTTGCCAGGAGCGCGGTAGTTGACACCTGGTGCTGAAAAGGCAGTGAGAGCACGCAACCGCCCCAGGATCTCACCTCGGTATTGCCGACGATCGTATCGACCGGCCAGTCGCCTCCCTTGACGATCACATCCGGACGACAGTCGAGGATGCGCTGCAGTGGAGTGTCCTCGTCGAACCAGGTGACCAGTGTGGTCGACTCGAGCGCGGCGATGACGGCCAGCCGATCGGCCAGCGGATTCACCGGCCGGTCGTTGCCCTTGCCCAGGCGGCGGACCGACGCGTCCGAATTGAGCGCGACGACGAGCGCCGCGCCAAGCGCGCGCGCCTGCGCGAGCAGCGTCACATGTCCACGGTGGAGCAGGTCGAAACAGCCATTGGTGAACACCAGCGGGCGCGGCAACGCTGCGCCTCGCAGCGCAAGCTGCTCAGGCTGGATGATCTTCGCTTCAAACACTGGAACGGCGGCCGGACCGGACGCCGCCTCGACCGCCGGGAAAGCGGTTGTCGGTTCTCGGTGAGTATTCATGCGGGTACCTGCTGGGTATTATACATGCGCTGACAATCCAGGCGACGACACTCCTGCGGGCTGAACCTTGCACCAGGGGCGGAGTCTCTCATCAATCGCGTCACCGGAGGGTACTCGCGCTCGTCGACGGATCGACCGGCGGACGTGACCCATCTCACGGACGTCACTGGTGCGGTCGACTACACTCAGGCTTATCAGCACAGTGCGCACCGACGGACCCGCCCTTGGTCGCGCGCAAGGCCGAAGTGACTGCGGCACGCCGTGATGCCGGTGATCTGGCCGAGCGCAAGGCTCGTCAGGCAGAGAGAAGGAAGGTATGGAAAGCAACAACTATCGGAGAAGTCATACTGCGCGCGGCAAAGCACGGCCCGGGTCGGCCCGCTGGTTCCGACGCTATCGCTGGCTGGTCATCGCCGGCTGGCTGATTGCGCTACTCGTCGTTCTCTGGGTTCTTTTCTTTCGCGTCGACAAGCCTTCGAACGGCCTGCCCACGATGAGTCTCGGCAGCGAGCCGTCAGCGGGCGCGGCGGGCGGCAACCTGGCGCCGGTGAAGTTGCCGGCCGACGACGCGGTGCATGAACAGCTCACCGAGTGGTGGTACTACAGCGGCCACCTGCAGACTGAAGCGGGCGAGCGCTACTCGTTTCACATGGCTGCTTTCGTGCGCCGGGGAACGTTGACGCACACCGTTTTCCACGGCTCGCTGCTCGATCACCAGAACGAAAAACTGTATGCCGAACAGGCACGTACCGCGGGTGTTCCGGCGGACATGCGGCGTGACGGCTTTGCCTTCTCGTATGGCGACTGGCAGTTGCGCGGGAGCGGCGAGCAACACGCAGCAAAGATGGCGGGCAAGGACTTCCGACTTGAAGTGCAATTGACCGATCGCCTGCCGCCGGTTCTGCATCAGGTCCCGGGAACCCCGGTCGCCGGGCTGCTCGACTTCGGCGCGGCGGGCAAGAGCTATTACACCTCACGACCGCGGATGAGCGCCCAGGGTACGCTGAGTATCGGCGGAACAGCGAAGGCGGTGCGGGGCGAAGTCTGGTTCGATCACCAGTGGGGTGATTTTGAAGCGGCGAAACTGCGCTGGAACTGGTTTGCGCTGCAATTGGCCGACGGCGCCGACCTGATGATCTTCGAACTCTTCGACCGTCAGGGCGGACCGGTGCTGCGCATGGGAACCTACGCCAAGGAGGGCAAGGCAGAAGGTCTGGCGAGCAGCGATTTCGCCACCAACGCACGTGGAAGCTGGAAGAGCCCATCGACGGGAACGGTCTATCCGATGGACTGGACGATTTCGATCCCGGCCAAGGGCCTGAGCTTGAAGGTGGACCCGGTGATCCGCTGGAGCCAGTTCAACGCTTTGACGACGACGATGAACGTCTATTGGGAAGGCGCGGTCAAGGTGAGCGGATCACATACCGGGGTTGGTTTCATGGAGTTGAGCGGCTATCAGAGCACGCGCGAGACCGACCCAGGCAAGCCCAGGACCTGAACATCGCACGCAACGCCAGAGGTCGGCGAGGCTACACCGGCAGGCGCCGGCCAGCCGGCCAAGACGCTGCCCAAGCGCCTAGCGTTGCGCGATGCGCGGTGAAAAAACCTCGGTCACCAATACCTTCTGGGGTCCGAAGGCGAAAAGCGAGCGGCGCGCCCACAGCGCTCGCGGTGCTTCGCCGTCGACCGCCAGCGTACGATGTGCCGCGGCGAAGAGTCCGTCGCGCCGATCAAGTCGCCGGAAGTGAATCGGACCGCGTACGAATCCGGCGTGCGCAAAAAGCAGCGCGCCCAGCGAGCGATTGCCCAGGCGCGCCAACCAGACGCTGAGTGGCCCGCGCGGTCGTCGGGGGAGAACGGTGTGCGCGAAGACGACGATCACTCGATCACAGGACAGGGCGACTTCGCGCACCCAGACGAGTTCGCCAGGATCGAGATCGAGCGCCGCAGCTTCGTCGGGCGTTGGCTGGCCCAGCCCCTGACGCAGGACCCGTACGGCAAACTGCCCCTTTGTCTGAATGCGTGCGGTCAACGATCCGCGGTCAGCCAGCCAGGCGCGCAGCGCCAGGTTGTCGATTGTGTGCAGCAAACGGCTGCGCCAGACCGGCCGACGAACCCGATTCATCGCGGACAGACGGCTACGTTGCCCTCGCTTAGCGTGGCCGGGGAGATTTTTCCACTCCCAGGATGCGGCTGCCGGATTTGATCCCCTTGCTGGAAAACCAGCCCAGATTCATTTCCAGCGCGTAGCGCGCCGCCTTTGCCGCGCAGTGGTTGTTGTCGGTCTGCGGTTGCATGTCGGCAATGTTCAGAATCCGTCCTTCTTCGTCAAGAAAGGCTACCGAGAGCGGCAGGTAGGTATTGCGCATCCACATGCAATGCTGATCTGCCTGGGCAAACACGAACAACATGCCGCTATTGGGCGGCAGGCTTCGTCGCTGCATCAGACCCTGCATGCGCGTCGGATCGTCGGCTGCCACTTCGGCTTCGATGCGGTAGAAGCCGGCGGTCAACTCGATGCGCGGCAACTCCGCAGCGCCTGCCGAGGCAAGCGGCAGGAGCAGACCGAGGGCAGGAAATACCAAGCTGTACATGACAAACTCCGCGTAAATTCAAGGGTGTAGTCAGGCAGGACGGCGGCCGTTGGCGGGCTCGAAGGCGAGTCGGCGGGGCGATGGCGATCCTGCTCTGGCGACGACTTCTCCAACTACGGCTTGCGGAAACGGGTCGGCTTTGGCGCACCGCGCTGAGTCGGCCGTGCCTCCGGCGCGACCACTGCGCGAGCCTTTCTGCCCGCGAGCGCGCTGGCCGGCTTGCCGGCGGCAGCGCCCGGCTGCCCGGACAAGGCCAGTCGCTGGCTCGGGCGAACCGCGGCGTGTCCTGGCCTGCTGCCCGCCGTGGTCACTCGCTTGCCACCCTGTCGCGCCGTCTTGCCCACCGTCTTGACGCCCGCGCTGGCTCCGGCGGCAGCTGGCGGCGGCAAGGTACGCGCCTTGCCGGCTGTCCGGGGTGGCGCGACGGCTTCGCTGAAACCGACCGGATCGTCTTCCGTCTCGGCGGCTTTCGGTACCGCCCATCCGCTGGCACAGAACAGGCACAGGCTGGCGACCACCAGGTATCGCTGGCGAAGAGTGGTTTGGTTTTTCATCGGCAGGTCGCTCGGCCTTCCTTTCCGGTACGGGGCGAGCCGCGACCCCGATCAGTGACTGGTCCCTTCAGAACGCGATATTTTATTCCATACGTTGTACTTGCCGACCGGTTTCCGGGCCGGAATGCGCTTGACCTCGCGCAGCGTACGGCTGTCGATGACGACCAGCGCACCGTCCATTTCCCACAGGCTGGCCAGTGCGTAACGGCCGTCGCGGGTAAACTCGACGTGCGCCAGCGTCTGTCCCGGCTCGGCCCTGATCTGCCCGACGACTTCCAGCGTCGTCTTGTCGATCGCCTGCAGCGTGTTGCGGTGTTCCTTGCTCATCATCGAGTCGGTAAACGCGTAGCGGCTGTTTTCATGGCTGCGCATGAAGAAACCCGGGCCGAGCGTCCTGATCTGCTTTACCGTCTGATAGGTCTCAAGGTCGATCACGCTGACCACGCCTTCGTTCAGATTGGGTGAAGCCATCACCGTTCGCTGCCGGCCCTCGGCGTCGCGCCAGTTCCAGGTAATCCCGGACGCCAGATGCGGCATGCCGGGCAGATCGAGATCGGCAATCTTGCGCCGCACGTCGAGATGGATCACCTGTCCCTTGCTGGCTGAACGCGACGAGCCGAGAATCTCGTCGTAGCTGCGCGTGAAGAAGAAGTCGTCGAGATAGTCCTGCAGCAGGATGCGGCGCGGGTTGAACATCGCCGGCGTGAAAGCGCCTTCCATGTATTGGAAATCGTGCACCAGTCCGGTGGCGATCGGCGGCGCTTGCGTATCGTAGCTGATCTCCCAGGCTTCCGGAACGTCCTTCAGCGCCGCGACGAAGCTCTTGCGCGGCGCCGCATCGTAGACCGCCGAAACGCGCGACGTCTTCTTGCCCGAGGCATCGACGGTCGGAATGATCTTGACCAGGGAAAGGTCGGCGGCATCGAGCACGACCAGGCTGTGCGGCAGATAGTTGCCTACCATCACCCACTTGCCGTCGCCCGAAACCGCGGCATTGCGTGTATTGAGCCCGGCGCGAATTTCGGCGACGACGACGAAGTGATAGAGATCGAACTTGCTGATCCAGCCGTCGCGCGAAGCAAAATAGACAAAGCGTCCGTCCGGCGAGAATTTCGGGCCGCCGTGCAGCGCATAGCGGCTGGGAAAGCGGTGCAGACGTTCCAGCTTGTCGCCGTCGAGCAGCGAAACGTGATGATCGCCGGTTTCCACGACGACGAAGAGATTGAGCGGATCGACTCCCGCCAGCGCGGCAGCCGGCCGCGCCGGCAGCGCGGCGGCCTGGCGATCGACGATATGCGAGGTGCGAATCTCGCGCTCTCCCCAGAGCGGCGCGGGCACAACGGGCGCGTAGATCAGTTCGACCAGTTGCTGCGCTTCGGCGTTGCTCAACTTGTCGCCGAAGCCCGGCATCTGCGTGGCCGTCCGCCCTTCACGGATGACCCTGAGTGCTTCCGGCTGGCGCAGCCGCTCGAGGTTTTCGGGCAGCAGGGCAGGGCCGATGCCGCCCAGCCGCCGCTCGCCATGACATGCCGCGCAGTGCTCCTGATAAAGGCCGGCCGCGTCGCTGGCGGCGGCTGGCGGCGTGCCGGCGAAGAGGCTGGTCAGGCAGGCGATGAGCAGGCATAGGAAAAGCTTCATCACAGGCTCCGCAAGGTGATGCGACGCTGGGGAGTCGCCGCTGCACGAGCCGCAGCAAGGCCAATCTCCTCGTCGTCAAGATAGCAACCGGGGTCTTCCGCCCAGGCGTCGCCCGTCAACTGGTAGGCACGCACGCGCGTGTTGCCGTTGCAGATGTCGAAGTGTCGACACTCGCCGCAACGGCCTGCAACCCGGCGCGGAACGCGTTTCAAGCCCGCCATCAGGGGGTCGGAGAGGTCGTTCCAGATCGCCGAGAAGGGCCGCTGACGAACGCTTCCCAGGTCATGGTGCCACCACATCGTATCCGGATGGACATGCCCCTGGTTGTCGATATTGGCGACATTGACGCCGGAAGCATTGCCGCCCCATTGGACGAGCCGGGCGCGCATGTGCGCCGCCTGAGCGGGAAAGTGTCGCTCGACCCAGTGCAGGAAATAGACGCCGTCGGCATCATTGTTGCCGGTAGTGAACTCCTTGTGGATTCCGCGCTGGACGTGCTCTGCGCAACGCGCAAAGAGCAGATCCATCGCCCAGCGCGTCAAGCGATGCTGCGCGTCGTCGCGCCGGTTGGTGTTGCCCCGGCCGGCGTAATTCAGGTGCGAGAAGTAGAAGCGGTTGATGCCCTCGTCGTCGACCAGATCGAGCAGGCGCGGCAGATCGTGCGCGTTATCCTGGGTCAGCGTGAAGCGGACGCCGATTTTCAGGCCGCGGTCGCGGCACAGCCGAATGCCGGCCAGCGCCGCGTCGAAGGCGCCGGGCAGGCGCCGGAAGCGGTCGTGCGTCGGGCCGATGCCGTCCAGTGAAATACCCACGTAATCGAAGTCGCAGTCGGCGATCTGAGCAATATTCGCAGCGTCGATCAGTGTGCCATTCGAAGACAGGGCAAGGTAGAAACCCATGCCCTTCGCCCGCCGGGCGATGGCGAACAGGTCGTTGCGCAGGAGAGGCTCGCCACCGGAAAGGATCAGCACCGGGACGCGAAAGCGCCGCAAGTCGTCCATCACCGAGCAGACCTCGTCCGTCGTCAGTTCGCCCGGGAAATCCTTGTCGGCAGAAATCGAGTAGCAGTGCCGGCAGGTCAGGTTGCAGCGCCGGATCAGATTCCAGATCACCACCGGCGCCGGTGGATTCCGCTTCGGACCGGCGGCCACCGGAGCGACGAGTTCGTGCATGTACTGGGAAAGGCGAAACATGGGCAGGGCCGGCAACGCAAGACCAAGCATTAGAGGACACGGACCTCACGCCGGCATTGATGTGGATCAATCGCAAGTCGGCCCGGCATTATCGCATTGCACCGGGTGAGCGGGTGGTCGGCGGCTATAATCGTACCTTGTCTGACTGTCCGATCGAGATCCATGTCCGACCTGCTCGCCCATCTCAACCCGCCGCAACGCGCGGCGGTCACGCTGCCGGCACAGCACGCGCTGATTCTGGCCGGTGCCGGCAGCGGCAAGACGCGTGTCCTCACCACGCGGATCGCCTGGCTGATTGCCAACGGACAGGTCGGGCCGCACGGCATTCTGGCGGTCACCTTCACGAACAAGGCGGCGAAGGAGATGCAACTGCGTCTCGCCGCGATGCTGCCGATCAACCCGCGCGGCATGTGGATCGGTACCTTCCACGGCCTGTGCAACCGCCTGCTGCGCGCCCACCACCAGGAAGCCGGCCTGCCGGCGCAGTTTCAGATTCTCGATGCGGCTGACCAGCTCTCGGCGATCAAGCGGCTGCTCAAGAACCAGGGTGTGGACGAAGAGCGCTACCCGGCGCGCGAGCTGATGCATTTCATCAACGCGCACAAGGAACAGGGCATACGCGCCGCGCAGGCTGAAGCCTACGACCAATATACCAGTCGGCGCGTCGAACTGTACGCCGCGTACGAGGCGCAGTGCCAGCGCGAAGGCGTGGTCGATTTCGCCGAACTGCTGCTGCGCGCCGACGAACTGCTGCGCCGCAACGAACCCCTCTGCCGCCATTATCAGGCGCGTTTTCGCCACATCCTGGTGGACGAATTCCAGGATACCAATCGCCTGCAGTACGAGTGGCTGAAACTCCTCGCCGGGCACGGCAGTGT
This sequence comes from Accumulibacter sp., assembly GCF_031732815.1. GTDB lineage: Bacteria > Pseudomonadota > Gammaproteobacteria > Burkholderiales > Rhodocyclaceae > Accumulibacter. The sequence goes on along the minus strand of NZ_JAVMKF010000035.1, from coordinate 5,195 downwards.
CGCGCCCGAGGGCGCTGGCGCGTGTCTCTTTGCCGTCGGCGACGACGACCAGTCGATCTACGCCTTCCGCGGCGCCGAGATCGGCAACATGCGCGACCTGCAGCGCGAGTTCCAGCTTGCCGAGGTGATCCGGCTCGAACAGAACTACCGTTCGCACGGCAACATCCTCGACGCGGCGAACGCACTGATTCAGCAAAACCGCAGCCGCCTGGGCAAGAAGCTGTGGACCGAAGCCGGCGCCGGTGAGGTGATCCGGGTGTTCACCGGCTGGTCGGACGTCGACGAAGCACGCTTCATCGTCGCCGAGATTGCCGCGCTCGTCGGCAGCGGAATCGCGCGCGACCAGATCGCCCTGCTCTATCGCTCGAATGCGCAGTCGCGCGTCCTCGAGCATGAGCTCTATACGCGCGGCGTGGCTTACCGCGTGCACGGCGGCCTGCGCTTCTTCGACCGCCAGGAAATCAGGCATGCTCTGGCCTACCTGCGGCTGATCGCCAATCCCGATGACGACACCGCTTTTGCTCGCGTCGTGAACTTCCCACCGCGCGGCATCGGCAGCCGCAGTCTGGAAGTCCTTGCCGAGGCCGCGCGGCAGGCCGGCAGCAGCCTCTATCGGGCGGCCGCCGGCCTGCCCGGCAAGGCCGGCAGTTCTGCGGCGAAATTCACCGCCCTGCTCGACCACTTGCGCGCGCAAGTGAAAGGCCGTTCGCTGGCCGAAATCGTCGAGCTGGCGATCGAGCACAGCGGTCTGCGCCAGCATTACCTGAACGACCGTGAAGGTCGCGAGCGGCTCGCCAACCTCGACGAATTGCTCAATGCGACGATCGTCTTCCTCGCCGACCAAGGCGACGACGGCGAGGCGAGCAATGACGGCCAGCCGGTCGCCGGCGCCGACCCGTTGACCGCCTTTCTCGCGCACGCGTCGCTGGAAGCCGGCGAGCATCAGGCCGGCGACGGCCAGGAGGCGGTTCAGTTGATGACCGTACATGCGGCCAAGGGCCTGGAGTTCGACGCGGTCTTTATCACCGGTCTTGAGCAGGGTCTCTTCCCGCACGAGAACGCGGCACGCGCCGGCGAAGGGATCGAGGAAGAACGCCGACTGATGTACGTCGCCGTCACCCGCGCCCGGCGCCAGCTCTATCTGACCTACGCCCAGCAGCGCATGCTGCACGGGCAGACGCGCGAGTGTCTGCCCTCGCTGTTTCTTGACGAACTTCCGGCCGAATTGCTGCGTCGCATCGAACGGCCGAGCGTCGGTAGCGGCCGCCTATCCACGGCCCGGGTCGGCAGCCCGGCCTGGCCGCAGGCGCGCATGATCGGGGGGCTGCGCGTCGGTCGCAGCGTACACCACGCGCGTTTCGGCAGTGGCGTTGTCGTTGCCCTCGAAGGTTCCGGCAGCGATGGGCGGGCGCAGGTGAACTTCGCCGAGCACGGCATGAAATGGTTGCATCTGGCGACCGCCAAGCTCACCGCGACGTGATCCCCGCCGGCCGCCGTTCCCGCCGAACCAACTGTGAAAAAAGCCGCACCCTGCGCCGCTTTCCCACCGTTTGTGTGGACAAGCCTGTGGACCGACCCTCAGTGTGAGCGACAAGTGGCGAGTAACACACCCTTTTTTTCACTTGCTCAAGAAGCAGGCGGACGCATAGACTGTCAGACCACGTCTACGGAGGATCCGCCATGCCATTCGCCATTCGTCTGCAACACCCCGGTGGGCCGGAAGCCATGTCCTGGGAGGAAGTGCCGGTCGGTGAACCCGGCCCGCACGAGGCGCGCGTACGCCACGCGGCGGTCGGGCTGAACTATATCGACATCTATCACCGCAGCGGCCTTTATCCCTTGCCACAACCGAGCGGGCTCGGCCTGGAAGCCGCCGGCGTCGTCGTTGCGGTCGGCAATGCGGTGAGCGATCTGGCACCGGGCGACCGCGTCGCCTACGCTGGCGGGCCGGTCGGTGCCTACAGCCAGGAGCGCTGCCTGCCGGCCGACCGCCTGCTCAAATTGCCGGCGGCGATCGACTTTCACACCGCGGCGGCAATGATGCTGCAGGGTCTGACCAGCGCCTACCTGCTGCTGCGCACCTACCCGGTGAAACCCGGCGACGCCGTCCTCATCCACGCCGCGGCCGGCGGCGTCGGCCTGATCGCCTGTCAGTGGGCGAAGGCGCTGGGCGCCACGGTGATCGGGACGGTCTCGAACGCAGCCAAAGCGATGCTGGCGGCGGCGCACGGCTGTGACCACGTGATCGACTACACGCGCGAGGACTTTGTCAGCCGGGTGCGTGAAATCACCGGCGGTGAAGGCGTTGCGGTAGTGTACGACGGGGTCGGCAAGGACACCTTTACCGGCTCACTCGACAGTCTGCGCACCTGCGGCATGCTGGTCAGCTTTGGCAATGCCTCCGGCCCGGTGCCGGCCTTCGACCCGCTGCTCCTCGCTCAGAAGGGTTCGCTCTTCCTGACTCGACCGACGCTGATGCATTACACGGCGAAGCGCGCCGACCTGCTGGCACTGGGCGGCGCGCTGATCGAGGCCGTCGCCACCGGCAAGCTGCAGATCGAAGTCAACCAGAGCTACCCGCTGGCCGAAGTCGCGCAGGCACATCGTGACCTGGAAGCCCGCAGACTGACCGGATCGACCATCCTGCTGCCGTGATCGAGCGCTTGCGCGCTCGCCTGGTGGCGGTGCGCTACATGCTGGCCACGGCGTGGCCGATCGTCCTCCTGACGGCGGTCGGCCTGCTCGTCGCCTATCAGTTCGTCGCACCCGAGCCGCCGCGGCGGGTAACGATCAGTACCGGCAGCGATACCGGCGCCTACTACGCGTATGCGCAACGCTACGCGGCGCTGCTCGCAGCCAAGGGAATCACCCTCGAGGTGCGCACCTCAGCCGGCTCCTACGAGAACCTCAAGCGACTGGAAAGCGGCGAAGCCGACATCGCCTTCGTCCAGGGCGGCATCGTCCCGCCGGCCGAGAACGAGGACGAACGCCCGCGTGCTCTGCTCTCGCTCGGCAGCGTCTCCTACGAACCGGTCTGGGTTTTCTACCGCAATGAGCAGCGCGTAGACCGGCTGTACCAGCTCGACGGCCGGCGCATCGCCGTCGGTGAAGAGGGTAGCGGCATACGCGGTCTCGCGCTGCAGTTGCTCGAAGCCAACGACATCAAAGCGAACAGCCCGAATCTGGTGCCCCTGGCCGGGCTGACCGCGGCCGAAGCGCTGCAGCAGAGCCAGATCGATGCCGCGTTCATCGTCGCCGCGCAGGAAGCACCGGTGGTCCAGGTCATGCTGCGCTCACCCGGTCTGCGCGTGGTCAGTTTCAGTCAGGCCGACGCCTACCTGCGCCGTTTCCCCTTCCTGTCGAAGATCGTACTGCCGCGCGGTGTCGTCGATCTGGTACGCGACCTGCCGCCACGCGATACCGTTCTCCTGGCAACGACCGCCAACGTCGTCGTGCGCGACGACCTGCACCCGGCTTTGGCCACACTGCTGCTGCAGGCGATGACCGAGGTCAACGGCAAAGGGGGATTCTTTCAGCGCGCCGGCGAATTCCCCAACTACAAGGACCAGAGTTTCCTGCTTTCACCGGACGCGCAGCGCTACTACAAATCGGGGCCACCGTTTCTCCAGCGCTACCTTCCCTTCTGGCTTGCCGTTCTCGTCGAGCGCATGTTTGTCATGATTCTGCCGCTTGTCATGATTTCGCTGCCGCTCCTGAAATTCGCCCCGACGATCTACACCTGGCGCGTCCGCTCGAAAATCTATCGCTGCTACGGCGACCTGAAGTTCCTCGAAAACGAACTGCGCACCGCTTATGACCCGCTTTCCCACCAGAGCTACGTCGAACGTCTCGAGCGTATCGAAGACGACGCCAGCACGCGCAATATTCCACTGGCTTTTACCGATCTGCTTTACACTTTGCGCGAACACATCAACCTGGTTCGCGAGAAGCTGCGGCGCTTGGCCGCGATCCATGACGAGGACAAGAAACGATGAGATCCTTCCTGGTTGCCAATCCCAAGGGCGGTTCGGGCAAATCGACGCTGGCGATCAATCTCGCCGGTCACCTTGCACGCAGCGGTCATCGCGTCATGTTGGGCGACGTCGACCGCCAGCAATCGTCACGCGAATGGCTGCGCCTGCGACCTGAAGCGCTGCCGAAAATCCGCAACTGGGAAATCGAACCGGGAAAAACGGCCAAACCGCCGAAGGGGACGACGCACGTCGTCCTCGACACGCCAGCCGGCCTGCACGGCCGCGCACTTGATACCGTCGTCAAACAGGTCAATCGCGTCCTCGTACCGGTGCAGCCCTCGCTCTTCGACATGCTGGCAACGCGCCACTTCCTGGCCGCCTTGCTCGAAGAAAAGGCCGTGCGCAACGAGCATGCCTTCGTTGCCGTCGTCGGAATGCGCGTAGACCCACGCACGCGCTCAGCCACCGAACTCGAGCACTTCTTCGCCAGGTTCGACGTTCCTGTTCTCGCGTATCTGCGCAACACTCAGCTTTACGTCCAGACGACGATGCTCGGCATGACGATTTTCGACCTTACCCCATCGCGCGCAGCGCGCGATGTCGAGCAGTGGCAGCCGATCATCGACTGGGCGAACAGCTAAGGCGCAGCGAAATTTCGGTCGCGCGGTCGCGGCCAGGGCAGGTCGCCTGCCGGCTACGGTGCACCTCTCGCCTAGGGTGATATCGGCAATTCTTCATACCGTTGTGTGCGCTACGTCCAGTCGAACCCGGCGACCGCGGCGCTCGGCTTACGGGCGGCGCCCGACCCGCTCGATCCCGAAAGCCGCCCGCAGCGCCGCTGGGTGCGCCACCGCGCCTACGTGCTAGCAAACTCTCCATGAGCGTGCAGGACAGGCCCGAGCGGTGCTGCACGAAATCGTCGGGATGGCGCCGCCCACCCGAGCGCTGGCGATCATCGCCTCCAATACCTTCCTGAAGAGCGACCAGGCCAGATAACCGGAGGCCAGCGACAGTCACGTCAAGGACTGCGAAGCCGTGCTCGTTTTGTACGACTTTTTGGTCGAGCACTCGATGCACCAGCGCACCACCGACCGCGCCGAGTCGACCTTCGCCAGCGTACCCCAGCGCAGCACGTGCGCGAGGCACGGTGTGTCCCGGGCGGCTTTCCGTGTCCTTTCGGCAGAGCTGCAAATCCGCGGCGGCGCTTGAGTGCGGCACCGC
>NZ_JAVMKF010000034.1:0-8782 GCF_031732815.1 Accumulibacter sp. | reverse complement strand
AAAAAGTGCGCGGATTATGCACGAAAATTGGATGCTGTGCACGTTCTGCCTGCTTCGACCACACAAACCGCCTGATCGGAGGACGATTCATGCGTGCTCGCCTCGCCGAGCAACGCTCGAAGGCAAGCGGCGTTCTGCTAAGATTGGCGCTGATCGACTGGGGTCGCTACACGCTGAAAGGATGAAGCATGCGTTTGGATGATCAGGAGCAAAGCCGGAACGTCGAGGACCGGCGAGGCGGCGGCGGTATCAGCATGGGGCGCGGCAGCGTCGGCATTGGCACCTTGGTCATTGCTCTCGCCGCCGGCTACTTCTTCGGGATCGATCCATCGGTGATTCTCGGCCTGGCCTCGAATTCGCCCAGTTCGTCGGGGCAAGGGCGCCCGGCGGCGCGACCGCCGGCCAACGACGAAATGGGGGTCTTCGTGGCGAAAGTGCTTGGCAGCACCGAAGGCACCTGGCAAGCGGTGTTTGCCGAAGCGGGGAAGCGCTACCAGGAACCGAGGCTGGTTCTGTTCAGCGGCACGACGCCGACCGCCTGCGGTACCGGGCAATCGGCCATGGGCCCTTTCTATTGTCCATCCGATCAAAAGGTCTATATCGACCTCTCGTTTTACCGTGATCTGCGTGAGCGTTTTCACGCCCCGGGCGAGTTCGCGCAGGCTTACGTGATTGCACACGAAGTCGGCCACCACGTGCAGAACCTGCTTGGTATTTCTGAAAAGGTTCACCGGGCGCAGCAAGGCAGTGGCAACCAGGCAGCCGCCAACGCGCTGTCGGTGCGACTGGAACTGCAGGCTGACTGCTTTGCCGGCGTCTGGGGACACCGGGCGGACAGCATGAAAAAAATCCTCGAACCCGGGGAAGCCGAACAGGCGCTGACCGCTGCCTCGGCGATCGGCGATGACCGCCTGCAACGGCAGACGCGCGGCCAGATCGTCCCGGAATCCTTCACGCATGGTTCGTCCGAGCAGCGTGTTCGCTGGTTCAAGCGCGGAATGGAAACCGGCGACGTACGCCAGTGCGATACCTTCTCGGCCGCGACGCTGTAGCGCGGCCCGCCGGCACGCTGACGATGCGAGCACGTCCAGCTTCGTTCGCTCAGCGCGTGCTCCTGGCGCTGGCGCTGGCCCTGGCGCTGGCCGCTCCAGCCGCGGCCTCGCTGCCACGCGCGGCCAACGTGCCCGGGGGAGTCGCCCGGGTTGCACTCGGCGCGCTCGTCTCGGACGCCGAGCGACCGCGCGCCTGGCTCGGCGAACACGAGGTCCTGGTTGCCGCCGACGGGGATGAATGGGTTGCGCTCGTTGGCCTGGCGCTTGACACGCCAGTCGCCATGCACGAACTGCGCGTGGTCGACGCCAGCGGCCTGCAGCGCAGCGTGCGCTTCCCGGTCGTCGCCAAACGCTACCCCGAACAGCGCATCACGCTCAAGGATACCGGCAAGGTGCAGTTGTCGGCGAGCGACCTGGCGCGCGTCGAAGCTGAGATGAAGACCATCCAGGTACTCAAACGGCATTGGCGTTCAGTGTCCGACACCGACACCGACTTCGCCCTCCCCGCCGAAGGGCGGCTGACTGGACGTTTCGGCGTGCGCCGCTATTTCAACGGCGAAGCGCGTTCGCCACACGCCGGTTTCGATATCGCAGTACCGACGGGTTCGCCGGTCAAGGCCAACGCGCGTGGCACGGTGCTCGCCACGGGTGAGTTCTTTTTCAACGGCAAAACCGTATTTATCGACCACGGCAACGGCCTGCTCAGCATGTACTGTCACCTCGAGCGGCTTGACGTATCACCTGGCGACCCGGTCAACAAGCGGCAGGTGATCGGACGTTCGGGCATGACCGGGCGCGCAACCGGACCGCACCTGCACTGGAGCGTGATCCTGAACGGCGCCATGGTCGACCCCTGGTTGTTCGTCTCGACCGACCGCCGGACGCCGTAACACAGCGTAGCCGGCAGCGCTCGCGGTAAGCGTTCAGGGCGGATCCTGACGGTCGCTGCCGATGCCGAGTTGACGCAAGCGCGAGGTCTGCGCATGCTGCGCGCGATGCGGACAGTCGGTCTTGCTGCACTCGGCGAACAGATGGAGTGCGTGCGCACGGATGCGAAAACCGCGCTCGCTGGCAACGTGCGCTTGCCGACGTTCGATCTCGCTATCGTAGAACTCCTCGACGCGGCCGCAGTCGATACAGACAAGGTGATCGTGATGCTCGCCGGCACTCAACTCGAACACCGCTTTTCCCGCTTCAAAATAGTGGCGATCAAGCAACCCGGCATGTTCGAACTGCGTCAGGACACGGTAGACCGTAGCCAGACCGATGTCGAGGTTTTCGGCCAGCAACAAGCGATACACATCTTCCGCCGAGAGGTGGCGGATCTCGCTCTTCTCGAACAGGGCGAGGATCTTGAGGCGCGGCAGCGTGGCTTTCAACCCGATGGTCTTGAGGTTCTCGGAACTGCTCATCAGCTTGCCTCGAGCGACTGGCAATGAAAAAGGGGGTTTTCGGTTATGATATACCTTCAGCGGCTGGCAATGCGGAGCCGGCGGGTCGCAGCGATTTTACCGCTCATCGCCACCCACCAGCCCCCGGCGAGCGCTGCGCTGGTGCGCCGACCAGGCGACCAGACGGATTTGTCATACCATTTCAGAATCAGAACCTGGGCTTTCGCGCGATTTGAACAAAGTGATCTTCTTGCGACTCGCTGGTACGGCGCTGCTTGCCGGCTTGCTGGCAGGGTGCTCGACGGTGCCGCGTATCGTCAACGAATACCGCATCGATGTCCAGCAGGGCAATGTCCTTAGCCAAGAAATGGTTTCGCAGTTGCGCCCAGGTCTGAGCAAGGATCAGGTGCGATTCATTCTTGGCACACCGATCCTGGTGGACATCTTCCACGCCAATCGCTGGGACTACGTCTATTGGCTCAAGAAGGGGGCGACCGGTGCAGTCGAGCAGCGTCGATTGTCTGCCTTCTTCGACGGCGAAGGCAGACTGCTTCGCGTCACTGGCGATGTCACAGCAGCAGAGAGGAGCGATCAGCTTTTTCTCGTCGAGAGCCGCACTCGCGAACTTGACCTGGGCAGCCTCGATATGGACGGGCAGACGGCTGCGCGGCCCCCTGAAGGGAAGGGTTTTTTCAGCAAGGTCATGGATTTTTTTGGGCTCTAGCCATGCATGGGTTGAGAATTGCCGTCGCCGGTGCCGGCGGTCGTATGGGACAAATGCTGATTGAAGCGACGCTGCGCGACGCGCAAGCGAGGCTGGTCGGCGCCTTCGATTGCGCCGACTCGCCGGCCCTGGGTCGAAACGCCGGCGAAATGGTCGGCCTGCCGTCGAGCGTCGTCGTAGACAGCGACGCAGAAGCGGCGATTTCCCGGGCGAGTTGCCTGATCGACTTCACCCGACCGGAAGGCACGCTGCAACATCTCGAGTTCTGCCGCCGGCACGGCGTGGCCATCGTCATTGGAACGACTGGTTTCGATGGCGCAGGCAAGAAGGCCATCAGCCGCGCAGCAAGCGACATTCCGATCGTTTTCGCGCCAAACATGAGCGTCGGCGTCAACGTCGTGCTCAGACTGCTCGAAACGGCAGCGCACATCTTGCACGACGGTTACGACGTCGAGATCGTCGAGGCGCACCATCGGCACAAGGTGGATGCGCCGTCGGGAACAGCCTTGCGCATGGGCGAGGTGATTGCCCAGGCGCTGGCGCGCGACCTGGGGCAGTGCGCTGTTTACGCTCGCCAAGGCGTGACCGGCGAGCGTTCGCCAACATCGATCGGCTTCGCCACCGTACGCGGCGGCGATATCGTGGGCGACCACAACGTAATGTTCTGCGGTCTGGGTGAACGCGTCGAGATTGGCCACAAGGCGAGCAGCCGCTTACCCTACGCACTCGGCAGCCTGCGCGCAGCGCGTTTTCTTGCCGACCGAACGGCAGGCCTGTTCGACATGCAGGATGTGCTCGGCCTGCGCTGACGCCTTGCGCGCCGCCTGAGCGCGCCGGTACTGCTGGTGAAAGCCCATTTCCTTGCCCGACAGTTGGCCGGCGTGCTCGGCGATGACCCGGAGAACGCACTCGGACAGTTGATTCGCTCGCTGGCCATGCACGATTCCGAAGCGGGCGTACGCCTCACGCGGATTCTTGAGGCGGCCGACGACCTGCTCGCCCGCTACGCCCGATTGCACAGCGTGCAGGCCGACCTGTCCGGCGATGCGTTCTCCGACTGGCACCTGGACAGCGGGCGCATCGAGTCAGGACGCCGCTGGAAGAAGCTGCTCGCATTTGCCGAGGACGAGGTCCCCGACACCATCGTCGCCTGGCGCCGCCTGGCGCACCCGGAAGACCTCAGACGCTTTGATGCCGCCGTCGCTGCCCACAACCAGAACGCTTCGGCCGTCTTCCAGACGACCTGCCGTCTGCAGACCAAGAGCACGGCCTGGAAATGGTTGTTGGTCAAGGGGCGTATCGCCGCCCGTAATGAGCGCGGGGAACCATCAAGGCTGCTCATCCTGCAACGCGACATCACTGATTTCAAGCAGGCCGAAGAGGCCGCGCTGGTCGCCAAGGAATCGGCCGAAGCCGCGAACCGCGCACGCGGCACCTTCCTCGCCAACATGAGCCACGAGATTCGAACGCCAATGAACGGCATCATCGGGATGACCGACCTGGCCCTCGATACCCGCCTCGATCCCGAACAGAGGCACTATCTGAAGACGGTCAAGTCGTCCGCGGAATCGCTGCTGGCGATCGTGAACGATATTCTCGACTTTTCGAAGATCGAAGCCGGCAAGCTGCATTTCGAGGAAGTCCCGTTTGCCCTCCCCAGCCTGGTTTTCGAGGTCGCACGTGGGCAGGCAGTGACCGCGCACCGCAAGGGTCTGGAACTGATCGTCACGCTGGCGCCAGACCTTCCGCCCAGGGCGATTGGTGATCCGGCGCGCCTGCGTCAGGTGCTCGCCAATCTGGTCGGCAACGCAATCAAGTTCACCCAGTCGGGTGACATCCAGGTTTCCGCTACGCTTGACAGCAGTGCGGCGACTGCCGCCGTTCTCCGCTTCACCGTGCGCGACACCGGTATCGGCATTCCGCTGGCCCGGCAAGACGCCATTTTTGATGCGTTTTCTCAGGCCGACGAGTCGACCACCCGGCGTTTTGGCGGCACCGGACTCGGCCTGACCATTTGCACGCACCTCGTCCAGTTGATGGGCGGCCGACTCTGGCTGGAGAGCATCGAGGGACAGGGTTCAAGTTTCTACTTCACTTGTCGGGTGGGCGTCGAACCGGCGGTGGCGAACCCACGCCGAAGCGAGCGTTACCGCGGTCAACGCGCCTTGCTGCTCGTCGGGCACCCGATCGTCGCCCGACAGCTGGCTGAGGTCCTGCAGGAGATCGGCGTCGAAACGTCGATCGCTGGTGACCCACCGGCCGCACCGACGGCCATTGAAACGGCTCGGGCAAGCGGGCAGCCGTACGATTACCTTCTCGTCGACGCTTCGATGCGCGCACCCGCCGGTCTGGCGCTCACCGAAGCATGGCGAAGCGGTTCATGCCGCGAGAAGCTGATCGTCCTGTTGACCACCGAGCAACAGCGCCAGGATCTTGAGCGTCTGCGCAACCTGCCGGGCGTCACGCATCTCGTCAAGCCGATTGCGCCGGAAGACCTGCTCGCTGCGCTGCGGCTCGTTGCCGGCGCCAGCGATAGCCAAGCTATCCTCGCTCCGTTCGACTTCGATGCGCGCCTGGTGGACGAGCAACGGCGCAGCCTCGAAGTCCTGCTGGTCGAGGACAATCCGGTCAACCAGGAACTGGCGCGCCGCCTGCTCGAGAAGCGTGGCTACCGGATCACCCTGGCCAATAACGGAGAAGAGGCAGTCGAGTACTTTGAGCAGAAGAAGTTCGATCTCATCCTGATGGACATGCAGATGCCGGTGATGGGCGGGATCGAGGCGACGGAGTCGATTCGTGCGCGCGAAATGCGGCGCAGTTGGGTGATTTCCGATCAGTTCACCTCGGTCTGCATCATCGCGATGACCGCCAATGCGATGGAGGGCGACCGCGACCGCTGCCTGCGTGCCGGGATGAACGACTATGTCGCCAAGCCAATCAAGGCGCAGGAACTCTATGCCGTGATCGATCGCTCGCTCGGCCAGGACAGCAGCCCGGGGGCAGCGCTCGCCTCTCCCGAGAGTCTTCTCTCGGCCACCTCGCTCGATCTCGGCGCGGCTGCTCGCGATCTGGGCGACAACGATCTACTGCTGACCATGGCGCGCATGCTGCTCGCAGAATGGGATCAGCATCTGGCGCGCATCCGTTCCAACCTGCGCGCCAAGGACGCAGCGCAACTCTCGCTCGCCGCGCATACCCTGAAGAGCCTGCTCGCCATGTTCCACGCCGAGAAGGCGAGACGGTTTGCGCTCGATCTCGAGCGCAGCGCAAGACCGCTCGACGGCGAGGTGGACTGGCCGCGCTGCGAACACCTGAGCGCCGTCCTGAGTCAGGAGATGAGCCGCCTCAAACCGGAAATCGAGCGCTTCGTACGCGGCGGCATGGCCCACTGAGCGGGCACGCCGAGGTGCACCGGGAGCGCTCGGTGGCCGGCCAGAGCACCCGCCTGGCCAAGGGCAAAGTGTCCAACAGGACGCGCTGCTCGGGTATAATCCGCCAGCTTGCCACGATCCGAGCGGGAGGACCATGCGGTCTTCCCGCTTTTATTGTGTGTGCACAAAATCGGGCAGGCAAGGCATTCAATCGCGGTATCAACAGGAGTCTTGCGTGTCCTTGTTACCCACACTTGCGCCTGCGCTTCTTGCCTTGGCCGACGGCACGGTATTCCAGGGCCAGTCGCTTGGTGCGGAAGGCTACACCAGTGGTGAGGTTGTCTTCAACACGGCGATGACCGGCTACCAGGAGATCCTTACTGATCCCTCGTACTGCCGCCAGATCGTCACCCTCACCTATCCGCACATTGGCAATGTCGGTTGCAACGCGGAAGACTTCGAATCACGCGCCAACTACGCGGCGGGCCTGATCATTCGCGACCTGCCGGTACGCGCGGCAAGCTGGCGCATGGAGCAGACACTGCCGGCTTACCTGCAGGCGCACGGAATGGTCGCGATCGCCGGAATCGATACGCGCAGCTTGACGCGCATCCTGCGCGAACAAGGTGCGCAAGCCGGCTGCATCATGGCCGGCGAAATCGATGCGCAGCGGGCGATCGAGCAGGCGCGCGCTTTCCCCGGACTGGCTGGAATGGATCTCGCCAAAGTCGTCAGTGTGGCTGCGCCTTACGAGTGGAGCGAAGGAGAATGGGGGCTCGGCGATGGTTACCGTCCGCCGCCGCCGGCACAGAAGCATGTCGTCGCCTACGATTTCGGAGTCAAGCACAACATCCTGCGCATGCTGGCTGCGCGCGGCTGTCGGGTGACTGTCGTGCCGGCGCAGACTTCCGCCGCCGAAGCCCTTGCCTACCAACCCGATGGCGTGTTTCTGTCGAATGGCCCAGGCGACCCGGAACCCTGTGACTACGCGATCGCGGCGATTCGCCAGATTCTTGCCCAGCGCGTTCCGGTCTTCGGAATCTGCCTCGGCCACCAGCTGCTGGCGCTCGCTTCCGGCGCGCGCACGGTCAAGATGAAGTTTGGCCACCATGGCGCCAACCACCCGGTCAAGGAGCTGCCCAGCGGGCAGGTCCTGATCACCAGCCAGAACCACGGCTTCGCGGTCGACAGCCAGACGCTGCCCGACACCCTCGTGCCGACCCACGTTTCGCTGTTCGACGGATCGCTACAGGGAATCGCGCGCACCGACGTGCCGGCGTTTTCGTTTCAGGGGCATCCGGAAGCCAGCCCCGGACCGCACGACATCGCCAGGCTGTTCGACCGCTTCGTCAAGATGATGCAAGACCACAGGGCAACCTATGCCTAAGCGTACAGACATTCAGAGCATTCTGATCATCGGCGCAGGACCGATCGTCATCGGCCAGGCCTGTGAGTTCGACTATTCCGGGGCGCAGGCGTGCAAGGCGCTGCGTGAAGAAGGGTATCGCGTCATCCTGGTCAACTCCAACCCGGCGACGATCATGACCGATCCGGAAATGGCGCATGTCACGTATATCGAGCCGATCACCTGGAAGGTGGTGGAGAAGATCATCGCGCGCGAGCGCCCGGACGCGCTGCTGCCGACGATGGGCGGACAGACGGCACTCAATTGCGCGCTCGATCTCGCCCGACACGGCATACTCGAGCGCTACGGCGTCGAAATGATTGGCGCCACGCGCGAAGCCATAGACAAAGCAGAGGACAGAGAAAAATTCAAGGCGGCGATGACGCGCATCGGCCTGCATTCGGCGCGCTCGGCAGTCGCCCACTCAATGGAGGAGGCACTGCAGGTCCAGGCGATGATCGGCTACCCGGCGATCATTCGCCCCTCGTTCACCATGGGCGGCTCGGGCGGCGGAATTGCCTACAATCAGGAAGAGTTCGTCGACATCTGCCGGCGCGGTCTGGAAGCCAGCCCCACCAGCGAACTGCTGATCGAAGAATCGCTGATCGGCTGGAAAGAGTTCGAGATGGAGGTCGTCCGTGACCGCAACGACAACTGCATCATCGTCTGTTCGATCGAGAACCTCGACCCGATGGGCGTGCACACCGGCGATTCCATCACCGTCGCGCCGGCGCAGACGCTGACCGACAAGGAATACCAGATTATGCGCAACGCGGCCATCGCCGTGCTGCGCGAGATCGGCGTCGATACCGGCGGCTCGAATGTGCAGTTCGCCATCT
>NZ_JAVMKF010000033.1:0-8834 GCF_031732815.1 Accumulibacter sp. | reverse complement strand
ACGACGCGCACGACCGCATCCGCGCTACAGGGCAGGGTGCCGCGCTGATCGTCGTCACACGGCTCGACACCGACGGGCGCCTCGTCCAGGCCGTCCAAGCCATCAACACACAGCGCGCACCGGAAGCCGCTGGCGCCATTGCCTGGGATGAAGAAAGCCACACGGGCCGCGCAAACCCCCTCCCTGACGTCTACCCCGGGACGCTGACCTTGCTCCCCGGCGCTCCGCGACAACTCAAAGTCCACCTCATCGACCCCGACACGGGCGAGTCGACCAACATCCACACGGCCCACCAGATCGTTTTTGCCGGAACGCCAGAAGAAATCGAGACTTTCAAGGATCCGACGACACAGGTGCCGCTGATCGATCCGCTGACCGGTGAAATCGTCATCGACGCCGACACCGGCGAGATCGTGCTCGACCCGGACAGCGGCGAGACGATCACCTTCGTCATTCCCGCCGTACCCGAAGCCCGCAGCGGCACCCGCTACCTCATCTCCGACGACACCATCGCCACGGTCAGCGACGACGGTCTGATCACCGCTCGCAGAGCGGGCAGAACGACCCTCTCGATCATTCACCTGGCCACCCGCGTCGACACCGACGGTCAGATTCTCGAGCAGACCATCGGCCAAACCGATATCCTGCTCACCGTCACCCTGCCCACGGCGGTCGATGACGAAGCCAGCACTGCCACGCCGGCGGCCATTGTCGTCGTCGCCGAGCACGGCGGCATCGTCCGCGCCGCCAGCGGCGAGACCGTGCTCATCGGTGCTGGCGCCCTGAAGGCCGATACCGCGGTGGGCATCCGCCGCGTGGCGCTTGCCGACCTTGTCGCCACCACCGGCATGGCGCCGCCCGTCCCACGCCTCCTGTCGGCCATCGGCGCCTTCAGCCTCGACCTCGGGGCCGACCCGGCCGTACAGCCCCTGCAATTCGCCATCCCCGTTCAGGACGGCTTGCCGGCCACCCCCGGCGAAGAAATCTGGTTCCTCAGAAAAGGCACGCTGCCGTTGGCTGACGGCAGTTTCCAAGACACCTGGTGGCTCGCCGACAACGGCTACATCGGCGCCGACGGCATCGCCCGTACCGCCAGCACGCCTTATCCGGGATTGAACCGCTCCGGCGACTACCTCGTCTGCCGCGCCATCGTCAGCCAAGGCGCCCCGGCAGCGGTCAACGCAGCGAGCAACTCCTGGATCTCATTCGCTGGGGAAAGCCTGAGCATGAGCGGCTCACTCGCCTCGGCCCTGAGCGGAACCTCGCTCCTCGGATACCTCCTCTCCGAGGCGATCGGCATTACCGTCGGCGACTACGCCTTCGGTGTCCCGCGCAGCCTCGCTATCCCGCTGCCCAGCGTGAGCGCCGATGGCCGGGTGCGTCTCGATCTCGGCGAATGGCTGGCGCCGGCGCGCACCCCCTGGGGCCACGTGGCCCTGCCCAACATCAGCGCCGCCCGGGTCACCGACGACGGCCAGATCAGCCTGACGATCAACAACCCCGACCCCGGCGCCTTCGCCGGTCGACTCATCGTACGCGTCCTCTTCCCCAACGGCAGCGCGCGCGATGTCCTCACGCTCGACGGAAAGGCGCGCGGCGTTGTGAACCTCTCACCACCCGCCGGCATCGCAGTCGGCAGCGTCCGCTGGCAGATCGTGCGCCAGATCTCCAGCGCCCAACTCGACGGCACCGGCGGCTTCACAGAGGGCGAAATGCTGGAATTTGCCGGCAACACCCTGCGCATCGCGCCCCAGCCGCACATGGCGGCCGTCCTCACCCGCAACGGGCTGACCGTCCTGCGCGAGAACCTGGCCATTCGCGACATTCCACTGCCCGTCGATCTCCCCCTCCTCGAATCGATCGGCCAGAACGACCTGGGCGGCGGCGTCAATTCGCTCTACCGCAAGGTGCAACCCATCGCCTTCTCGACCGACCTCGCGCGCGCGTATGTCGCCGGCAACGGCGTCGTCTACTGCATCGATCTCGTCACCCTGCAACGGATCGACACCATCGCGCTCCCGTCCGGGCGCAACCTGCGCAGCCTGGCTATCGTCGGCAACCAGCTCCTGCTCGCCGAAGGCGGCGAAACCCCCGGCGCTCGCCTGCTTCTCCTCGACATTGCCCCGGGCAGCGCCGGCTACCATACCCACCTGCTCAGCCTGCGGTGGCCGGGCGGTGACGCGATCACCGGCTTCGCCGGCATCGCCGTCGGCCGCGACGCGCGCACCCTGGTGGTCAGCGCACCCAAGGGCGGCATTCTGCCCGCCTTGTGGTCCGACCGGCGCGAGCAAGGCGACATCCTGGTTTTCGACCTGTCCAGCCTCAACCCGAAGACCGGCGCGATCGCCGCACCCCTCGTTCCCGCCCTGCCGGCAAGCGGTTTGCGCACCCCGCTGATCGTCTCGGCCACCGACAACCCCGACCGCTACCTCGTCAGCGCTCCGAACAGCCTGCGCGCCGGCCTTGCCACGCTGCAACTCACACGCAACGAAGCCGGCCAAGCGAGGCTCGCCACGCTCAACACGATCCCCCTCATCCAGGGCAGTGAAAACGTTCGCTACGACGTCCTCGACCTGCAACGCGCACAGAGCGCCGTCTGGGTCAAGTACAAAGGTGTGGACTACGCAATCGTCGCCGACGACAACTACGGCATGCTCGACCCCTTCTACAACGACATGGAGCGCGGCCCCGAGTTCGTCCAGACCGGGCCATCGAGCGGCTCCTGGATCGTCCCCAAACCCGTCGCCGTCGGCGGCAAGCTCGGCCTCGTCCGGGATCCCTTCGGCACCCCGCAATACCTGGGCGCCACTGTGCCGCTCGATGGCTACGGCATCCAGAACCTCGCGCTCTCCGAAGACGGCCGGGTGCTCATCGGCCAACTCGAAGGACGCTTTGGCTCCATCCTCACCGGCGCCCTCAAACAGCCGCACGGACTCACCGCCTGGAGCGTCTACGACCTCATCGAGGCCGCCTTGGCGCTGCCGGAGAAAGACCGACTGTCGAAACACATCCCGCTGCCGGCGATGGGCGAACAAACCATCCCCGTGGCCAACGTCATGCCGCTGGGAACCGCGTTCGATCCGGAATTTATCGATATCGCCGTTACCGGCAAGCTGGGCGACATCATCGGCGTCGATCTGAGCGAACTGGCAGCCAAACAGCTCCTCCTCAAGGACAACAAAATCTCGCCCGTCGAAGCGCAAACGCCTTTGAAAGCCTTGAATGACGCTGCGCAGAGATTGGTCAAGAGGCGCATGGCGACGCTCGGAAATTTCAGCCTGCAAGGCTACGACCTGCAGCGCCTGGCGAGTCGCGAGAGTGCCCTGCAAGTGATCATGACGAGCCCAGCGTCGCCGACGATCTACTCCCGGTCGGGCGTCGATAGTCTGGTCGAAGACGCATTCGAGAAGACGGGCGTGCTCTTCTTCGCACGCCAACTGACCGAAGAAGGCGAGAACAACGACTTGGAGAAATTGCGCAGCGGCAAGACCTTGAGCGACAAGTGGGCGTCCTTCCTGTTTACCTGCACCGACTACTCGAAGGACGAGCCCGATTCCCTTGTCGGAAGCGCCCTGGTGACCGCCAAGGACTTTGCCAGCACGGCGAATGTCTATTTTGGGGACCGGCCGCTGGATGATCCGGGATATTCCAAGTTCGAACTGAGGGGCAGCGTGGGCATCAGTGCAGACAACGATCGACTCGATGTCTATCGCGTCGAACAGCGTTTGAAGTACCTCGGCTACAACGCCTACGACCCGACGAAAGCCTCGGCGTCGATCACCGAGTTCGCGGTAGACGGGATCTTCGGCGATCCCGAACGGCGTGCCTTGCAGCTCCTGGAGAAGATCGTTCGTTATGGCACCGGACCCACGACGGGCGAAGCGAAGGCGAAAGGCAAGGCCAGCAACAACTGGGCCACGGCTGAGGTCACCGTCAATATCCGCTATAACGCAGAGGATGGAAGCTACTCCGAACACGTGCTCGTCGGTGAGCCGAAGTACAGCTTGAAGGCGGCGGGAAAAGCCCTCGAGGCAGACGCGAGGAATGCAACCATTACAACGACCATCGAGGTGGCCACCAGGAGCGCCATCGAGAAAGCGAAACTGGAGGCCAAAGCCGACTTTGACAAGCAGATTGCCCAGACCTGGGTGTTCGAACCGGCCAAGTTCAGCGCCGATGGGCTGATCGAGTCGCCCAGTGCCCAGGCGGAAGGCGCGAAAACCCTCGGCTGGTTGAACGCCTACAATGCGCCGCACTGGATGCGCTTTGCGGGTGAACAGCTTGCTCAGGGCTGGGTCTACGTGGGCGAGAGCCAGCGTACCGACATGACGAGCTGGGTGCGCGATCTGATGATCGCTTCGGCCACGTCGGCGGAACTGCAGAAACGACCGGAGAAGCTCGTCTTCCAAGGTGGCGGCGAACTGGGCAGCCTCCTGAACCTGGGGATCAACCCGAAATATGTCTCCAAGGTCTACCAGGACAGCCTCTACGGCGACGAATGGCTGTTGGGTCTGGTCGATCCGAAGAGCATCGACCTTGACAAGGAAACAGCGAACAAGGAGGGGACGGCGCTGCAGAAACTGAAGTACGCGATCACCGAACTCAAGGCCCCGAAGGAGAAACGCGCCGGTACCTGGAACGCGCAGGACGCTGAAAAACTCGCCAACCTGCTGGATTTCGTCAACCGTGTCGCGCCGCCAAGCGGCAAACAGAACAACCAGAAAGAGGCGCTCAAGGATTTCCAGGTGGTCTATGGCGCGACGCAAGATGACGGCCAGGCCGGCAATGGCATCGGCTGGGACGACATCAAGATTGCCAGCGCCGGCGATAAGGATAGGATTAAGGTGGCATTATTTGGAACTGGCACTTCGGTAAATGGGTTGATAGACAATAATGAGTTGTTCTTGGGCGGTGTTGGTGCTTATGGTGGTGGGGTTGGTGCAAAACTAGATACTAAGTCTTTGAGCGCTATAATGGGTGATTCGAAACGCGTCGACTATGCTGATTGGGTTTATCCAATTAACATTGCCATGGCGCGATTTAACATAAACACCCCAAAACGAGTCGCAGCGTTTTTAGCGAACGTTTATAAGGAGAGTGCTCAGCTTGAGAAGACAGCGGAGAATACGGATTGGACACTTTCTGACCCAAGGCAACGTATAGGAAGATTTAAAAGCGCGTCAGCGGCAATCTTAACCGAATACGCAAACAGGTCCGCAGACGACAAAGCTGATTACGCGTACGGAAATCGTCCCGATAGAGGAAATACCGAATGGACTGACGGGCATAAATACAAGGGCAGAGGAATTATTCATCTGACTTGGAAAAATAACTACAAGGCTGCAAACGACGCATTAAACAGCATATATGGTTCCGGCGCGTTTGATCTGTTGAACAATTATGAGTCTGTTTCAGGCGACAAATCAATTTCTGCCCTATCAGGCGCGTTCTTCTGGCAAAGCACAACTACTACCGCAACTGGAAAAAATTTGAATCTTGTTGCCGATGCAGATGATTTTAGAGGAACGGTTAAGGGTGTGAATGGTGGCGGGGTTAGCCTTAAAGAAATAGATAACCGAACTGGCATATGGAAGAAGGTTAACAAATTTATCTATGACCAGAATGCTTATGGCAACATGGGAGAGCTTGTTTCGGCGCTGGGTATTCATGCCATCCAGAAGGCTGGCTACAACACAAAGTTTGGCATAAATCTAGGCAGCCGAGCTGCACAAATAATTCTGTCTTCTAGTACAAGCAAATTGATATCCGATGAAAATTCGAAAGGATCTGTAGCAACGTTAAGCGATAGTCTTGATGCGAAAGCATCCCAAGATTTAGTTACGGACTTTAATGTTGAATTGGGAGGTTTTGATATGTTGTTCGTTAGTGCTATTGATAGCCTTCAAAATCCTTCTCAGCCCATGTTGGTTGCACACGCAACCCCTGTGCCAGCCTCGGCGGGAAACGCCAAACTGTATGGAACGGTAGGCGTGTGCTACCCCGCTTCAAATGTCAAGGGCGAAATCTCTTCTTTGGGCCCTGCTGACGTTGCGGAACTGGCGTTCGCAACAAAGCAACTGCCATTGTATGTAAATGATTACGCAGCGTTCGCTGAGGCTATGCAGAAATCGACCGTTGAGGTTACAAAACAGCCTGAATACGGTCTATTGATGGCGGTCGGAATCGGCGACCCAGCGTATGCAGGCCCAAATAGCTACCGATACATGCCAAAATCAAATTACATAGGTGCAGACAGGGTTGATTTTCTTGTCGTGTTTGGGAAAAACAAGGTAAAGATTATCTATTTCATTAAAGTAATTGGAACTGAAATCACTACCTACAATCACGGCGCAATTTATAAAAAATATTGTCCAAAATCATCGGAATGGGTGATTTCTTCCGTTCCGAGCGAATTCGATTCCTGGTTTCAGCATGAGCGGAAGCTTGATTTGGATTTCGCCGATCTCCGCGGCTACTGTGTTGGTGAAACCACTGAATCCGATGCGTCCGCCCATATCACCCTTGACACAGACGCCGCCGGCTACGGTTGGTTCATCGATCCCACCCCGAGCGACCACGAGGAATTCCTTCCGACGTCCGACCCCCACGAATGGATCGCCAAACCGGGGAATGACGCCGCCGGCAAGATGGACCTCGTCACCGTCCTCCTGCACGAATACGGCCATGCGCAGGGCCTCGATCACTCGGTCTACGCGCACGACCTGATGGCGACCACGCTGCTCCCAGGCGTGCGCCGCCTACCGTCCGAGAGTGAATGGGCAACGCTGCGCGGGCTGCTTACCAGCGCCGGCGGCGCCCCCGTGCCGCAGGACCCGTTCCGTCCCCCCGGCGCCCCGCTACCGGTCAGCCGTAGCCTGGGAGGGGCCCTACGCAGTGCTCGTCAACCCGTCTTGGGCCTCGGCGGCGCTGATCGCGCCGGCCTTACCCAATACGACACCGCCGCCAATCTGACGCTGACCAACCCCGAGTTCGCCAACGGCACCGCCTGGTCCACCACCGGCGACGTCACCTTCGCCCCTGGCGCCGCCACGCTCAAGGAAACCCCGACCAGCCAGACCCGCCTCAGCCAAGCCTTCGTCCTCGGCCCCGACGACCGGTATCTCACCTTCACCCTCTCCGCCATCGCCCTGGACGACGTTGACAACGCCCCCGACGACGCCTTCGAAGTCGCCCTGATCGACGCCAACACCGGCCTCTCTCTGCTCGGCGGTACCGGCCTCACCCACAACGACGCCTTCCTCAACCTGCAAGCCGACGGCTCCGAAACAAAATCCAGCGGCGTCACCACCATCCGCAACCCCGACGGCAGCCGCAGCGTCCTCGTCGACCTCGCCGGCGTGCACGCCAACGCCCCCGCCGGCACCGTCGTCAACCTCAGCTTCGACCTCATCGGCTTCGGCCGCGGGACAGCCGCCGTCAGCAGCCGCGTCACCGTCAAGGATCTCCATCTCGGCTTGCCGCAGGAGGGCCCGCAAGCGCGTGACGACAGCGCCACCACCGCCGAAGACACCCCGATCGACCTCGATGTCGCCGCCAACGACACCGTCACCAGTCCGGCCCATTCCCCGTCCACCCCCATCCTCGTCAGCGGCCCCGCACACGGCAGCGTCGAACTCACCGCGCAAGGCCGCCTTCGCTACACCCCGGCCGCCGACTGGTCGGGCGAAGACCAGTTCACCTACCGCCTCGCGAACGACAGCGGCGAATCCAACATCGCCACCGTCACCCTCACCGTCACCCCGGTCAACGACGCCCCCGTCCTCACCGACCAAGACCTGTCCGGCTTCGAGGACACCCCCCTCGCCGGCAGCCTGCTGACCACAGCGAGCGACACGGAAGCCGCCCCCCTCACCGCGACGCTGATCAGCGGCCCGGCGCACGGCACCCTGGTGGTCAACCCCGACTTCAGCTTCACCTATACCCCGGACGCCAACTGGAACGGCAGCGACCGCTTCAGCTACCGAGTGAGCGACGGCGAACTCGACTCCCCGCTGGCCACCGTCCACCTCACCGTCGCCCCGGTGAACGACGCCCCGGTCATCGCCCCGCAACGCGTCACCGTGGATGAAGACACCCCCGTCCCCGTCGACCTCCTCGCCGCCGCCAGCGACGTCGACGGCGACACCCTGACCGTCACCCTCACCACCGCCCCGCAGCACGGCCGCTTCACCCAGAACGCCGACGGCACCTGGACCTACGTCCCCACTACCGACTGGAACGGCCAAGACAGCGCCAGCTTCGACCTCAGCGACGGCACGCTCAGCACCTCTGCACAGATCGAATTCACCGTCACCCCGGTGAACGACGCCCCCGTCCTCGCCGACCAAGACCTGTCCGGCTTCGAGGACACCCCCCTCGCCGGTAGCCTGCTGACCACAGCGAGCGACACGGAAGCCGCCCCCCTCACCGCGACGCTGATCAGCGGCCCGGCGCACGGCACCCTGGTGGTCAACCCCGACTTCAGCTTCACCTATACCCCGGACGCCAACTGGAACGGCAGCGACCGCTTCAGCTACCGAGTGAGCGACGGCGAACTCGACTCCCCGCTGGCCACCGTCCACCTCACCGTCGCCCCGGTGAACGACGCCCCGGTCATCGCCCCGCAACGCGTCACCGTGGATGAAGACACCCCCGTCCCCGTCGACCTCCTCGCCGCCGCCAGCGACGTCGACGGCGACACCCTGACCGTCACCCTCACCACCGCCCCGCAGCACGGCCGCTTCACCCAGAACGCCGACGGCACCTGGACCTACGTCCCCACTACCGACTGGAACGGCCAAGACAGCGCCAGCTTCGACCTCAGCGACGGCACG
>NZ_JAVMKF010000032.1:0-8844 GCF_031732815.1 Accumulibacter sp. | reverse complement strand
GGCTCGGCATGTCGGCTTCGAGAATCCTTCGCTGCGGCTTGAAGAGGCTGGGCAGATGAGCGTAGTTGTAGATCGAGACGCGATCCGGGTCAGCCGCGATGATCCTCTCCAGCGTGCGCCCGAAGCCATCCAGCGTCTGCCTGGGCAGACCATAGATGAGGTCGATGCTGATCGACTTGAAGCGGTTGGCGCGTGCCGCTTCAATCACGGCAAGCGTCTCCTGTTCGCTTTGTACGCGGTTGACCGCCTGCTGCACGGCGGTGTCGAAGTCCTGCACGCCGACGCTCATCCGGTTGAAGCCCAGTTCTCCAAGCAGTTCGACGGTTGCCCGGTCGACCTTGCGCGGATCAACCTCGATCGAGTATTCGCCGCCCTCGATCAATTTGAAATGACGGCGGGTTGCCGCCATCAACTGGCGCATCTCGCCGTGCGAAAGAAAGGTGGGCGTACCGCCGCCCCAGTGCAACTGAGCGACTTCCTGGTCGCCGCCTTCAAGAAAGCTGCTCTGCAGGGCAAGCTCCTTGGCCAGGTAGCGCAGATACTTGGCCGATCGCCCATGATCCTTGGTGATGATCTTGTTGCAAGCGCAGTAGTAGCAGATGGTGTTGCAGAACGGGATGTGGAAGTACAATGAGAGCTGGCGGCTGATGCCGCCGATGTTGCGTTTGCCTAGCCAAAGCTTGTACGCGTCCGCATCGAACGCTTCGACGAAGCGGTCGGCTGTCGGGTAGGACGTATAGCGCGGGCCATTGACGTCGAAACGACGAATGATCTCGGGATCAAACAAGAGGTTTCCAGCAATGGAGTTCATGGTCCCATGAGGCAATTGGCCGGTTGAATTATCGGGCGGTGTCCGCCGCACGGGGTTGACGTGGATCAAACGTGGGGTTGAGTGAGAAGGGGTCGGATGCCTACCAATGTCGCGGCGGCCAGGCTGGCTTTAGAAGGGGTGAAAGCGGCCTGCTCCAACTGCAATTTGCGCGAGCTGTGTCTGCCGATTGGCATCGAACCTGAGGATCTCAGGAAAATTGACGAGTTGGTGTCGACCCGTCGGCGTTTGAAGCGCGGCGACTACCTCTACCGCGCTGGCCAGGGCTTCGAATCGATCTACGCCATCCGCAGCGGCTTCTTCAAGACCGACGTGCTGATCGAGGATGGCCGCGACCAGGTCACCGGCTTCCAGATGACCGGCGAACTGCTCGGCCTGGACGGCATCAGCAGCGAGGTCCATAGCTGTAACGCCATTGCGCTGGAAGACAGCGAGGTGTGCGCCATCCCGTTCTCGCAGCTCGAGGGACTGTCGCGCCAGATCCATACCCTGCAGCATCATTTTCACAAGGTGATGAGCCGCGAAATCGTCCGCGACCACGGCGTGATGATGTTGCTCGGCACGATGCGCGCCGAGGAAAGGCTGGCCGCCTTTCTGCTCAATCTGTCGCAACGCTTCAAGGCACGCGGCTATTCGCCGGCCGAGTTCAACCTGCGCATGTCGCGCGACGAAATCGGGAGCTACCTGGGGCTGAAGCTGGAGACGGTCAGCCGGGCATTTTCGCGTTTTCAGGAAGAGGGCCTGCTCGCAGTGCACCAGAGGAGAGTACGCATCCTGAATACGGCTGGACTGCGCAAGCTGATGACGCACCATCGTGGCTCTTAGCGGTGAGCTGTCGGCGCCAGCCTTGCCTCCTGGCATGCGCGCGACCTTGCCGCTCTCAACCAGCGCTCAGGCCAGCCAGGCAAGCGCGCCGAGCGGACTGCGGGTGAGCGCGACGGACACGATGTAGGCCAGGGCGCAGAGCGCTGCGAGCAGGAAGGCAGCACGCTGGCGCCGGGTGCGGGCGCGTTTGAGCGCCATGCTGCCACAGCCAATGTAGACCAGGAGGCCGACCAGCTTGGCGGACAACCAGTGGCTGTGCCAAGGCCATTGTGCGCTGATGAGGAGCATGGCAATCGCGCTGGCGAGAAGCACCGTGTCGACGATGTGCGGCACGACGCGGGCTGCCCGCGTTTGCAGGAGGGGCGACTCGAACAGCATCCAGAAGCCGCGCAAGAGAAAGCCGGCAGCGCTCAGGATCACGCAACTGACGTGCAGTTGCTTGAACAGCAGATAGCTCATTCGCTTTGAGCCCTGCCAGTGCGGCGACTGGTCTTCATCCCTGTTCGGCGGGTTTCAGGTGGGCGGCGTCGATGGTCAGCCGATGCCGCCGGAAAAAGGCAACGGCGAGCAGGAGGTTGTGCAACAGCCAGGCATTCGCTGCGACGAGCGCAAGCCCGGCCGGGTAGGCAAACCAGGGTGGCCAGACAGCCGCGGCGAGAAGCACGAGCAGCGAAAGGAAATGAGCCAGCGTCTGCCGCTCGATGTGCACCGCCGGGATCACCTTGTTCATGTTCGGTGCCAGCACTCGGCCGGCGCCCAGATTCTGCAGGTGGAGCCAGACGAGAAAAGGTGCGATCTTGTAAAGCATGCCGACGATTGCCGTCATGAAACCGCCGTACAAGACGAGGATGCCAGACGCCAGCACCCACCGCTCGTCGCCGGATGCCGCGCCGCTGTTGACCAGCAGCCAGAGCATGCAGGCAGCCAGCGTGCTCAGCATCGCGACGCGCCAGCACTGTTGCGTCGCGTCGAAGCGCGGTCGCTTGCTCAGACGCTGGAGATGCAGCGTCAGTCCGGCAAAGGCCGCGGTGGCAGCGAGCAGCCCGCCGGCCAGAACGAGCGACACGCTCGGCCAGCCGTCAAGTTCGACCACGCTCCAGAGGATCAGCAGCCCGACGACCGCCGACAAGAATGTGCGCGCGAAACGATCCGAGTAGGGTGGCGTCAATTGGAACATGGGGACAACGACGAAAGCGACCGAACTGAGTAGAACGAGGCCCCAGCCGAGCAAACCCCAGGCAAGATGGACCGCGATGAGCGAAAGGAAGGGAAGTTCGCTGCCGCCTTCACCAACCAGCAGGTAAATCAGCAGCAGGCCGAGGATCGTCGTCACGCTCAGTCCGCTCAGCGCCAGTTTGATGCCACGGATTGTCGGGCTGCTTGTCGGCACCGCATGCAGCGCGTGCGCTGCCGCGGTGACGAAGATGAGCAAGCCTGCGGCGAGCAGGGCTGCCGCAGCTTGCAGGGCGATCACGTGTTGCGCGAGAAAGCCGCCAGCGAGCAGACAGGCGCCGAGCAGCAGGCTCGCGTGCACCAGGCGGGCAACGAGCAGCGGCCGCAGCAGATTCGCGCCGGCAACCACCGGCATGATCTGCAGCAAGGCGCCGAGCATCGCCTGCAGCATGAAGCCGACCGTGACCAGGTGAGTGAGCGCCAGGGCTGCCGGTGTCCAACGTGAAGCGAGCGCGTCAGGCCCGCTGGCCAGCAGAAGTGCTCCGGCAAGCATGCCGAAAGCGGGTGCGGTCAGGAAAAAGCGAAACGGTGCGGCAAAAGGCGGTGCCTGATCAAAGGAGAGCAGTGCCTGCATCACTACCTGCGATGAGCGATCAGCACGCCGACCGAGCCGTCGGTGTGGAACTCGGTCTGCCAGCAGAAGCCGTTGATTTCAAGCGCGCGGTAGAGAGGAAAGGGTTCGCGCGGCAGGAGGACGAGCAAACTTTTCGTTGGCTCCAGCCGATCGAGCGCTTCCATTGTGCGGACGAATGGCTCCGGCGGCTCGTAACTGCGGACATCGAGCACCGCATCGGGCTCCGGGCGATTCATCCCGCCACCTGTCCGGACTGATCGAGCGCTGTCGCGAGCTGCCGCACGATCGCTTCGCCTTGATCGGCCAGCTGCTCGTCGCACATCGGGTAAAGCACGTTCTCCTCCTTGAGGTTGTGTTGCTGCATCATGATCAGCAGGGTTTCCGCATGTCCCGCATACTCCTCGCCATCGTGCGTCGCCAGGGCAGATTCAGCGGCCGCGAGCAACTGGCGCATTTGCGCATGTTCCAGGCGCATGACCTGCGTCGGCCCCAGATGAATTCCGGTCCGTTGCTCGAAGAGCGGGAAGAGGAACGACTCCTCGGCGGAAAAATGGATCAGCATCGCTTCGCGAAAGCGGGCGAACGCGTCCAGGGCGGCGTCCCCGGCGTTGGTGGCGGCTGTCCGCTCGGCGACAGCGAGCAGATCATCGCAGGAGCGGTGATGCCGCGCCATGACGTCTCTAATCCCTTGCATGAAGAACCTCGTCAAAAGATGGATGCAATTGTTGGGCGGAGCGAAGCGAATTGCTGCCACCCAGGTGAAGACCAACCATGGCTTGCGCTGCACAGTTCGCCTGGCGAACCCCGAACCGATGCGCGCCGCTTGCTGCGTTCTTCGCGCGCGGATCGAATGATGCCGGGGAACGCGCCAATGGTCGAGAGGACATTATGCCGCAAGGCAGGCAGCAGCCGCCAGACGATGGACCGGCGACGGAATCGTCGCATTGAGCGATAATCCGGGTCCACGGGGATGTCCGAAAACCCCTTTGTGCAGTGCTGATTGCGGGTGCGCGCCGGTGATTTGCTGCTGCCCGACGCCCTGTCTGCCTCGCATTGACCTGATCTCAGGAGATATCTCGATGGATGTGATTCTGCCGCGTGTGCGCTGCGAGCTTCGACCACGCGGCTGGTCGTTCGTTGCACTGCTCTGCTGCGCTGCCGGTCTGTCGGCGTGCACGAGCAATCAGGCGAAGATCTCGATGCTGCAGGCGCCGGAGGTTGGCGATGCGGCGCGCTACAAGTCGATTGCCGTCGCCCGCTTTGCCGGCGTGCAGGGCGATGTACTGGCCAACGAGCTGGAAGCCGCTCTGGTCAACGCCCGGGTGCAGGATAAGCCGGTCTACCGATGGGTTGGCCGGAGCACTGAGCTGCGCCAATCCGCGGGCGACTTGCGCAGCCTGGCGGCTGTGGCCCGGTCGCTGAAGGCGGACGCCATTCTCACCGGTGAGGTCGTGCAAGCGCGTTTTCAGGACGACCGGCGCCAGGAGAAGGACTACGTCTGCGACAAGTCGGAGAAACCTGGGAAGTTGGTTTCGAAATGCGTGTCGGGTCACTACGAAACGAAGAGCTGCATCGACCGGACGGCAAGCCTGCAGGTTCAGGTTCGCCTGATCGACGCGCAGACGGCCAACCAGGTATACGCGGAAAACATCAGCCGCAATCGCAAGGATTCAGCTTGTCAGGGCGCGCCCAAGGATGGGACGGCCATGCTGGGCGAATTGCAGGAGGAGGTCGTCGACCAGATCAAGCGAAAGATCGTCCCGCACGACAAGGTGGTGAGCCTGGAGCTGATGGACACTGGCGACGGCCTGCAGGCTGACGGCGCCAGCCAGCGCTTCGCAGGCGCCACCGCGTTTGCTCGCGAAGGCCGCATGGACCGCGCCTGCGCCATGTTCGCGGAGATCTACGAAGCGGACAAGCGATCGGTGGCGCTCAACTATAATCTCGGCATCTGTGCGGAAGCGGCTGGCGCCTTCTGGCAGGCGGACGAATACTACCGGATTGCCGACCGCCTGAGTGGCGCACCGAACAGACTGCTCACCGTCGCGCTCGAGCGGAATGCCGGCAATCTGAAGAAGGCCGGGAATCTCGCCCGCCATCGCTCCGATCTGTTGCCCGGCGGCAGCGTCGAGACAGCGGCTTCGCACCCGCTGGCGGCGCCGGTTTCCGGCCGAAAGCCGGCGGCCAACAAGACGGCCACTGGCAACCCGTCGATGACGGCGGTGGCACCGGCCGCGCCGAAGGTAAGCGCAGACATCTTGATGTTCGGCCGGCGGACGGCTTTGGTGATCGGCAACGCTGCCTATCGGCGCGGCGCCCTGCTCAATCCGGTGAACGACGCACGCGCGATCGCCGCCGAGTTGCGCCGCTTGCAGTTCCAGGTGATCCAGGTCGAAGATGCGAGCTTCAGCAAGATGGGTCTGGCCATCGAGGAGTTTGGCCGCGCCATCAGGGAAGACGGTGTGGCGCTTGTCTTCTACGCCGGACACGGGATGCAGGTCAAAGGCGAAAATTTCCTGATCCCGGTCGACGCCGACCTGAAGAGTGAAAGCGATGTGCCCTATAAGACCGTCGCTCTCGGGCAGATATTGAGCAAGTTCGAGGGCGCCCGATCACGCGTCAATCTCGTCGTTCTCGACGCCTGTCGCGACAACCCGTTTGCCCGTTCGTGGCGCTCGACGCGCGGCGGCCTGGCTTCGGTCGACGCGCCGGCGGGAACGCTGATTGCATTTGCCACCGCGCCGGGGAAGACGGCGGCCGACGGCAGCGGGGCAAATGGCCTGTATACGAGCCACCTGCTGAGGGAAATGAGCGTGCCGAATCAGAAGATCGAGGATGTGCTGAAGAACGCGCGCAAGGCGGTGGCGAAGGCTTCCAACAACGAACAGATTCCCTGGGAGTCGTCGTCGCTGACCGGCGACTTTTACTTCAAAGTGGCCGCAGACGCGCAGAATTAGCCGCGCATCCGTTCCGCGCCGAGCACCCCGCCCGAGAAATACTACGCCATGCCGCAGCTCATTCTGTCCAATGCTTCGCTCGCTTTCGGCGACATTCCTCTGCTCGATCATGCCGAGTTCCAGCTTGACGCCGGCGAGCGCGTCGCCCTGATCGGGCGCAACGGGACCGGCAAATCGTCGTTGCTCGCGGCGCTCGCCGGCGAGGGGGGGCTCGACGAAGGCGAAGTCTGGCGGCAACCTGGCCTGCGCCTGGGCTACGTCCCGCAGGAGCCGCCGTTCGACAACAGTCTTACCGTCTTTCAGGCGGTTGTCGCGGGTATGGGCGAACTCTCGGCGCTGCTCGGTGAATACCATGTGGTGTCGCACGCACTGAGCGAAAGCGGGAGCGACCAGGCAGCCCTGCTCGAGCGCATGCAGACCTTGCAGAGCGCGCTCGAAGCGCGTCACGCCTGGTCGTTCGAAGCGCAGGCCGAGAAGGCCATTCAGCGGCTGTCGCTGGACCCCGAGGCGCTCGTCGGGACCTTGTCGGGAGGGCAGAAGAAGCGCCTGGCGTTGGCCCAGGCGCTGGCCATTTCACCGGAAGTGCTGCTCCTCGACGAACCCACCAATCATCTCGATTTTGCCGCCATCGAGTGGCTGGAGGACATGCTGCTGGTGGCTGGCGTGACGCTCCTGTTCATCACCCACGACCGACGTTTCCTCGAACGCCTGGCGACGCGGATTGTCGAGCTTGATCGCGGCGCGCTGGTTTCGTTTCCCGGCAGCTTCAAGGAGTACCAGGCGCGCAAGCAGGCCATGTTGCACGATGAGACGCTCAACAATGCTCGCTTCGACAAGTTTCTTGCCCAGGAAGAGGTGTGGATCCGGCAGGGAATCAAGGCACGCCGAACGCGCAACGAGGGACGCGTGCTGCGCCTTGAGCGCTTGCGGCGCGAACGCGCCGCGCGCCGCGAGCGCCAAGGCAAAGTCGATCTGGCGCTCGATGCCGGCGAGCGCAGCGGGAAGCTGGTGGCGGCACTCGATGGGGTCAGCAAGTCGTTTGGCGACAAGCTCATCGTGCGCGACTTCTCATGCCGTCTGCAGCGGGGCGACAAGGTCGGCATCATCGGCCCGAATGGTGTCGGCAAAACGACGCTCCTGCGTCTGATCCTAGGCGAACTGGCGCCTGATCGGGGGGTCGTCCACCTCGGTACCAAGGTTCAGGTTGCCTATTTTGACCAGTTTCGCGCCGCACTCGACGAGAATGCGGCCTTGGTCGAGGTTATTTCACCCGGTGGCGCCTACGTCGAGCTTGGCGGCCGGAGAAAGCACGTCATCAGTTATCTGGGTGACTTCCTTTTCCCGCCGCAGCGCGCGCGCGCGCCGGTCAGTTCGCTCTCCGGCGGCGAGCGCAATCGTCTGCTGCTCGCCCGCTTGTTTGCCCGACCGGCGAACGTTCTCGTGCTCGACGAGCCGACCAACGATCTCGACATCGAAACGCTCGAACTGCTGGAGGAACTGCTGCAGGACTACAGTGGAACGCTGTTCCTGGTCAGTCACGATCGCGCCTTTCTCGACGATGTGGTGACGCAAACCATTGCGCCACAAGGCGACGGCAGGTGGCGCGAGTACGCCGGGGGCTATCAGGAGTGGGCCGACCATCAGGTCGAGCGACGCCGTCAGGAGACCCAAGCAGCGCCGGTAGCGGGCAAGCGTGCTGCTACGCCAGGCGCGGACGCTGGTGCAGCCAGCCGGCAGAAGGCATCGCCGGTGGCCAGGCTGTCGTGGAAGGAAGCGCGCGAACTGGCCGAGCTGCCGGACAGAATTGCCGCGCTGGAAGCCGAGCAGCGGGCGATCAGCGAACAGCTTGCCGACCCGCTGTTTTACCGCTCGCAAGGTCCGGAGGTGCAACGCCTGGCGGACCGCCTGAACGAAATCGATGACCAACTGCTGGCTCTGCTCGAACGCTGGGAAGCGCTCGAAGCCTAGCCCGGAGGACACATACCCAAATGGAGAGAACAGAACATGGCCGTCGCGCCCGAAACTGCCATCATGGCGCTTTATTGCGATTTCGAGAACGTGGCGCTTGGCGTACGCGACGCCAAGTACGACAAGTTCGATATCAAACCCGTCCTCGAACGGCTGCTGCTCAAGGGCAGTATCGTCGTCAAGAAGGCGTACTGTGACTGGGAGAGGTATAAAGGCTTCAAGTCGACGATGCACGAAGCGAGTTTCGAGCTGATCGAAATCCCACATTTGCGCCAGTCGGGCAAGAACTCAGCCGACATCCGGCTGGTGGTCGACGCGCTTGACCTGTGCTACACCAAGGCCCACGTAGACACCTTCGTCATCATCAGCGGCGATTCGGACTTCTCACCGCTGGTTTCCAAGCTGCGCGAGAATGCCAAGTACGTCATCGGCGTCGGCGTCAAGCAATCGACTTCCGA
>NZ_JAVMKF010000031.1:46826-47906 GCF_031732815.1 Accumulibacter sp. | reverse complement strand
TACGAGGATACCGACTCCGGGGGCGTCGTGTACTATGCCAACTACCTGAAGTTCTTCGAGCGCTGTCGTACCGAATGCTTGCGAGCCATCGGCCATCATCAGGCCGATCTGTTGCGCGATCCGGGGATCGCCTTTGTCGTGCGTAGTGCCAGCGTCGACTACCTGAAGCCGGCACGGCTCGACGATCAGCTGCTCGTCGGCTTGCAGGTTGAGCGCCTGAGCCACGCGCAGATCTTCTTTCGCCAGTACGTTCGGCACGCGGACGCAGCGCTCGATGGCGACCGTGCCGACCTGGTACGCGCGCGGATCCAAGTCGTCTGTGTAAACTCCGCCTTGATGAAGGCGACTGCCATTCCATCGTTCCTGAGGACCAAACTGGAAGCCATGCAATGAACGTTTCGCAAGACCTGTCGATTCTGCATCTGATTCTCAACGCCAGCGCCGTCGTGCAGGCTGTCATGCTGCTCCTCGCCGGCGTTTCGTTCATGTCGTGGTACTACATCTTCCGCAAGTGGTTCACGGTCAAACGGGCGCGCGCGCAGACCGATCATTTCGAGCGCGACTTCTGGAGTGGCGGCGAACTCAACAGCCTCTATCAAAGCGCGATCAACGACCGCCACAGTACCGGCAGCATGGAGCGCATCTTCGAAGCCGGATTCCGCGAATTCACCAAGCTGCGCAGCCAGAAGAATCTCGATCCGAAGGACGTGATCGACGGCGCCCGGCGGGCGATGCGCGCCACCTATCAACGCGAGATGGATGGCATCGACTCGCATCTGGCTTTTCTCGCCTCGGTCGGCTCGGTCAGTCCCTATGTCGGTCTGTTTGGTACCGTCTGGGGGATCATGCACTCGTTTCGGGGTCTGTCGAACGTCGGGCAGGCGACGCTCGCGGCGGTTGCTCCGGGGATTGCCGAAGCGCTCGTGGCGACCGCCATCGGCCTCTTCGCGGCGATTCCGGCGGTCGTCGCGTACAACCGCTTCGCCTACGAGATCGATCGCCTTTCCTCGCGCTTCGAGTCCTTCATGGAGGAGTTCTCGAATATCCTGCAACGCCAGATGAGGTAACGGCCATGCGCTC
>NZ_JAVMKF010000031.1:41700-46726 GCF_031732815.1 Accumulibacter sp. | reverse complement strand
CTGCAGCAGAAGCAGGTCAAGCGTATCGGTCTGCTCGTACAGCCGACCGGCAAGTGACTTCATGTCCGCGCAGACCGTTGACACGCTGACACGACCGGCACCGGACGAGCAGGCGAAATGGAGCTCGCTGGCGCTCTCGGCGCTCGTGCATCTGCTCTTGATCGGCGCACTGTTCGTCGGCATGCAGTGGAAAAGCAAGCCACCGTCGTCGGTCGAGGTCGAGGTCTGGCGCGCGCCGCCCGCCCCCCTCGCCGCGCCGCGGCTGGAAAAGGCGGCCGACGAACGCCCCGAACCCCGCCAGCCTCCCCCGCCCGCAGTCAGGCCTGAGCCCAGACTGAAGCCGGAGCCCAAGCCGGAGCCGAAACCCGAAGTGAAACCGGAGGCGAAGCCTGAACCCAGGGCGGCGGCCAAGGTGCCGGCCAAACCCGAAACGCGCGCCCCCGTTCGGCCCGACATCGCGCTGAAGGACGAACGCAAGCCAAAAGAGCTGCCGAAGAAGGAGGAAGACAAGCCCAAGGAGACAAGCCGCAAGGAGCCTCCGAAGGCGAAGGAGCAGCCGCCCAAGGAGGAGGCGAAAGCCAAGGCAAGCACGAAGAAGGACGAGGCGAAGCCGAAGGAGCCTGAGCGGAAGGACGATCAACGCGTCCGCGAACAGCCGCGCAAGGAAGAGGTCAAGAAGCCGCCGCCCGAACGCGCGCCAAGTTTTGGCGAGGCGTTGGAACGTGAACAGAAGGAGCTGCAGCAGCAGAAGGCGGCGCAGAAGGCGGTGGCCGATCAGCGCGCGCGCGCCGAGGCCGAGGCGCGCCAGATGAGGCAACTGCAGGCGGAACAGAAAGCAAGCGAAAACAAGCGCGCGCTCGCCGAGTACATCGATCGGGTGCGCGGCAAGATTCGTGGCAACATCTCGCTGCCGCCCGGTATCCAGGGCAATCCCGAAGCGATTTTCGAGGTCACACAACTGCCGACAGGCGAGGTGCTCGAGGTCAAGGTGCGGCGGTCGAGCGGCAACCCGGCGCTGGATACGGCGGTCGAACGCGCCATCCGAAAATCATCGCCGCTGCCCAAGCCGGCGCAGCCGGAGCTGTTCGAGCGCATCCTCAAGATCCCGTATCGGCCGCGTGACGAGTAGTTCGCCGGCCGACTTCAGCCAGCGTGCGGCTTCCTGCTCCAGTGCCGAATACGCGACACGCGCGGGGGCTGCGATGGGCGCGTTGGCCGGCCTGCGGTGGCGATCGATCGGGGGTTTGGGCGACGATA
The DNA here is from genome assembly GCF_031732815.1 of Accumulibacter sp. Classification (GTDB taxonomy): domain Bacteria; phylum Pseudomonadota; class Gammaproteobacteria; order Burkholderiales; family Rhodocyclaceae; genus Accumulibacter. Next base: position 45,469 of record NZ_JAVMKF010000031.1, on the reverse strand, counting down.
TAACGTTTCGTTACAAAGCCGCCGGCTACGGAGGCGATATAATCGCGTATTCAGTACTGGACTACGCCATGTTGGGAATAGGGCTCAAACTACGTCGCATGGGTCTGCTCGTGGTCAGCGCGCTGGCTCTATTGCAGGCTCCCGCGCGGGGCGAGCTGACCATCGAGATCACCGGTGCCGGTGCCAACCGTATCCCGGTGGCGATTGCCGATTTTGCCGGTGACGCTGCGTCGGCACGCGTCGTCACCTCGGTCATCCGCGCCGACCTGGAGCGCAGTGGTCTGTTCAAACTGATCGAGACCGGTGGCGCAGTGGTCAGCGAGACATCGCCACCCGCCTACGACGAGTGGCGAAGCCGTGGCGCCGATGCGCTTGCCGGGGGGACGCTCGGCGAAGGGGCGGACGGTCGCCGCGAAGCGCGTTTCCGCTTGTACGATGTGGCCAAACAGGGCGTCCTCGCCGGTTCAGCCTACATCACCTCACGCACCATGCTGCGCGCCACCGGGCATCGCATCGCCGATGTCATCTACGAGAAGCTGACCGGTGAGCCCGGCATCTTTTCGACGCGCGTCGCTTACGTCGTGCGGGCGAGTGCGGCGCGTTACGAACTGCACGTTTCCGATGCCGACGGACAGAACGCGCAGGTTGCGCTGATTTCCAAGGAGCCGATCATTTCGCCCACCTGGTCGCCGGATGGCGGGCGTCTGGCGTATGTTTCCTTCGAAAACAAGAAGCCCGTGGTCTATGTGCACTCGCTGGCCTCGGGCAAGCGAATCGTCGTCGCCAATTTCAAAGGATCGAACTCGGCTCCCGCCTGGTCGCCCGATGGGCGCAAGCTGGCTGTCGTGCTGAGCAAGGACGGCGGATCGCAAATCTTCACGGTGAATGCCGACGGTTCGGGCGTGCAGCGGCTGACGACGGTGAACTCGATCAACACCGAGCCTTGCTTTTCTCCTGATGGACAGTACGTTTACTTCACTTCCGATCGTGGTGGCAGTCCTCAGATTTACCGTGTTGGCGCAGCCGGTGGTGATGCCCAGCGAGTCAGCTTCGAAGGTAGCTACAATGTGACGCCGCGCATCTCGCCGGACGGCCGGACGATGGCCTTCATCAGCCGGCGCGATGGCGGTTTTCGGCTCGCCGTGATGGACTTGGCGAGCAAGCAGGTGCAGGTGCTGACCGACTCGCACAAGGACGAATCGCCGACCTTTTCGCCGAACGGGCGGATGATTCTGATCGCGACCGAAAACGGCGGGCGAGGTGTTCTGTCTGCGGTGTCGATCGATGGCCGCATCAAGCAGCGCCTGTCGATCGGCGCCGGTGACGTGCGTGAACCGGCCTGGAGCCCGTTCAGCAAATGACCTTGATGATGCTTCATTCCAATTGGGAAAATACTGCAGGAGAAATTTCATGAAATCATTCGCCGTCCCGGCCCTTCTGGCCCTTCTGCTGGCCGCCTGCAGCTCGACGCCGGAAAGCGGCGACCAGGCGACCGGCGCTCCGGTCGAAACGCGTGGCGGATCGGGCGGGGTCACCACGGTGACGACGAGCGGGGTGGAAAGCCGCGGATTGCCAGCGGTGCTGACCGACCCGAAGAGCATCCTGTCGAAACGCAGCATTTACTTCGATTTCGACAGCTATGAAGTGAAGAGCGAATACAAGGATCTGGTCACCGCGCACGCCAAATTCCTGACCGAGAACCGCCAGTTCAAGATGTTGATCCAGGGCAATACCGACGAGCGCGGCAGCCGAGAGTACAACCTGGCGCTGGGGCAAAAGCGTGCCGATGCGATCAAGAAGATGCTGGCTTTGCTCGGTGTGCGCGAGGATCAGCTCGAATCGGTCAGTCTGGGCGAAGAAAAGCCGAAGAACGACGGGCACGACGAAGCGGCCTGGGCGCAGAATCGGCGCGGCGACATGCTGTATAGCGGCGAGTTCTAGAATGGCGAGCGGGCAACTGAGCGGGCGGGCGCGGCCAGGCTTGGCTGGCGCGCTGGCGGTTGGTCTGCTCGCGGCCGTGTTTGCGTTGCCGGCGCGCGCCGGACTGCTGGACGACGACGAGGCGCGACGCCAGATCCGGGATCTGTCGATCAAGACCAATGAGCGCCTCGATACGCTGTCCAAAGGGCAAATCGAACTCGCCAACCAGATCCAGGCCTTGCGCGAAGAGAACGCCCGCCTGCGCGGACAGGTCGAGACGCTCACCTATGAACTCGAGTCGGCAAGAAAGCGGCAGCAGGATTTCTACGTAGACCTTGACGGCCGTTTGCGCAAGCTCGAACAGGGGCCCAGTGTGGACGCAAAACCGAGCGAGGAAAGCAAGCCGCTTGCCGAAACGCCGCGCAAGCCGGCCAGCGATCCGGCTGCCGAGACGCGTGAGTACGAATCGGCGCTCAATCTGTTTCGGGCGAACAAGCTCAAGGAGGCAGCGGCAGCCTTCGACACCTTTGCTCGCGCCCATCCCGAAAGCACGCTGACTCCCGGTGCGTACTACTGGTCTGGCAACGCGCACTATGCGCTGCGCGATTGCCGCAAGGCGAGCGAAGCGCACCGCGTGGTCGTCACCAAATGGCCGGCCAACGCCAAGGCGCCCGACGCCTTGTTGAATATTGCTGTCTGTCAGCAGGAACTCGGCGACAGCAAGGGCGCGCGCGCATCGCTCGAAGCGCTGGTCGCCAAGTACCCGGACAGTTCAGCCGCCGGCACTGCTCGCCAGCGCCTGAAGAAATAGGCGGGTGAAGGAATCGGCGCCGGCTCAGGGCCTGAAGGTCAGCGAGATCTTCCTCTCCCTGCAGGGAGAAAGCTCGCGTGTTGGTCTGCCAACGGTTTTCGTCCGCCTGACCGGATGTCCGCTGCGTTGCCGCTGGTGCGACACGACGTATGCGTTCACCGGTGGCAAGGCGATGTCCTTGCCGCAAGTGCTTGCAGAAGTTGAAGCTTGCGGCGTTCGCCAGGTCTGCGTGACCGGCGGAGAACCGCTTGCCCAGCCGGCGTGCCGGCCGTTGCTCGCGGCGCTTTGCGCGGCCGGCTACGCCGTTTCGCTCGAAACCTCCGGGGCAATCGATATCGCCGGCGTCGATCCGCGCGTCGCTCGTGTTGTCGACCTGAAGGCGCCCGGCTCGGGGGAATTCGCGCGCAACTTTTGGCCGAACATCGAGCGCCTGGTGGCGAACGACGAAGTCAAATTCGTCCTCAGTGACCGTGCCGACTACGAGTGGGCGCGCCAGCTCATCGCGGAGCAGCGTCTGTCCGAGCGCTGCCCGATCCTCTTCTCGCCGGTCGCCGACGAACTTCCGGCGGCAACCCTGGCCGACTGGATTGTCGCCGATCGCCTGCCCGTGCGCTTGCAGATCCAACTGCACAAGCTGCTTTGGGGTAACATGCGGGGCAGATAAGCCGAGGGAGTTCACGCCTTGCCAGAAGAACGCCGACGCCACAAGCGCATAAACTTTCACTCCACCGCCCAGCTGAGCGTGTCCGGCGAGTCGCACTCGGTGCGCGTCGAGGACTTGTCGCTCAAAGGGGCGCTGATCGAGCGGCCGCCGATTCCCGGTCTGTCGCCCGGTGCGGACTGTCGGCTCGTGCTCACCCTGGGAGCAGAACAGTCGATCGAGCTGCAGGGAGTTGTCGCACATCTTGATGCGCGACGAATCGGCATGCTCTGCCGGGTGATCGACATTGACAGCGCGACGCATCTGCGCCGCCTGGTCGAGCTCAACCTGGGCGCTTCGCACCTGCTCGACCGGGAACTGTCAGCCCTGCTCGAGGA
>NZ_JAVMKF010000031.1:4931-41600 GCF_031732815.1 Accumulibacter sp. | reverse complement strand
TCAACCTGGGCGCTTCGCACCTGCTCGACCGGGAACTGTCAGCCCTGCTCGAGGAGGCGACCGGCGGCGCGTCGTACGCGGAAGACCACCTGCCGCGACCGTGAACGCGCGTCTGCGTTTCGCCATTTCGGTCATCGTGCTGGGTTTGCTGATGACCGGGCCTTTCGTCGTCACCGCGGCGCTGATCTGGGCTGATGCGCAGCCGGCCGAGCAGGCGCTGCTGATCCAGTTGATCGTGCCGCATCTGTCGCTCGGCGCGCTGATGACCATTTTCGGTTTCATCGTCGGCCTGCTGGTGATCCGCCACCTTTTCCGCCAATATGTGCAGGGTTTGCTCAAGATGGTCGAGAACCTGCACCTGATGTTGTCGGCCAACCGCAACTTTCGGGTCAGTCCGGATGGTCCGCCGGAGATTCGGCTACTCGCTCAGGCGACGAACGATCTGGCGCAGCAGCGCGACGGGCTGATGGATGATGTCGCTGCTCAGATTGCCGCTGCCAAGGCGTCGGTCGAGGAGGAAAAGAACCGGCTGGCCGCCCTGATGTCGGAATTGGCCCAGGCGGTCGTCGTGTGCAACGTCGACGGTCGCATCCTGCTCTACAACAGTCGTGCCCGTCTGCAGTTCAAGGCGCTCGTGCAGGGCGCGGCGGTCGTCGCCGGTGGCGCGCTGATCGGTCTGGGCCGTTCGATCTTTTCAATTCTCGAACGCAATCAGATCGACCATGCACTCGATGTCGTCCGCCAGCGCCTGGGCAAGGGAATGGCGACAGCCATGGCCAATTTCATTACGACGGCGCGGGGCGGACAACTCCTGCGTGTCCAGCTGGTTCCGGTGCTCAGTTCGAATGCAGCAGCGCCGCGCGAAATCAGCGGCTACGTGCTCACCGTCGAGAACATTACGCGCAGTCTCGAGCAGGAATCGCAGCGCGATCAGGTTCTCCAGTCGCTCACCGACGGCAGTCGCGGTAGCCTGGCCAACATCCGCGTTGCGGTGGGCAATCTGCTCGACTACCCGGACATGGATGGCGATACGCGCGAGCGCTTCATCGGCATCATCAGCGATGAGGTCGTGCGCATGAGTCAGCGGCTTGACCAGACGATGAGCGAGTTTGCCGATTCGCTGAAGACGCGCTGGCCGCTCGAGGACGTGCTCGGCGTCGATGTCATCGCCGCGGCCCAGCGCCGGATCGAGCAGCAGCTCGCGCTGACGACGAAAACCGAGGAAGTCGACGAGGGTCTGTGGCTGCGCGTGGAGAGCTTCTCGCTCGTCTTCTCGATCTGCTTCCTGGCCTCGCGTCTGATCGAACACTACCAGATCAAGGAACTGCGCTTTCGCCTCCTTCCTTTCGGCAAGCTGGCCTACCTCGACCTGATCTGGGCCGGCCACGCGATGTCGTCGGAAACCTTCTACTCCTGGGAAAACGACGCGATGCACGTGGGTCGTGATGCTTCGCCGCTGTCCTTGCGCGATGTCGTCGACCGTCATGGCGGTGAAATCTGGTACGACCGTGAGAAGGCCGCGCATCGTGCTTTCTGTCGCTTTGTGCTCCCGGTGGCAACACCGGACGAGGCGGCGCAGGCAGATGCGCTGCCCGTCGACGGTTCTCGTCCGGAGTACTACGACTTCGATCTTTTCCATTTTCGTGACCAAAGCATCGACCTGGATCGGCCTCTGTCCGACTTGGCGTACACGGTTTTCGATACTGAAACCACCGGCCTCGAGCCAGCGGCCGGTGACGAGATCATTCAGATTGGTGCGGTGCGCATCGTCAATGGGCGCCTGCTGCGCCAGGAGAGCTTCGACCAGCTGGTTGATCCGGAAAAGTTCCTGCGTCCGGAAGGCATCCGCGTGCACGGCATTACCGACGACATGGTGCGCGGTCAACCGCGTATTGACGCCGTTCTCCCGGCTTTTCACGAGTTCTGCAGCGATACGGTGCTGGTTGCGCACAATGCCGCTTTCGACATGCGTTTCCTGCAACTGAAGGAAGAGCGTAGCGGGGTCGTTTTCAGTCAGCCCGTTCTCGACACCTTGCTGCTCTCCGGCGTCTTGCAGCCGAACCAGGATTCGCATCAACTGGACAGCATTGCCGAGCGGCTGGGGATCGACGTCACGGCGCGGCACAATGCGCTTGGCGACGCCTATGCGACTGGCGAAGTCTTCCTCAAGATGCTGCCGTTGCTTGCCCAGATGGGAATCGTCACCTTGCGGCAAGCGCTTGCAGCGTCCGAGAAGACCTACTTTGCGCGCGTCAAGTATTGATTGCCAGACGACTTGAATTGGCAGCCGATGCGGGAAGTCTGCCGGCGTGCAGGCGCGGTGTGTTCCGTCAGGGTGGGCCGGCAAGAGGTGCGAGTGCTGCGCGTTTGCCGGATAATGCCGGGAAACCCCTTAGAGAGCGCGCATGACTGTTACCCATCCTTGCCAGCCAGCTCGGTTCGCCGGCTACCGCTGGGCTCGTCCCTGGCTCGTCATTGGCTCGCTTATGGCGAGCGTGGCGACAGTTTCTGCGGCTGCCATGCCCGATCGCTTGCTCTGGTTTGCGCAGGCGGCTCCGACGCCGGCCAGCGAACGGGTGCTGCGCGTTCTTTCCCAGGCGTCGGCCGACGGTCTTGAGGTCTCCGACTACGCGGTCGAAGAGCTGCGACTGGCGATCGCCAACAGTGTGCGCAGCGGCGTCCAGGAGGAAGAGCGTGTGGCCAGACTTGATCGCGCGATCAGCACGGCGGTACGCCGCTACCTTTCGGATCTGCACGGCGGGCGGCTTGATCCGCGGCAGTTCGGCATGCGCTACAGCCGCTCGGCCGATTTCGACCAGCTAATCGAACGACGCCTTGAGGAACTGGCTGGCGAGGCTGCGCCGGATAGAGGGGCGAGCCATCATGGGCCGCGCGCGCTGCCTTACAGCGAGCTGCGCCAGGCGCTGGCGGATTACCGCGGGTTGGTCGGCAACGAGGCCTTTCGCCAGGCGCTACCACCGCTGCCTGGTGGCCGCTTGCGCCCTGGCCAGCCGTACGGCGGGACGGCCTTGCTCGCTCGCAGGCTGGCCCTCTTTGCCGACCTGCCTGGTAATACGGCGACGACGACGCGCTATGAGGGCAAGCTGGTCGACGGCGTCAAGTCTTTCCAGGCGCGCCACGGACTCTACCCGGACGGTGTGCTGGGCAAGGACACCTGGCTACAGCTCGAGGTGCGGCCCGAGGCGCGCGTACGTCAGATCGAGTTGGCGCTCGAGCGTTGGCGCTGGTTGCCGCACCGGGACGTCGAGCGGCGCATCGTCGTCAATGTTCCCGAGTTCATGCTCGACGCCTATACGGCAGCCGAAGATGGAAAGCCGGCGCTCTCGATGCGGGTGATCGTCGGCAACGCGCGCAAGACGCGTACCCCGTTGTTCTCTGGCGAAATGCGTTTCGTCGAATTCAGCCCGTACTGGAACGTGCCGCCGTCGATCGCGCACAGCGAAACGCTGCCTCGTCTACGGCGTGACCCGGGCTACCTGACGCGCCAGGGTTTCGAACTGGTCACCAGTGAAGGAAAGGTGCTCACCACCTTGTCCGAGGGGGACCTCGAGGCGATTGAACGGGGCCGGATGCGTATCCGGCAGAGGCCGGGGGCGAGCAACGCGCTGGGTGACATCAAGTTCGTTTTTCCGAACCCGGACAACATTTATCTGCATCACACTTCGACGCGGCAGCTTTTCAAGCGCGAGCGGCGCGACTTCAGTCACGGCTGCATTCGCGTCGAAGCGCCGGTCGAACTGGCAAAGTTCGTCCTTGCTGGCGAAGCGGAGTGGACTGGTGAGCGTATCGTGCAGGCGATGCGGCGAGGCAAATCGATGACCGTGCGGCTGGGCGAAACGTTGCCGGTGATCATCGGCTACAGCACTGCAGTCGTGCGCGACGGACGGGTACATTTCTTGCCCGACATCTACGGCTACGATGCGGCGCTCGGCGAGGCCTTGCAGCGGCGCTCGGCTGGGCTGCGTGGCGAAGCTGCGCGGTTGCGCAAACTTGGGATAGAATTCGATAATTAGTCCCGAACAGCGTATGAATATGTCAATCTGTCGAGTGCCCGCACGGCGCAACCTCCTGGCCAGCGCGGGCAAGCTGGTGGTTGTCGGCGCGTTTTCGAGCCTGGTTCCATCGGCCTTTGCCGCCTCGTCGGTGCGCCGTCTGCAATTTGAGCATCTGCACACTGGCGAAACGATTTCGCTGGCCTTTGCCGTCGGCAATCGGTATCTGCCGTCAGCGCTCACCGCGCTGAACAACTTTCTGCGCGACCATTACACCGGCGAGGTCGGAGCGATCGACCCACAGTTGTTTGACCTCCTTTTCCGGACGAGCCAGGAGCTTGGCTGTCGTGAGCCCTTCCAGGTGATTTCCGGCTACCGTTGTCCGACGACCAACAACAGCCTGCGCCTTGCCGGCGGTGGCGGTGTTGCCAGGCAGAGCCTGCACATGGAGGGAAAGGCGATCGACGTTCGCTTGCCCGGGGTGGCGCTGGAGGATTTGCGCGATGCGGCCATCTCGCTGCAGGGCGGTGGTGTCGGCTTCTACGCCCGCGAGCAGTTCGTTCATCTCGATACCGGCAGGATCCGTTCCTGGTAGGCGTCGAGCCTTGCGCCAGGTGGCTGGTTTGGGCAATCGGCCGCACGCCTTGGCCTGATCCGATCGCCGGTGAGCGCCGTCGCGGCGCGACATTCCGACACCGTTTTGCCGTGCTCCGCGCCGGTCGCAAGCGGCGCGCCACGGGTGGAAGGAGAACATGAAAGACACCCATCTGCTCGACGAACTGATCTGGCAAAGTGCCGCTCGTTCGCCGGAAAGCGTTGCCGTCACCTGCGGCCAGCAGTCGATGAGCTATGGCCAACTGGCGCAGTCGCTGGAGTCGACAGTCAACGGTCTCGTCGGCCTCGGTTTGCAGCGCGGCGAGCGCATCGCCATCTATCTTGAGAAACGACTTGAAACGGTCACTGCCATGTTCGCGGCGGCGGCGGCTGGCTGTGTCTTCGTACCGGTGAATCCGCTGCTCAAGGCTGAGCAGGTCGGGCACATCCTGCGTGATTGCAACGCGCGGGTGCTGGTCACCTCGAGCGAGAGACTTGCCCTGCTCACCGCTACGCTCGCTGAATGCCCCGACTTGCGACACACCGTTCTGGTTCCTTCCGCCACCCGGCGCGCGCCTGTGCCAGGCGCATGCGTAGACTGGGAGCAACTCCTGCAGGCGGCGCGCCAGCGCGGGCACCGGGTGATCGATACTGACATGGTCGCCATTCTGTATACCTCGGGCAGCACCGGTAAGCCGAAAGGTGTTGTCCTCTCGCATCGCAACATGGTTGCCGGAGCAAAGAGCGTCGCGTCGTATCTGGAGAACAGCGCCGACGACACGCTGCTGGCTGCCTTGCCCTTGTCGTTCGACGCGGGTTTCAGTCAGTTGACGACGGCGTTTCATGTTGGCGCGCGCGTGGCCTTGCTCAATTATCTGTTGCCGCAGGATGTGCTCAAGGCGCTGGCAGGCGAACGGGTGACCGGCTTGACCGCCGTTCCACCGCTCTACATCCAGCTTGCCCGACTCGACTGGCCGGCGGCGATCGGCGAGCATCTGCGCTACTTCGCCAATACCGGCGGGCGGATGCCGCGCGAAACCTTGCTCGCTTTGCGTGCGCGCCTGCCGCACAGCAAGCCCTACCTGATGTATGGCCTGACCGAAGCCTTTCGGTCGACCTACCTGCCGCCCGAGGAGGTGGACCGCCGTCCCGATTCGATCGGCAAGGCGATTCCGAATAGTGAAGTCCTCGTCCTGCGCGAGGACGGTTCGCCGTGCGTCGCCAACGAACCCGGCGAACTCGTCCATCGCGGCGCGCTCGTCGGCATGGGCTATTGGAACGACCGGGCGAAGACTGACGAACGCTACAAGCCCTTGCCGGCCAACGTGGCTGGCCGCGCGGCTGGGCTGGTCCAGCCGGAGATCGCTGTCTTCTCGGGCGATACAGTGCGCATGGACGAGGAAGGCTTTCTCTATTTCGTCGGTCGGCGCGACGAAATGATCAAGACCTCGGGCTATCGCGTCAGTCCGACCGAGGTCGAGGAGGTCGTGTACGCGACCGGCATGGTCGGCGAGTGCGTCGCTTTCGGCGTAGACCATCCGACGCTCGGTCAGGCGATCATGCTGATCGTCAGCGCGGCGGCGGGCGAGGTCATCGACCGCGCGGCGCTGCTTGCCGAGTGCCGGACAAGAATGCCGGCGTACATGGTGCCGGCCGGTATCCGTGTGCGGCCCGCACCCTTGCCGCGCAACCCGAATGGCAAGATCGACCGCAAAGGTCTGTTGGAAGCTTTTCGCGCTGGTGCCTTTCCTGACGAGAGCGCCTTGGCGGTGGACGGCGAACGCGAAGGGAGCGGACAGTGAACCAGGTCGAGCGGCTGTGTGCGACGCATCTTCTGGTGAATCCGTTTCCCGTACGCGACGGTGAACTTGTCGTCGGCGGAGTCGGCTTGCGCCGGCTTGCCGATCGCGTTGGACGGACGCCGTTCTACGCCTACGATCGTGCTCAGTTGACGCAGCGCGTTGGCCAGTTGCGCGCGGCGCTGCCCGCAGCCGTCAAAGTGCACTACGCGATGAAAGCCAATCCGATGCCCGCCCTCGTCGCGCACATGGCCGGGCTGGTCGACGGCATCGACGTCGCCTCGGGCGGTGAACTGAAGATTGCGCTCGACGTTGGCACCGATCCGCAAACGATCAGCTTTGCCGGGCCGGGGAAAAGCCGCGGCGAGTTGCAGCAGGCGGTTGCGGCCGGCGTTCTGATCAACCTGGAATCGTTGCGCGAGGTTGTTGAACTGGCCGAAATCAGTTCGCGCAGCGCTTGTCCGGCGCGCTGCGCCGTGCGCGTCAATCCCGATTTCGAACTGAAGAGTTCCGGCATGCGTATGGGTGGAGGCCCCAAGCAATTTGGCGTCGACGCCGAACTGGTGCCTGAGCTGCTTGCTGAGATTGGCCGTCGAGGCTTGCTCTTCGAGGGATTTCACCTTTTTGCCGGCTCGCAGAACCTGAAAGCGGAAGCGATCGTCGAGGCCCAGACGAAGAGCTTCGAGCTTGTCCTGCGGCTGGCCAACGCGGCACCCTTGCCGGTACGCTTCGTTAACCTCGGGGGCGGGTTTGGAATTCCCTACTTTCCGGGTGAGCAGGCGCTCGATCTGGCACCGATCGGCGCTGCACTCGCCGGGCTGGCCGAGCGCGCCGCGCGCGAACTGCCAGAGGCCGAACTGGTCATCGAACTGGGTCGCTATCTGGTCGGCGAAGCCGGCGTTTACGTGGCCCGCGTGGTGGACCGCAAGGTCTCGCGCGGGCAGACGTTTCTCGTTTGCGATGGTGGGCTGCACCAGCATCTGTCGGCGTCCGGCAACTTCGGTCAGGTCATCCGCAAGAACTATCCGGTCGCCGTCGGCACCCGGATGGCGTCTACCGAAATGTATACGGCGTCGGTCGTTGGTCCGCTGTGCACGCCGCTCGATCTGCTGGCGGATCGGATGCCGCTGGCCGAGGCTGAGCCAGGCGACCTGGTGGTCGTCTTTCAATCCGGTGCCTACGGTTTTACCGCCAGCCCGCAAGCCTTTCTGGGGCATCCGGTGTGCCTCGAGGTGCTCGTCTGATCGTTGTCCGGCGACGGCCTGCGGCAAGCCGTTGCCCTTGCTTGTTGCTGGATCGGTCAGTCCTCGGCTACCACGACAACCCCGCCACGGCGGCGATCGCCCGCTCCCGATAAACGGCCGTCGAGTCGGGCAGCGCAGTTGACTCCGCCAAAGAACATGCTGGGCGCGGCGAACCGGGTTGCCGCCGGCCAGCGCTGATCAAGCGCGTTTGCCGCCGCAGTTGGCAGGCCGGCCTCCTCGAACCACAGTTTGTCGCCTTCCAGGTGCATGCGCGGTGCGTTGACCGCCTCGTCGAGCGGTCGGTGGTACGCCAGGAGGTTGAGCAAGGCCTGCAGGATGGCACTTCGTATCCGGTTTGACCCGCCGCTGCCGAGGGCAAAACACGGCACCTGATCGATGACGACGATCGTCGGCGACATCATCGTGCTCATCCAGCTTCCCGGCGGCGAGCGATGAAAACCGGCGGGATTGATGTCTTCTTCGCCGAGGAAGTTGTTGACGTGTATACCGAGTTCGGGCAAGGCGTGTCCACAGCCTTCGCCGTTGCTGGTGGTCAGGGCGGCCGCCATGCCTTCGGCGTCGATGACCGAGATATGCGTCGTGGCGCCGAGGCGATTCTCGTTACCGCCTGCGCTCTGTCCAACGTTCCAGTACGCTGAGCCAATCGTTCCAGAGACCAGCTTGCGAATCGATTCGGGGTCACTGTGCAGCCGTTGGTCGTAGCCCGCCTGGCGGATCGCCGAGACGCCGGCGAGAACAGTCGCTACGGCTGACTGGTGCTGAGCGGAAAGGAATTCCTCCTGGCCGAGCGCAAGATCTTCGGCCAGACGAAGTCCGGCGCCGACCAGGCCGCCGCCAGCCGAGGGCGGCGGATTGGTCAGCACCGTGTAGCGCCCGAAGGGAATCGACAAGGGTTGGCGCACGACCGGTGCATAGCTCGCTACATCGTGCAGGGTGATCAGTCCGCCCTGCGCCGGAGAGAAATGCTCGACCAGCGATGTCCAGTAGCGAGCGAGCTGTTCCTCAGCGTTTCCCTCGGCTAGCGCCTGCAGGAATTCGCCGAGACGCGGGTTGGCCAGCCGCTCGCCGGCCCGGGCGACGTGCCCGAGCGGACAGAAGAGTGCGGCGACAGTCGGCGAGTGCCGGAGGATGGGCGCGATGAGACCGGCCATCATGGCAATCTGCGGACTGACGAGAAAACCAGTCCGCGCCCAATTCACCGCTGGCGCTACGATTTCGCGCAGCGGCAGGCGGCCGCCTCGCTGATGCAGGTGCAACAGGCCGACCAGTTCGCCAGGTATCGCAGCGGCCGCTTTGCCGATGTGAAAGACCTGCACGGCCTGGCCGAAGTCGACCGTAATCGGCAGGAAGTCGAGCGTCGGCAAAGCCTGCAGCCCGCGGCCGGGAGTTGTCGCGAAGAAGTCTACGATCTCATAGCCCTTTGCCGCGCTGCCCCAGATGCACGCGCCGCCGCCGGCGAGTGAAGTCAGGGGCAGTTCGGTGACCGTTGCCGCGAGTTTGGCGGCAACGATCGCGTCGACCGCGTTGCCGCCGCGGCGCAGAATGCGCGCGCCGGCCAGCGCCGTGTGCGGTTCAGAGGCGGCAATGACTCCGCGTGCACTCATCGCCAGTGAGGCTTTGCGGCCGGCAGGTGCAGGTCGGCTGCAGCATCGGCTGCTCGCCGTCGCGCGCCGTCACGCACGGGCAACCGGGGCGTTCCTCGGCTTGGCGGTGTCGCCGGTCTGCGGGGTGAGTTCCTTGGCTTTGGCGGCCGAGATGGTCTCGAACAAGGTGACAACCTTTCTGACATCCTTGGTCGTTCGGGCAATCTGCACTGCCGCATCGGCTTCCGCCTGGGTGACCAGGCCGAGCAGGTAAACGATTCCGGCTTCGGTGACCACCTTGACGTGGATCGGATTGAACTTGCGCGCGTCGACGAAGCGTGCCTTGACGCGGGTCGTGATATACGAGTCGTTGCTCCGGTTGGAAAACGAACTCAAGGGAGCGATGCTGATCTCGTTGAAGACCGCCTGGACCTGAGCGACGCCGCTGACGATGCGTTCGATCTCCGCCTTCACCGTTTCAGAGGGGGCTTCGCCGGTAATGAGAACCCGCCGGTTGTAGCTGGTGAAGCTGAGCTGCGTCGTTTCGGCAAATCGTTCATTGGTCCGCGCGCGTGCCTTCCACTCGATCGCTTCGTCCTCGGTTTGCGTGCCCAGTGTCCGCCGATCGAGCGTCGCCAGGGCGCCGGTCGTTGCCCCGGCGGTGACGATGGGGACGCAACCCTGGAGGGTCGGGAGCAGGCAGATACCGAGCAGCAGGCTGGTCGCCGTAAGGATTCTTCTCATTCTTCAACTCCCATCAGCAGACAATCAATACCATCGCAAAAACAATGGATGGTGAGCAGGTGTGTTTCTTGTATGCGCGCCGTGCGGCTGGCCGGAACGCAGATGTGGACGTCGCTTGCGTGCAGCATCTCGCCCATCGCTCCACCGCCTTTGCCGGTCAGCGCGACGACCTGCATCTGGCTCTCGTGCGCTGCGCTGATCGCTTCGATCACATTCGGCGAGTTGCCCGAGGTCGAGATGGCGACCAGGATATCGCCAGGCTGGCCCAGCGCACGGACCTGCTTGGCGAAGATCATCTTGAAGCCGTAGTCGTTGGCGACCGCCGAGAGGATCGACGTGTCGGTGGTCAGTGCGATCGCCGCCAGCTCGTGACGCTCGGCTTCAAAGCGCCCGACAAGCTCGGCCGCCATGTGCTGGGCATCGGCGGCCGAGCCGCCATTGCCGCAGATCAGGATCTTGCCGTTACCGAGCAGGCTGCTGACCATCATCTCGACCGCCCGGGCAATTGGCGCAGCCAGGAGTTCGCCGGCCTCGATCTTGGTTTGTACGCTCTCCTTGAAGCTTTCACCGATACGGCCAATCAGATCCATGAGGCAAGTTTTTCGAGCAAAGTATGAAGTGCCGAAATTCTAACACTAGAGGATCAGGAACACTTCGAACTCGATGCGCCGCCAGGGATCGGGGTCGTCGCGCAGACGCGAAACGCGCGCTTCGAGTCGCTCGCCATCGTCCAGCGCCCGGGCGACCGCGCGGTTCTCGGCGCGCGGGACATAGCCCAGTTGCCGGCCGTGCCATTCGACGCGTACCGCCTGACGGTCGTGCCGGTTGGTCGGCTCGCGAATCAGGCTGAGTCGGTCGCCGAGCCGGATCTGCGGCCACACTTCCGAGACAGCGTAGTACTGGCTGCCGGCCAGCGGTGAACTCTGGACGAGAATCTTGATCGTTTCGCCGGCGTCGGCCGGGCTGCTGCCGACCAGCGCGAGTGCGGCGCTAAGGCAGAGAAAACGCATCGCGTATCCACTCGATCGAATCTGGCGACAAGTTGTCGAGCAGCAGGCAGTCGAAGCGGCAATCGACGTTCGTCCTGGCCAGCGTTGTCAGGTAGTGTTCGGCAGCCAGGATGATACGCGCCTGCTTGTTGCGCGTGATGCTGGCGGCGGCACCGCCGAAGTCCGGATTGCTGCGCAAGCGCACCTCGACGAAGACGATCGCCCGTCGGTCACGACAGATCAGGTCCACTTCTCCGCCGCGACAGCGATAGTTGCGCAGGACGATGACCAGGCCGTGGCGTTCGAGGAAGGCGGCAGCGAGTTCTTCGGCGACGCCGCCTGCGGTCTTGGCGTATCCGCCCGGGCGCGGCGTGCTAATCTTGCCCATCGCCAATCTTCCGAACTCCATGTCACAAGAATTCGCCGCATTATATGTAGTTCCGACGCCGCTCGGCCATCTCGGTGACTTGAGCTTGCGCGCCATGGACATCTTGCGCCAGGTCGCCTGGGTGGCCGCCGAGGATACCCGGCACAGCGCGCCGCTGCTCAGGCATTTCGGCAGCAATGCCCGTTTGCTGCCGTGCCATCAGCACAATGAGGAAGCGGCTGCGCAGCAGGTCCTGGCTCGTCTGGCGGCGGGCGAGTCGGTCGCCCTGGTGGTCGACGCCGGAACGCCTGCGGTTTCCGACCCCGGCGCGGCGCTGGTCGCGCGCGTGCGCGCGGCGGGGTTTCGCATCGTGCCTTTGCCGGGACCATGCGCGGCGGTCGTCGCCTTGTCGGCGGCCGGGATCGAGACCAGCCACTTTCTCTTCTGCGGCTTCCTGCCGAGCAAGGCGGGGCCGCGTGCGCAGGCGCTCGCCGAACTCGCCGACGTGCCGTATGCGCTGATCTTCTACGAGGCTCCGCACAGGATCGTGGACACCGCCGTCGCGTTGCGTGCTGCCTTTGGTGAACGGCGGCGAGTGGTCCTGGCGCGCGAACTGACCAAGCTGTACGAGGAATTCCATGACTGCGTGCTGGCGGACCTGGAGCAGTGGCTGCTCGCCGATACCGACCGCCAGCGAGGAGAGTTCGTGCTCATTGTGGCAGGAGCGCCACCCGCGGCGGCGGACGGCGAAGGCGAGCGCGTGCTCTCCCTGCTGCTCGCCGAAGGCCTGCCGGTCAGTCAGGCAAGCCGGCTGGCGCAGGCAATTACCGGCGCCAGCCGGAAGGCACTTTATAGTGCAGCCTTGCGCATGCAGAGCGGCGACTGATCGCCGGCTTGCACCGGTGCGCTGACCTCGGCTGATCTGCTTGCCGCCTATCTCCGGCGGCGGCCGGCTGCTAGAATTGACGGGTATACCCGGCTTGGAGCAGGCATGCAGATCACCATCACGCGTCCCGACGACTGGCACCTTCACCTGCGTGACGGCGCAGCCCTGGCCACCGTCCTGGCGCACAGCGCGCGCCAGTTTGCTCGTGCACTCGTCATGCCCAACCTGCGTCCGCCAGTCATTACCCTTGACGATGCGCGCGCCTATCGGCAGCGGATCATTGCAGCCTTGCCTGGCGGCATGCAGTTTGCGCCCTTGATGACTTTGTACCTGACCGACAACACGACGCCGGAGGAGATCGCGCGGGCGGCAGCAAGCGGCCTGGTTCACGGCATCAAGTTGTACCCTGCGGGAGCGACGACGAACTCGGATTCCGGCGTCACCGATGTTGGTCGTTGTGCCCGCGCCTTGGGCGAAATGGAGAAACGCGGTCTGCCGCTGCTCGTGCACGGTGAAGTCACCGATCCTGCGGTCGATGTCTTCGACCGCGAAGCCGCCTTCATCGAACGAATCCTGCAGCCCCTGATGCTGCGCTACCCCGGCCTCAAGGTGGTGCTTGAACACATCACGACGCGCACAGCAGTCGAATTCGTTCTTGCCGCCGGGGCCAACCTGGCTGCGACGATCACGGCACATCATCTGCTCTACAACCGTAACGCGATCTTCGCCGGCGGAATTCAGCCGCACTACTACTGTCTGCCCATCCTCAAGCGTGAGGTGCACCGTCAGGCGCTGTTGGCGGCGGCGGTTTCCGGCGGCGGCAAGTTTTTTCTCGGCACGGACTCGGCACCGCACGCGCGGACGAGCAAGGAGACGGCCTGCGGTTGCGCCGGGTGCTATACGGCCCATGCCGCCCTCGAACTCTACGCCGAGGCGTTTGATTCGGTGGGTGCGCTGGATCGCCTGGAAGCTTTCGCCAGCTTCAATGGTGCCGACTTCTACGGTCTGCCGCGCAACGCCGGCAGCGTCACGCTGCAGCGGGCGCCACTGGCGGTGCCGGAGGAATTCGTCTACGCCAATGGCGATCGTCTCGTTCCTTTGCGCGCGGGACAGGTGCTGCCTTGGCGCATGTGCTGATGAGTATGGCTGCCGGCGATAGTCCCGCGCTGCTTGGGGAGGCCCCGTAATGTTCGCGAAGAAACTGCTGCCGGCGCTCTGCCTGCCACTCGTGGTCGCCTGTTCGGACCAGCGTGCAGCCTTCGAAATTGGCGCGAACCAGCACTCGTTGACCCTGATCAGGGTGCAGAATTTCTGGGAGAAGACCGCCCGCTATTCGCTGGTCGCCGCCCGTATGCCCGATTGCATGCGTCGGCACGAGCTGGGCAGCGGCCCTGCCGAGAGCAAGCTCGAAGTTTACGCTCCGGGTAACAGCGCGTGGATCCTCAAGCAGGGAAAGCGCATGTTCGCGGTCGAGACGCGCACTTGTGAGGAATTTGCCAGACTGGAAAAAGAGCCTGACGACGGCCTGGGCCCTTTGCAGGGGACCTTTCAAATGAGCGCAGGCAACCTGGTCTTCGTCGCTGCGCCGGTGCGTGATGCTGCTGACAAAGGGGCGTCAGCCAATCCGCAGCGCTGATCGCGCCAACCCGCGTGGCCGGTCGGAAATCGGCCGCCATCGGCAGCACGGCGGTATAATCGGCCTGGGAAGTCGGTCAGGCAGCCGCTGGGCAAGAGGTGAAAACCTGGCGCCGAGAGGAAAGTCCGGGCTCCGCAGAGCAGGATGCCGGCTAACGGCCGGGCACCGTGAGGTGACGGAAAGTGCAACAGAAAACAAACCGCCGACGCCTCCGTTCGCATCGCCGACGGGGCGGGTAAGGGTGAAATGGCGAGGTAAGAGCTCACCGCGGCCGTGGTAACACGGACGGTACGGCAAACCCCATCTGGAGCAAGGCCAAATAGGGAAGCATGGGCGTGGCTCGCGCTGCTTCCGGGTAGGCTGCTTGAGCGTGCCGGTAACGGTACGCCTAGACGAATGGCTGTCCACGACAGAACCCGGCTTATCGACCGGCTTCCCCCCTCGATTCTCTGCACGCGGCGGCGCCTGGCCCTCGCCGCAAGCTAGTCGCACTCCCCCTGCAACTGCGCTGAAGGCGCGCCCAGAGCCCGCAACGGGTCCGGATAGCCAGCCGTAGACATGCGCTTATCTGGCAATATTCATAAAACACTTTAACTAGACCAATCTTGTTTCTGTTTTATAGGTTTTATGGCTTTCTCACCGCGTCCAAAAACAGCCTATAAGTCATTGTCGCCATTGAGATAATGACTCCCTTACCTCTTGCACTGGGGGAATCTTTGCCGTAAAGTGGAGATAAGTGGTAAAAAGTGGGGGTTTTACCCTCCCCGTCAAGAAGGCAAGGAAGAGCAGGTTCGATGTTTCAGGGTGCGGCTTCGTTAAGTCTGGATGCCAAGGGCAGGATCGCCATTCCCGCGCGCCATCGGGAAGCCCTGGCTGCGGCTGCCAACGGCCGGCTGATCGTCACTGCTCATCCGCATCGCTGCCTGCTGCTCTATCCCGAGCCGGCCTGGGAGCCGATTCGCGACAAGGTTCTGGCCGCCTCGAGCTTCAATGTGCAGTCGGCGGCGATCAAGCGCTTGTTGGTCGGGAACGCGCGCGAGGAAGAGATGGATGCGACCGGGCGTCTGCTGATCGCGCCGGAACTGCGCCATTTCGCGCAACTGGAAAGGTTGGTCTGGCTGGTCGGGCAGGGAAGTCACTTCGAGATTTGGTCGGATGCGGGCTGGCAACGGCAACAGGAAACGGTTCTTGCGCTGGAAGATCTGTCGCTGCCGCCGGGCCTCGAGGATCTGGCTCTCTGAGTTCTCCGGCGGAGCATCGGGCGGTGTTGCTGCACGAGGCAGTGGACGCGCTTGCCATCCGGCCGACGGGGACGTACGTGGACGGCACCTTCGGGGCGGGTGGCCACACTCGGGCGATCCTCCAGCGGCTGGCGCCGACGGGGCGGGTCTTGGCGTTCGATCAGGATCCGCGCGCGGTAGCTGCCGGGCGCGCGCTCACCGACGATCGTTTGACCGTGCTGCACGCGCGCTTCGGAGACTTGCGCGCCGTGCTGGGAATTGCAGGGATCGAGGTCGAGCCAGCGATTGACGGCGTGCTCCTCGACGTTGGCGTGTCGTCACCGCAGATCGACACGGCGGAGCGTGGCTTCAGCTTCCGCCATGATGCGCCGCTCGACATGCGGATGGATACGACGCGCGGTGAGACGGCGGCGCAGTGGCTGGCGCGGGCCGACGTCAGGGAGATCACGGAGGTCATTAGGAACTATGGTGAAGAACGGTTTGCTTTCCAGATTGCAAAGAAGATTGTGGCTGCTCGGCGAGAGCGGCCGCTGGCCACCACGGGTCAACTCGCCGCCCTCGTACGCGCGACCGTGTGGACCCGCGAGCCTGGGCAGGACGCGGCGACGCGTACCTTTCAGGCTGTACGGATTCATATCAATCAAGAGCTCGAACAGCTCGCGCTAGCGCTTCCCCAAGCCATGAGTGTTCTCAAGGACGGTGGGCGGCTGGTCGTCATCAGCTTCCACTCGCTCGAAGATCGGATCGTCAAGCGCTTCATGCGTGCTGAGGCGCTGCCCGACGTGCAGTCGAGGAAGCTGCCCCTGCGCGCTGATCAGCTGCCGGCAGCGCGGCTGCGTCTGGTCGGCAAGGCGGTACGTCCGAGCGCCGATGAACTGACGGCAAATCCGCGCGCGCGCAGTGCGGTGATGCGGGTAGCCGAGAGGCTGGCGCGCAAGGTGGCTTGAGATGCTGCGGCTGAATATTCTCCTCGTGCTGGCAGCCGTGCTTTGCAGTCTCGGTGTGGTGACCTCGCAACACAAGGCGCGCAAGCTCTTCCAGCTTCTCGAGGCCGAGCAGGAGCGCGAGCGCAAGCTCGAGGGGGAGTTCAGGGACTTCCAGATCGAACTGTCGACCTGGGCGACGGCGACGCGAATCGAAAAGGTTGCGCGTGAGAAGTTGAAGATGCGCACGCCGGAAGCGGCGCATGTGCTCACCGCGACGCCGAGCGGAGGGAGTGCCCGATGAAAGGTTTCAGAGGAACGGTGGCGCACCGCTTTACCGAAAGCCCGCTTCTGCAGTTGCGTCTTCCTGCCTGGCGCTCGCGTCTGATCGCCGTGCTGATCCTGAGTTCGTTTGCCGTGCTGATCGGACGTGCCTTCTACCTGCAGGTGCTGAACAACGACTTTCTGCAGGAGAAGGGCGAGTCGCGCTATCGGCGCGACATCGAAATCAGCGCCTCGCGCGGTCGCATCGCTGACCGGCATGGCGACGTTCTCGCCATCTCGACGCCGATGAAGTCGATCTGGGCGATGCCGTCAGACGCCACGCTGACCCCCGAGCAGACTCGGCAACTGGCCGCGCTGCTCGAGACGGATCCTGCACAACTGGCGCGCAAACTCGACACCGACAAGGCCTTCGTCTTCCTGCGGCGGCAGATCCCGCCGATGGTTGCCGACCAGGTGGCCGCGCTGAAGCTGCCCGGGATCGGTCAGGACAAGGAATACCGCCGCTTCTACCCGACCGGCGACATGACGGCGCACATGGTTGGCTTCACCGGGGTCGACGACAAGGGCCTGGAAGGCGTCGAGCTGGCTTTTCATGGTCAGTTGCTGGGCCAGCCGGGCAGTCGCAGCGTGATCAAGGACAGGCGCGGGCAGATCGTCGAGGATGTCGGGTCGATCAAGCCGCCGCGCGACGGCAAGGACATCCGGCTGGCGCTCGACTCCAAGATCCAGTACGTCGCTTACAGTCACCTGAAGCAGGCGATTGCCGAGAACAACGCCAAGGCTGGCGGTATCGTCGTGCTCGACGCGCGCACCGGCGAGATTCTGGCGCTCGCCAACTGGCCGACCTACAACCCGAACAACCGCGAGAAGCTCTCCGGCAGCCAGTTGCGCAATCGCGCGGTGACCGACACCTTCGAACCCGGCTCGACGCTCAAACCGTTTACGATCGCGCTGGCGCTCGACGCCGGCAAGGTCCGCTTCGATACGATCATCAACTGTGCGCCCGGGCGGTTGACGATTGGCAGCGCGACGATTGCCGACGCGCATCCGCATGGCGCGCTGACGGTTGCCCAGGTCATTCAGAAATCGTCCAACGTCGGGGCGGCCAAGATCGCCGCGACGATGCCGGCGCAGAAGATGTGGCAGATGTTCGACGATGTCGGCTTCGGGCAGATTCCGCGCCTCGGTTTTCCCGGCGAAGTCAGCGGGCGGGTTCGTCCGTGGAAGAGCTGGCGCCCGATCGAGCAGGCGACGATGTCCTATGGTCACGGCATTTCGGTGTCGCTGATTCAGTTGGCGCGAGCCTATTCGGTCTTCGCGCGCGATGGCGATCTCGTTCCCTTGTCGCTGACCCGGATCGACGGCGCGGCCGCGCAGGGGGCTACGGTGTTCAGCCGACAAACAGCGCGCGACGTGCGCGCCATGCTGGAAATGGCCGTGCAGACCGGAGGAACCGCGCCGAAAGCGCAGATTCCAGGCTATCGCGTCGCCGGCAAGACGGGCACCGCGCACAAGCTCGAAGGCGGTCGCTACGCGCGCAAGTACGTCTCGTCCTTCGTCGGTTTTGCGCCGGTTTCCGATCCGCGCTTGATCGTCGCGGTGATGATCGACGAACCGTCGAGTGGAAAACACTACGGGGGCGACGTTGCCGCACCGGTTTTTGCGTCGGTGATGAGCAATTCCTTGCGCACCCTCGGGGTGGCCCCGGATCTGCCGCTGGTCGTTGCCCAGAGTCCGAAGTCGCCGACGGTGAAGGCCAAATTGTGAGCCGCCAGAGTACTGCGCTGCCACCCGCGACGCTTGCCACAACGCTGCTCGCCCGCTTGGCCGAGGCCGGCGTCCTGCCGACGGGGGTCGCCGACGACAGCCGTCAAGTCAGGCCGGGAGACCTCTTTCTCGCCTATCCCGGCGCGACCGCCGACGGACGCCGCCACATTCCAGATGCCATCGTGCGCGGCGCGTGTGCCGTCGTCTGGGAGGCGGAGGCGGGCGCCAGTCCGGCTTTCGCCTGGCAACCCGAGTGGACGCTGGCGAACTTTCCGGTAAGCCAGGTGCGCCAGCTTTGCGGACCGCTGGCGCATGCCGTTTACGGGCATCCGAGCGAACGCCTGTCGCTGGTTGCGGTGACTGGCACGAACGGAAAGACCAGTGTAACGAACTGGATCTCGGCCGCCCATCCGCGCCGCTGTGCGGTGATCGGTACGCTCGGTGCAGGCTTGCCCGGTGAACTCGTCGAAACCGGCTTCACCACGCCGGAAGCCACGACCTTGATGCGCTGCCTGGCGGGCTTTGTCGAGCGGGAGGTCGATGCCTGCGCGCTGGAAGCCAGTTCGATCGGTATCGCCGAAGGGCGCCTCGACGGGGTGCGGATCGACATCGCGGTGTTCACCAACTTGTCACGCGATCACCTCGATTACCACGCGTCGATGCTCACCTATGCGCAGGAAAAGGCGAGACTGTTCGCCTGGCCGCGCCTGCGCCTCGCCGTCTGCAACCTGGACGATCCACTGGGCCGTGAACTAGCTGCGTCGACGACGGCCAGCAAGGTGGTCGGCTACACGCAGTGCGCGATGGCCGACAGCCGGCCGGGAACGATCCGGGCCGAGAACGTCGAGGAGACGGTCAATGGCCTGCGTTTTCGCCTCTGCGCACCGCAGGGGCGGGCGACGGTGGAGAGCGGCCTGCTCGGCCGCTTCAACGTCTCCAATCTGCTCGCCGTGGCCGCGGTCCTGTTCGACGCCGGTCTCGCGGCCAGCGAGGTTGCCGCGCGCCTAGGCGGTTTGGCTGCGCCGGCTGGCCGGATGGAAAAGCTCGGTGGCGATAATGAGCCGCTGGTCGTGGTCGACTACGCGCATACCCCGGATGCCCTGGCGAATGCCTTGCAGGCGCTGCGTCCGGTGGCGCAGGCGCGCGGTGCAGGTCTGGTCGTCGTCTTTGGTTGCGGTGGTGATCGCGACCGGGGAAAACGGCCTCTGATGGGCGAGGTTGCCGTGCGCGCAGCGGATCGCGTCGTGCTGACCAGCGACAATCCGCGCAGCGAAGACGAGCAGGCGGTCATCGCAGACATTCGCGTCGGCGCGCCGTCGGCCGAGGTGATCGCCGATCGTCGGCAGGCGATTCACCGGACGATTCTGAGCGCGCATCCGGCCGATGTCGTTCTGCTTGCCGGCAAGGGGCACGAGCCTTATCAGGAAACGGCCGGCGTACGGCGACCGTTCTCTGATCGGCAAGAGGCGTGGGCAGCGCTGGGGGCGCGTCGGGAGATGGCTCAATGAGCGAAATGATGGACCTTCAGGCGGCTGCACGGGCGACCGCGGGGCGCCTGCAGGGCGACAACCTGAGCTTCACCGGCGTGTCGACGGATAGCCGGACGCTGAACAGCGGCGAGCTTTTCGTCGCCCTGCGCGGCGACAATTTCGACGGCCACGATTATCTGGCGGCCGCCCAGGCGCGTGGCGCAGTGGCTGCCATCGTCGCCGCCGATGCGGCCGTGGCGAGCCAGGTGGGCGGCTTGCCGACGATAGAGGTGGCCGATACGCGCCTGTCGCTGGGTGCACTGGCGGCCGAATGGCGTAGTCGCTTCGTGCTGCCGCTGATCGCAGTCACCGGCAGCAACGGCAAGACGACGACCAAGGAAATGATTGCCAGCATTCTGCAGGCGGCACATCCGGATGCCGTCCTGGCGACCCGCGGCAACTACAACAATGACATCGGGCTGCCGCTGACACTGCTCACGCTGAACTCGGCGCACCGGGCGGCGATCGTCGAAATGGGCATGAATCATCCGGGCGAAATCGCTTATCTGGCCGGTATCGCGCGTCCGACCGTCGCGCTGATCACCAATGCCCAGCGCGCTCACCTGGCCGGCATGGGGACGCTGGAAGCGATTGCAACGGAGAAGGGCAGCATCTTCTCGGGTCTCGACGAAAGCGGAATCGCCGTCTTCAATGCCGATGATCCGTGGGCCGATCTGTGGCGTCGTCAGAGCCGCGGACTGGGCGTGCTCACCTTCGGTTTCAGTCGGCCGGCCGACGTTGGTGGCCGCTTCCGTCTGCATGGCCTGGAGACTCGTCTCAGCGTCCAGGTGCCGGATGGCCCGGTGCTCGAAGTCGAGCTTGCGCTGGCTGGCCAGCACAACGCGCGCAATGCCCTGGCGGCCGCGGCGGCGTGTCTGGCAGCCGGCGTTTCACCCGACGCGGTGCAGCGCGGTCTGGCGGCCTTCCGCGGTCTGCGCGGTCGCTTGCAGCAGCGTCCGGCGCGGCACGGTGCGCTTCTCATCGACGACACGTACAACGCCAACCCCGATTCAGTGCGCGCGGCCATCGATGTGTTGGCGGCGACCGTCGGCAGGAAGGTGCTGGTCCTCGGCGACATGGGAGAGATCGGCGAGATGAGTGCACAGTTTCACGACGAAATTGGCGGCTATGCGAAGAGCCAGGGAATCGATCGCCTGTTCGCGCTCGGCGAAGCGAGCACGCTTGCCGCCCACAACTTCGGTCACGGCGGAGCGCACTTCTCCGAGCTCGAGCTCCTGATCGAAGCGCTTAACGGCGAGCTTGCTCCGGGCACCACCGTTCTCGTCAAAGGCTCGCGTTTCATGCGCATGGAGCGCGTGGCGAATGCGATCAGCGACGACGTTCAGCGAGGGCAGGCGTAATGCTCCTTCTTCTCGCTCAGTGGTTGGCGCAGGAAGTCCGCGTCTTCAACGTCTTCGGCTACATCACGCTGCGCACCGTGCTGGCCGCGATGACTGCTTTGATCATTTCGTTCATTGCCGGGCCACCGGTGATTCGCTGGCTGGCGGCAAAGAAGATCGGCCAGGCAGTTCGTCTCGACGGCCCGGAGACCCACCTCGTCAAGTCGGGGACGCCGACGATGGGCGGCGCGCTGATCCTCATCGCGATCAGCATCACCACTCTGCTCTGGGGCGACCTGAGCAACCGCTACGTCTGGGTCGTTCTTCTGGTCAGCATCGGCTTCGGCGGAATCGGCTGGTACGACGACTGGCAGAAGGTCGTGCACCGCAACCCACGCGGGTTGCCGGCGCGCTGGAAGTATTTCTGGCAATCGACGATCGGCCTTCTGGTTGCCCTCTACCTCGGCCTGACGGCGAGTGGGCCGGCTCAACTCGAACTGATCGTGCCGTTCTTCAAGACCGTTTCGTATCCGCTTGGCGTCATCGGCTTCATCGTCCTCAGCTATCTGGTCATCGTCGGAACCAGCAACGCGGTCAATCTCACCGACGGCCTTGACGGACTGGCGATCATGCCGGCGGTCATGATCGCCGCGGCGCTGGCGATCTTCGCCTACGTTGCCGGTCATTCGGTCTACGCGCGCTATCTCTTCCTGCCGTACATCCCCGGTGCTGGCGAGCTGGCCATCTTTCTCGGCGCGATGGCGGGTGCCGGGCTCGGTTTTCTCTGGTTCAACGCGTATCCGGCAGAAGTTTTCATGGGTGATGTGGGTGCGCTGGCGATCGGCGCGGCGCTCGGCACGGTGGCGATCATCGTGCGCCAGGAAATCGTCCTGGCGATCATGGGCGGGATTTTCGTCGCCGAGACGCTGTCCGTCGCGGCGCAGGTGCTCTACTACAAATACAGCGGGGGCCGGCGGATCTTCCGCATGGCGCCGCTGCACCATCATTTCGAGCTCGGCGGCTGGAAGGAGACGCAGGTCGTCGTCCGCTTCTGGATCATCACGATCATGCTTGTTCTGCTCGGTCTGTCCACCTTGAAGTTGCGCTGACATGGAACTTCGGGGCAAGCGGGTTCTGGTCATCGGGCTCGGCGAAAGCGGGCTGGCGATGGCCCGTTGGCTGGTCAGGCAGGCTGCCGATGTGCGCGTTGCCGACAGCCGCGTGCTGCCGCCGAACCATCAGCAGTTGCGCCGCGACTTGCCCGGCGTTGCCCTGTTCTGCGGCCCATTCGCCGCGCCGGCTTTCGCCGATGTCGATCTGATCGCGATCTCGCCGGGTGTTGCCGTGCAGGAGCCGGCGATTCAGCAGGCAATGGCGCGCGGTGTGCCGCTGGTGTCGGAGATTGAACTCTTCGCCTGGAATCTGCAGCGCGCGGCGCCGCGGCCACAGATCATTGCGATCACCGGCAGCAACGGCAAGACGACGACCACCGCCCTGACCGGCGCCCTATGTCGGGCGGCCGGGCGGCGCGTGGCGGTTGCCGGCAATATCGGTCCGGCGGTGCTTGACGCGCTGATCGAGGCGCTCGACGAGCCGCGTCTGCCCGAGTTGTGGGTGCTCGAACTGTCGAGCTTTCAGCTTGACACGACCTACACGCTGAACGCCGACGCGGCAACGCTCCTCAACGTCAGCGAGGATCACCTGGACCGCTATGCCGGCCTGGACGACTACGCGGCGAGCAAGTTGCGCGTCTTTCAGGGTGCGGGAGTGATGGTCCTCAATCGCGACGACCCGCGCAGTCTGGCGGCGCGCCTGGCTGGCCGGCGGGTGATCACTTTCGGCTGCGACCCGGCGCCGGGCAGCGAGGACTACGGCCTGCACGCCGGCTGGATCGTGCGCGGTGATGAAAAGCTGGTCCGGCTCGCCGACCTGCGTCTGGTGGGCCGGCACAATGCGGCGAACGCGATGGCTGCCCTGGCGCTTTGTGCGGCGGTCGGCATCGACGGGCGCTCGGTCTTGCCTGCCCTGGCGAGCTTTGGCGGCTTGCCGCACCGGGTCGAGAAAGTGGCGGAAATCGGCGGCGTCGCCTACTTTGACGACTCCAAGGGGACCAATGTTGGGGCAACGCAGGCGGCCATCGAGGGCCTGGGGCGGCCGGTGGTGATCATCCTGGGCGGCGATGGCAAGGGCCAGGACTTCAGCGGTCTGCGCCAGGCGGTCGCCGTGCATGCGCGGGCGGTTGCCCTGATTGGTCGCGACGCGCCGCTGATCGCCGCCGCCCTCGACGGTTGCGGCGTTCCCCTGCAGTCGTGCGCCGACATGCGCGACGCAGTCGTCTGGTGCGCGGCACAGGCGCAGCGCGGCGACGCCGTCCTGCTTTCGCCGGCCTGCGCGAGCATGGACATGTACCGCAACTACGCGCACCGCGCGGCCGCCTTCGTCGCCGCCGTTGATCTGCTGGAAAGGGGTGCAGCCTGATGTTGCGTACGCTTGAAGGACCCCGTCGTCTTCCCTCGGAGATCGACCTCGCCTTGCTCTGGAGCACGCTGCTGCTCCTCCTGATCGGCATGGTGATGGTCTATTCTGCGTCGATGGCGACGGCCGAGGCAGGGCGCCAGACGGGCAATCAGCCGGCCTATTTTCTTGTCCGGCACGGGGTTTTCCTGATCATCGGGCTGGTCGCCGCAGCGGTGGCGTTTCAGGTGCCCTTGTCCGCCTGGCAGCAGTGGGCGCCCTGGCTCTTCGTCGCCGGTTTCCTGCTGCTCGCGCTGGTGCTTATTCCGGGGGTCGGGCGCGAGGTCAACGGCGCTCGTCGGTGGCTGCCGCTGGGTATCGTCAATCTGCAGCCGTCCGAACTGATGAAGCTGTTTGCCGTCCTGTACACGGCCGACTACACGGTGCGCAAGATGCCGCACATGCATGACCTCAGGAAGGCGTTTCTGCCGATGGCCGGCGCGATGGTTGCCGTCGGCATCCTTCTCCTCAAGGAACCCGACTTCGGTGCTTTCGTGGTGATCATCGTCATCGCGATGTCGATTCTCTTCCTGGGTGGCATGCGCGCGCGCCTCTTCGTTGGCTTGATCGTCGTCCTGGGGGTGGCATTTGCCGCCTTGATCATCTTCTCGCCCTATCGCCGCGATCGAATTTTCGGCTTCATGGATCCCTGGGCCGACGCTTTCGGGCGCGGCTATCAGCTCTCGCATGCGCTGATCGCCTTCGGGCGGGGCGAGGTCCTCGGCGTCGGACTGGGGGCAAGCATCGAGAAGTTGTTCTACCTGCCCGAGGCGCATACGGACTTCCTGCTTGCGGTCATTGCTGAGGAACTGGGCTTCGTCGGCGTGTTGACCGTGATCCTCCTCTTCGCCCTGGTCATCCAGCGGGCGTTTGCGATTGGCCGGCAGTCGGTCGCGCTCGATCGCCTGTACTCGGCGCTCGTCGCGCAGGGTGTGGGTATCTGGCTGGGCGTGCAGGCGTTCATCAACATGGGCGTAAATACCGGCTTGCTGCCGACCAAAGGTTTGACGCTGCCGCTGATGAGTTTCGGTGGTTCGGGGATTCTGGCCAACTGCGTGGCGCTCGCCGTTCTGCTCAGGATCGACTGGGAGAACCGCCAACTGATGCGCGGAGCCAAGCTGTGAGGACGCTCCCGGTGCGTCGGTCGACGACACCCGCTGCGTGCGTGGCGTGCCGGAGGTCGGCATGAACCGGACGCTGCTGGTCATGGCCGGCGGTACCGGCGGACACGTCTTTCCGGGCCTGGCGGTGGCCGACCTGTTGCGCAGCCGAGACTGGAAGGTGGTCTGGATGGGCGCCCCCGGCAGCATGGAGGCAAAGCTCGTACCGGCGCGCGGCTACGAGATGGCCTGGGTACGCTTCACTGCGCTGCGTGGCAAGGGCTTGCCGCGCAAGCTGCTGCTTCCTTTCCGCCTGTTCGCTGCCTGCTGGCAGGCCGCTTGCGCGCTGCGCCGAGTACGGCCGGATATCGTTCTCGGCATGGGCGGCTACGTCAGCTTTCCGGGCGGTCTGATGGCCGCGCTGTTGGGCTATCCGCTGCTCATCCACGAACAGAACTCGATCGCCGGCCTGGCCAATCGCGTCCTCGCCCGGCTTGCCCGGCGGGTTGCCTGTGGATTTCCTGGCGCACTGCCCAACAGCGTCTGGGTGGGCAATCCGCTGCGGCCCGAGATGACCGGCCTGCCGGAGCCGGCCGAGCGCCTCGCCGAGCACTCGCCGCCCTTGCATCTGCTCGTCCTCGGCGGCAGCCAGGGTGCGATCGCGCTGAACGAGATGCTTCCCAAGGGCCTGGCCTTGCTGTCGGCAGACGAGCGTCCGACGGTAGTGCACCAGGCCGGCGAGAAGCACCTGGCGCAGCTCGAGGAAAACTATGCTGCGGCCGGTGTACGGGCGCACTGTGCCGCCTTTATCGACGACATGGCGGGCGCCTACGCCTGGGCCGATCTGGTCATCTGTCGTGCGGGCGCGCTGACCGTGGCCGAACTCGCGGCGACTGGCGTGGCCAGCGTTCTCGTGCCGTACCCGCACGCGGTGGACGATCATCAGACGACCAATGCCGAGTTTCTGGTGCAGGCTGGCGGTGCGCTGCTCGTGCCGCAGGAGCGATTGACGCCGGAGTCGATTGCTCAGTGCTGTCGCCATTCGCGCAGCCGCCTGACCGAAATGGCAATCCGCGCGCGCGCGGTGGCCAAGCCGGAGGCCACCGCGGAACTGGCCGCGCTCTGTGAGGAACTTGCCAAGTGAAACATAAGGTCAAGCATATCCATTTCGTTGGTATCGGTGGCGCCGGAATGAGCGGCATTGCCGAAGTCCTGGCCAATCTGGGGTTTGTCGTCAGCGGCTCCGATCTGAACGAGAACTCGACCACCCGGCGGCTGGCCGGACTCGGCGTGCGCACCTTCGTCGGACACACCGCCGAAAACATCAGCGGTGCCGATGCGGTGGTCGTGTCCACCGCCGTGCAGGCCGACAACCCAGAGGTGCTGGCAGCGCGCGGGCGCCATCTGCCGGTCGTTCCGCGCGCCCAGATGCTGGCCGAGCTGATGCGCCTCAAGCAGGGGATCGCGGTCGCCGGGACGCACGGCAAGACGACGACGACCAGTCTGGTCGCCTCCATCCTCGGCCAGGGCGGGATGGACCCGACCTTCGTCATCGGTGGCCGGCTGAACGCCGCCGGGGCGAATGCCCGGCTTGGCTCGGGCGATTTTCTCGTTGCCGAAGCGGACGAGTCCGACGCTTCCTTCCTGTTTCTCTCCCCGGTGATCTCGGTGGTGACCAACATCGACGCCGACCACATGGAGACCTACGGGCACGACTTCAACCGCCTGAAACAGGCCTTCGTCGATTTTCTCCAGCGCTTGCCGTTCTACGGCGTTGCCGTGCTGTGCGCCGACGATGCCAATGTCAGGGCGGTCATGCCGCAGGTGGCGAAACAGATCGTGAGCTATGGCCTGAGCGCCTCGGCCAACGTCTACGCCGAGAACGTCGTCGCCGATGCCGGCCGGATGTGCTTCGACTGCGTGCGGGTGAATGGGACGGTCAGCCGCTTGCCGATCACGCTCAACCTGCCGGGACGACACAACGTGCTGAACGCCCTGGCGGCGATTGCCGTAGCCAGCGAACTGGGGGTGAGCGACGACGCGATCGCCACGGCGCTGCGCGATTTTCGCGGCGTCGGCCGGCGTTTCCAGCGCTACGGCGAACTGGCCTTGCCCGGTGGCGGGCGATGCACGCTGGTCGACGACTACGGACACCATCCGGCCGAAATGAAAGCCACGCTGGCGGCGGCGCGCGGTGCTTTTCCCGGGCGTCGCCTGCTGCTCGCTTTTCAGCCGCACCGCTACACCCGGACGCGCGACTGCTTCGAGGATTTCGTGCAGGTTCTCAGCGGCGTCGACGCGCTCGTTCTGACCGAGGTCTATCCGGCTGGCGAGCAGCCCATCGTCGCCGCTGACGGCCGCGCTCTGGCGCGCGCGCTGCGCGTCGCAGGCAAGGTCGAACCGGTTTTCGTCGACCAGATCGGCGATCTGCCGCAAGCGATTCTGGACACCGCGCGCGCTGGCGATGTGGTGATGACGATGGGCGCCGGTTCGATCGGCGGGGTTGCCGGCAAACTCGTTGCCGATTAGGATGAGACGATGAACGCCACCGACTTTGGAAAGGTTGCCGTGCTGTTCGGCGGACGCTCGGCCGAGCGTCCGGTATCGCTGGTCAGCGGGGCGCGCGTCCTGGCGGCGCTGCAGCGTCAGGGGGTCGACGCGCAGGCTTTCGACCCGGCGACCGACAAACTGGACGCCTTGAGCGCCTATGACCGCGTCTTCATTGCCCTGCATGGACGTTACGGCGAAGATGGCACGATCCAGGGCGTACTCGAGCTGATGGGAATTCCGTATACCGGCAGCGGCGTTCTCGCATCGGCGCTCGGCATCGACAAGTGGCGTACGAAGACGCTCTGGCGCGCGGCCGGCTTGCCCGTGCCGGACTACGTCCTGCTCGACGAGGCAAGCGACTACGCCGAGGTCGAGCGGCAACTGGGTTTGCCGCTTTTCGTCAAGCCCGCCAACGAAGGCTCGTCGATCGGCATCAGCAAGGTCAGGCAGTCGGGTGAGCTTGCTGCTGCCTACGCGCAGGCAGCAAGGCATGACACGGTCGTGATTGCCGAGCGGGCGATCCTGGGCGGCGAGTATACTGCGGCCATTGTCGGCGATCAGGCGCTGCCGATCATCAAGATCGAACCGCAGGGTGAGTTCTACGATTACGACGCCAAGTACCTGCGCGACGACACCGCCTACCTGTGTCCGTGCGGGCTATCGGCCGAGCGCGAAAGCGAACTGCGCCGGCAGGCGCTGGAGGCTTTCCGGGTGCTTGGTGGACGTGGCTGGGGGCGGGTCGATTTCCTGCTCGACGAGAAGGGGGGCGACGGTCGGCAGGCGGCGTACTTTCTCGAAGTCAACACCTCGCCCGGCATGACCGACCATTCACTGGTGCCAATGGCCGCGCGCGCGGCCGGCATGAGCTACGAGCAACTGGTTCTGCGCGTTCTCGCGCTTGCTACTGTCGGATGAATGATGTGGCACAAACCGGGTCTGCTGAAGGCTGTCGCCGACTTGCTCTTCCTTCTCGGCGGAGCGGCGCTGCTGTTCGCCGCGATCGTCTGGGGGGCGCCGCGTCTGACCCTGTTTCCGCTCGAAGAAATCGCCGTGGCGCACGAGTTGCAGGAGGTTCAGCGCAGCGAAGTCGAGCAGTCGCTCGCCGATGTGATGCGCGGCAACTTCTTTACCGTCAATGTCGACGCCTTGCGCCTGGCGCTCGAAGAGTTGGCGTGGGTGCGCCGCGCCGAGGTCTGGCGCAAGTGGCCGGGACGCGTCGAAGTGCGGATCGAGGAACATCAGGTCGCAGCGCTCTGGGGCAATCAGCCGGGGCAACTGGTGAATACCTACGGCGAGGTGTTTGCCGCCGAACTGTCGCGTGCGCAGAGTCTGCCTCGGCTGAGCGGGCCGCTTGGCGCGTCGGCGGAACTTCTGCGCCGGCACGACGAGTTCGCCGAGATCCTGCAGCCGATCGGGCGGCAGCCGGCCGAAGTGCTGCTTTCGCCACGTCTGGCTTGGCTGCTCAAGCTGGAGGACGGCCTGCTGGTCGAACTGGGACGCGAACAGGCCAAGGCGCCGATCCGCGTGCGGCTGCAACGTTTCGTCGACTACTATGCAACGATCACCAACTCCGGGCAGGCGCGGCCGGTGGCGGTTGATATGCGTTATCCGAATGGTTTCGCACTGCGCTTTGCTGCCAGTGCCGGTCAGGATGTCAAAGGAAAGAAATGAGCAGGGATAGCAAGGATCTGATCGTCGGACTCGATATCGGTACCTCGAAGATCGTCGCGCTGGTTGCCGAACTCACTGCGGAAGGCCGGGTGAACGTGATCGGCATGGGGTCGCAGGAATCGAAAGGCCTGAAGAAGGGCGTCGTGGTCAACATCGAGGAGACCGTGGCGACCATTTCGCGTGTGCTGCAGGAAGTCGAACTGATGGCCGACTGCAAGGTACGCGATGTCTACACCGGAATTGCCGGCAGCCACATCCGCAGCTTCAATTCGAACGGCATGGTCGCGATCAAGGACAAGGAAGTCACCCCGATGGACGTCGAGCGGGTGATCGAGACGGCGCGCGCGATGCCGATTCCGGCCGACCAGGAGATCCTCCACATCCTGACGCAGGAGTTCATCATCGACGACCAGGATGGCATTCGCGAGCCGATCGGCATGAGCGGCTTTCGTCTGGAAGTGAAAGTGCATATCGTGACCGGAGCGGTTTCCGCGGCGCAGAACATCGTCAAGTGCGTCCGGCGCTGTGGTCTGGAGGTCAACGACCTGGTGCTGCAGCCACTCGCTTCGAGCCGCGCCGTGCTCTCCGAGGACGAAAAGGATCTCGGCATCTGTCTGATCGACATCGGCGGCGGAACGACTGATCTGGCGGTGTGGACGCAGGGCGCGATCCGCTATACCTCGGTCATCCCGATCGCCGGCGACCAGATCACCAACGATATCGCGATGGCACTGCGCACGCCGACGCGCGAGGCGGAGGACATCAAGCGGTCGCACGGTTGTGCGTTGGCGCACCTGGCCGATCCGGACGATGTGCTCGACGTCGCCGGTGTCGACGACCGCCCCTCGCGCAAGCTGTCGCGGCGCGCCCTGGCCGATGTCATCCAGCCGCGTGTCGAGGAGTTGTTCGAACTGATCCAGGCCGAACTGCGGCGCTCCGGTTTCGAAGATGTCCTGTCCTCGGGAATCGTCCTGACCGGCGGTGCCGCGGTGATGCCCGGGATGATCGAACTCGGCGAAGAGATTTTCCACATGCCGGTTCGCCTGGGTGTGCCGAAGTACCAGGGAGCGCTCGCCGATGTCGTGCAGAGTCCGCGCTTTGCCACTGCCTGCGGTCTGCTGCTGGAGGCGCAGACGCAGCGCAAACGTGGCCTCAAGGTGCGCGAGACGCGCGACGTGAAGCAGGTTTTTGGGCGCATGAAGTCCTGGTTCGAAAAGAACTTCTAGGCGCCGGCGGGCAGAAAAAGAAGCAGCCAGCAATCAGTAGCATTCCATCAGTATCACGCTTTTTGCAGAGGAGGCGTTAATGTTTGAAATCATCGACAAGGAAGAAAGAGGCGGCGAGCCGGACACCGTGATCAAGGTCATCGGCATCGGTGGCGCCGGTGGCAATGCAGTTGATCACATGATCCGCGAAGGGGTCAATGGCGTTGACTTCATTGCCGCCAATACCGATTCGCAAGCGCTCGGCCGGAGCATTGCTCTGCGCAAGCTGCAACTGGGCAAGACCGGGCTGGGCGCTGGTGCCAAACCGGAAGCCGGGCGCAGCGCTGCGCTCGAGGAGCGCGAGGCGATTGCCGAGTCGCTGCGCGGCGCGCACATGGTCTTCATCACCGCCGGCATGGGCGGCGGCACGGGCACCGGCGCGGCACCGATCGTTGCCGAAGTGGCGCGCGAACTTGGCGTGTTGACCGTCGCCGTGGTGACCAAACCCTTCGGCTTCGAGGGCAAGCGCCTGAAAGTGGCGGAAGCCGGAATCGGCGAGTTGCAAAAGCACGTCGACTCGCTGATCGTCATTCTCAACGACCGCCTGATGGATGTCCTCGGCGACGACGTGTCGATGGACGAAGCATTCAAGGCAGCCGACAACGTCTTGCGCAATGCGGTCGGCGGGATCGCCGAGATCATCAATTTCCCGGGCCTGGTCAACGTCGACTTCGAAGACGTGCGTACGGTGATGGGCGAGATGGGAATGGCGATGATGGGATCGGCCAATGCCGCCGGCGTCGATCGCGCACGCATTGCCGCCGAACGTGCCGTTGCCTCGCCCTTGCTGGAAGGCGTCAACCTGTCGGGGGCGAAAGGCGTCCTGGTCAACATCACGGCAACGCGTTCCTTGAAGATGAAGGAAGTCAACGAAGTGATGAACACGGTGCGCAATTTTGCCGCCGACGATGCGCACATCATCTTCGGAGCGGTCTACGACGAAAGCATGGGCGAGGATATCCGGGTGACCGTCGTCGCCACCGGTCTCGGCCAGCCGCAGGTCAGGCGGCAGAACTTCGAGGTGATCAATTCGACGATCGCGCAGGCGACGGGCACCGATGGACGTTTCGCCCACGGTCACAACATCGACTATTCGACGCTCGACCAGGTTCCGGCGATTGTCCGCAAGGGCCGCAACGCGACCGTTGAAGCGCTGGCCAACAGCGGCGTAGACCGTTACGACATTCCGGCGTTTCTCCGCAAGCAGGCGGACTGAGCCTGCCCGACAACAACTCCTCTGCCGAGTCGACGGTTTCCAGACCCCTGCCGGGTGTGCTAGAATCCGTCGATTCAAGCGTTTTTTCAGGCACATGTTAAAGCAACGCACGCTCAGGTCGATGGTTCGCGCGGCGGGTGTCGGTCTGCATTCCGGGGTCAAGGTCAATATGAGCCTGCGGCCGGCGGCAGCCAACACCGGCGTCGTCTTTCGCCGGATCGATCTCGACCCGGTGGTAGACCTGCCGGCGTCGGCCCTGCTCGTCGGCGATACGCGCATGTGTTCGTCGCTGGAACGTAACGGCGTCAAGGTGGGGACGATCGAGCACCTGATGTCGGCGCTGGCTGGGCTGGGCATCGACAACGTCTTCGTTGACCTGGATGCGCCGGAACTGCCGATCCTCGACGGTTCGGCGTCGCCCTTCGTCTTTCTGATCCAGTCGGCCGGCATCGAGGAACAGCCGGTCGCCAAGCAGTTCATTCGCGTTACGCGGCCGCTGGCAGTCAGCGAAAAGGATGCCTCCGGCGAGAAGTGGGCGCGCTTCGAACCCTACGATGGTTTTCGTCTGTCGTTTTCGATCGGTTTCAACCACCCCGCGATCGATCGCACCGGGCAGTCGGTGACGATTGATTTTGCTGACCATTCGTATGTCCGCGAGGTTGCCCGAGCGCGTACCTTCGGTTTCATGCAGGAGGTTGAGTGGTTGCGCGAGAACGGCCTGGCGCAGGGCGGCGGGCTGGACAACGCGGTCGTGCTCGACGAATACCGCGTGCTCAACGCCGATGGCCTGCGTTACAGCGATGAGTTCGTCAAGCACAAGGTGCTCGACGCGATCGGTGACCTCTACCTGCTCGGCCATCCCTTGCTGGCTTCCTTCATCGCGCACAAGTCCGGACACGCGCTGAACAATGCGCTGGCGCGCGAATTGCTGGCGCATCCCGAGGCGTGGGAATACGTCAGCTTCGAGGACCAGGAACTGGCACCGCTCGCTGTTTCGCGCTGGCTCGCCTTGCCGGCGCATTGATCCGCTGCCCGACGGCATGTGGTTGCTCCGCTTGCTGGGTGTCCTGAGCGCGATTACCGTTGCTGCCGGCGTCGTCCTGTACGTCTGCACCGGCGACCGCCGCTACGGCCAGTTCGCCTGGCTGATCTTCCGCTACTCGCTGCTCATTGCGCTCCTCGTCTTTGCCCTGCTGATCCTCGAACGGGTGGCGGTCATTCCCGTGTAGCTGCGCGCGCGAGCAACCGCTCGATCGCCGCGCCCAAGGCGCAAGGCGGCAGCGTCTCGCGCAGCCGTGCCAACTCCCCTCTGGTCTGCGCGCTCAGCGGTTTCTGCTCCGGCTGCCGTTCCGGCTGGGCCAGGCTTGCGCTCGTCCGCACCTTGACTTCGATCTTGCTGCAGGGGACGCCGGACTGCGCGAAACTGTCGAGCAGGCTGGGCAGCATCTGGCGCAGTTTGCCCGCGACAGCGCCGCTCTCGGCGTGGATCACCACGCTTCCCGCCTTGAGGTTGGCCAGACGACTTGCCTGCGCCAGGTGGGCCGGTACGAGCGCGCGGTAGATTTCAGCCAGCCGGAGCAGCAGGGCTGCGTGTGCGAGCAACTTGCCAGCACCTGCTTCGTCCGCCTGCAGATAGTCGTACGGCGTGCGCGCCATCAGATACTTGGCACAAGCCGGGCGCTGCAGCCGGCGGCCTCTGCGCTGCCTGGCGTAGGCGCCGGGACGCGTTCATAGACGACGAAGTCGAAAGCGGCCTCCGGGCGTGTCTGGCCTTTGTCCGCCGCGGCTGACGTTGCGCCGGCAACGCGCGACACCTGACGCCACTCGTTGGCCGGCAGCTGCGGGAAAAAGGTGTCGCCCGGCGCCTCGGCAGCGACCTCCGTCAGGTAGATGCGGCTGGCCAGCGGCAGTGCCTGGCAGTACAACTCGCCGCCGCCGATGACGAAGACATCGGTGCTGCAGTCCGCAAGAGCGATCGCCTGGTCGAGCGAGTGTGCAAGCAGCGCGCCGTCCGCGCGATAGGCGGCGTTTCGGCTGACGACGATGTTGCGCCTGCCCGGCAGCGGACGAAAAGCCGGCGGGAGCGACTCCCAGGTCTTTCTCCCCATGATCACCGACTTGCCGCTCGTCGTCTGCCGGAAATGGCGCATATCCTCGGCGCAACGCCAGAGCAGTTGGCCGTTGCCGCCGATGGCGCGATTTCGCATCAGGGCAGCGATCAGGCAGAGCATGCCGACGGCCGCGCGTGGCCCACGCGGCGAGTGACAGCGCCGTGCTCAGACGGCGATCGGCGCCGCGATATGCGGGTGGGGATCGTAGCCTTCAAGCGTGAAGTCCTCGTAACGGAAAGCGAAGAGGTCGTCGACCGCCGGGTTCAGCCGCATCGTCGGCAGCGGACGCGGTGTGCGGCTCAACTGCAGGCGGGCCTGCGCACAGTGGTTGTCGTAGAGGTGCGCGTCGCCGAAGGTGTGAATGAACTCGCCGGGCTGGTAACCGCACACCTGTGCCAGCATCAGCGTGAGCAGCGCGTAGGAAGCGATGTTGAACGGGACGCCGAGGAAGATGTCGGCGCTGCGCTGATAGAGCTGACAGGAGAGCAGGCGCGGCGCATCCGGTGTTGGCGCCGGCGCTACGTAGAGCTGAAACAGCGCATGGCAAGGAGGCAGCGCCATCCGGTCTACATCGGCCGGATTCCAGGCGGAGACCAGATGGCGGCGCGAATCCGGATTGTTCCGCAGACCGTCGACCAGGCGCGCGATCTGGTCGATCTGTCGCCCATCAGGGGCGCTCCAGGAGCGCCACTGATGGCCGTACACCGGCCCCAGCTCGCCCGCCTGATCGGCCCATTCGTCCCAGATGCGAACGCCGTTCTGCTGCAGCGAGCGGACGTTCGTTTCCCCGCGGAGAAACCAGAGCAGCTCGTGAATGATCGAGCGCAGGTGCAGCTTCTTTGTCGTAAGCAGCGGAAACCCGGCAGCGAGATCGAAGCGCATCTGCCAGCCGAAAAGCGAGCGCGTGCCGGTTCCAGTACGGTCGGCTTTGGCCGCTCCCCGTTCGAGGACCTGGCGCATCAGGTCGAGGTATTGCTGCATGGCGGATTACTCGCGTCCGCCAGGACAGCCCGCTTGCCCGGGCGTCAGCGGCGATCTTCGGCGGTGCATCGGCAGCGCCCGTCGCGAGCGGTCTGGTCAGCCTCGCCCATCAGCTCGGTTCCTGCGTGAACTTGTTGGAAAAGCGTGCGCCGGCGGCCTTGATTCCCCAGATCAGCTCGACCAGCGCCGGGTTGTTGATCAAGGGCTCGCCGCCCAGAACGAGGCAGTAATCGGTGCGGTCGACCCAGAACGGTACGAAGGACGTTGTCGGCATGAGCATCGCGATATCCTCGTGGAAGGACGTCATGTAGCTCGCACCGCGCCAGCCGCGCAGGCGTTGACGGCGGGCGAACTCGGAAAAGTCGGCGGCTGCCGCGCAGAGCGTTTCCGCTTCATCGTCGGCATAGCCGATCTGGCCGACGCAGAAACCCCCAGTCGCAGCGAGCGCTGCCTTCCGTTCGCCGGAAAGACCGCCGATGATATGCGACAGGAAGCTGTCCAGCTTGACGTCGGGCGCCGGCAGGCTGCGGTGGACGCGCTGCAGCCAGCCGGCTGCCAGACCTTCGCCGAGCAGCTTCCGATGTGCCGGCGAACGCCGGAGCCAAGCGTCGACGCTCGGCAGCGCTTCGGCCGAGAGGATCGTCTGCAGCCTTGTCTGCGTCGCGTCGGGTTCCGCTTGCGAGAACGCAAAAAGCGCGCCACGTGGCGTCAAGGCCACCCGCGCGCCGGCCAGCGGGTCGGCGGATGTGCTGGGCGAGGTGGTGGTCTCAGACATTCTGCTGCCGTATTGGCCCGGGCATGGCCGCGCATGCAAGTGGCGGTGAAAGAACGGGTGAAGTCGACATTTGTGGGCGTTCCCAGGCAGACACCAAGGTTTACAAAAGTGCAACCATGCGAAGGCAGAGCCTTGTCCTGCAACGAGAAAAACTAGAAAAGCTTGTCCAGCAAGGATCTGAATAATCCTGTCCGACGCGCAGCCGCGCGCTCCGGGTCTCGCTTGCTTCTGCTTGCCGCTTCGCTGCTTGCCGACGAACTGGTTTGCAGAACGGTCGCAACGCCGGACAGGATGGTGCAGGCGACGAAAAGCGTGACGAGGTTCGGATCGTACTTCGAGAACGCCCGCTTCAAGCCGGAGAGCGACTGTGGCTGTCGCATGCACACCTGCGACAGTTGGGAAAAAAGATCAGGCATCTTGTGCAGGCGGGCAAAGTTCGGAAAGCGATGGACCTGGAAATGCAGATCCCCGACCGAGACCGGCGGGCTTTGTTCGAAAGTGGTGAAGACCAGCGACCACATGAACGCGTCGAGCGAGCGCGGCCCATCGCCGCGGCGGCCAAACAGGCGTGCCGCGCGGTCGTGCGCATGCTCCTCCTGAAGCTGGTGCACCTGCACGATCTGCAACATCATTTCATGCTGGGTCAGCCGCTTGCGAAAGGCAGTCGAGATGTTCGAAGCGACCCAGTTCTCGGCCGGGAAGAAGACGGCGCCGGTACGTGTCGTGATGCGCAGTTCACTCGGCGATCTGCGCATCACAATATTGCAGATCAGATTCAGATACGGATTGCGCGCAATGTCGGGGCAGGCGGCGAGGAGCGCCGAATACGCGTTCTCGTCAAGCGAGTAGCCGGTAATCGAAAATGCGCTGGCTCGCCGGTCGCTTCGCACCAGCGGATGCGGTGGAACCACCGGCGCACTGTAACGCCCATCGCTTTCGTCGGGCGTCATCGCCATGAACTCGAAGGCACTGGCAGCGCCCGCGGTCGTCTTCGGCGTGGCTCGCCCGACCGGATCATTGGGTATCGTCAACTCGTCCGGCCAACGCTGGCGATGCGCTCGCGTGTGCGCGCTGGCCAGCGCTTCACCCGCGTAGTCGTCTGCTTCGAGCGCCGAGTCCAGGTCGTCGATGCTGCGCTCAGCACTGCGCGGGGCTCGCCGGTCGGCTGCTTCGGCTGCCGTCGAGGTGATCGGCTCGTCCGCCGATTCGCTCGCATTCGGCTGCAGCACCTCCGCGCCTGGCGGCAGTTCGGGCTCCGGTTGTTCGTCACCCAGCAGGCGGTCGGTGATCGTTGCCGTTTCTTCCCTGACCTCGTCATTGGCCGTGAAGCGCGCTGCATCGCCGCCATCGCCGCCAGGAGGTACGCTGGCTTCGTCCTGGACCGCCGCTTCCTCGCGCACCGGCGACACCGGCGATACCGCCGATACCGGCGATGCCGGCGCCGGCGCAACCGGCGGCAAGTCGGTCGGTGCCGGATCGGGTTGATCGTAGGTTTCCTCAGCGGCGATCTGTGCTTCCGCCTCAG
>NZ_JAVMKF010000031.1:0-4831 GCF_031732815.1 Accumulibacter sp. | reverse complement strand
GCCGGATCGGGTTGATCGTAGGTTTCCTCAGCGGCGATCTGTGCTTCCGCCTCAGCCATCAACTCGGTCGGGCCGTCTTCGCGCAGCGTCTCGACCGCCTCGCGCAAGGACGCCGTTGACGCGGGGTGCTGGAGGACGATGCGCGAGGGTCCCAGCCGGCCCGGCTGCAAGGCGTTCAGCCAGTCATCGCTGCCCCCGGCGGGTACGAAGAGAATGGCTCGGCGACCGGTCAGAAAGGCCTGCAAGTCGGCTTCGCGGGCGGCCGACCAAAGCGCCATTCCCAGGCCAAGCAGATCAACGATGCACAGGCTGCATTGCTGCATTTCAGCCGGCTGGCCGGTCAGCGGCAAGGACGTTCCACGCGGCAGCTTGACGAATGTGACATCCGATCGCAGCGAGCCAACGATCAACTCGATGGCAGTCGTCGATTGGGGGGAAAATCCTGCGATGAGCACCTTCATCATGTCAGCACGGCCTGTTGCAGCGATAAGCACACGGCTCGCCAGCGTGGTGGGAGCTCGCCACGTTCCTTGAGGATCACCCGTCGGGCCAGCATGAACGCCAACGTGTCGCGGCATACGCAGCAATGTTCGAAGAAGACTTCCTGGGTATTCTCTTCTCCCTTTCGCCACGCCGCCAGAGCGTCGGCGGCAAGCTGCCTGGAGTTGTCCGTGCTGCAGCGCAGGACGCGGCGCGGCACATCGAGCGAAGGGCACACGAGCACGCTCCAGCGTGTCGCCATCGGGCAACAGCCGGGAAACGACGAGGCCTCGACATAGGGCTCGAACCAGCGCTGCACGACGGGCCGCAGGCGACTGCGCACGCTGCTGAAGGTATTCTGCTTGACCCGAATATCCGCCTGTTGGCAGCCGAAAAGGAAATCCGCCAAAGCTCCCTGGACAGGCTCGGTTCCGCTCAGGCTCAAGGCTGCCGCCAGCCGTGCCGAGTGCAGGGAAATATTCTGCGGATCACGCAGCACGTTTCTTCCCAAGGCACGGAACGACTGGCGCGCAGCACTCATCGGCAGGTCGGCGGTAAACTCGATCACGTTCTAATCAAGCAGGGTATCCATCAGGTCGACCATGAATTCTGCTTCTTCCTCCTGCATCACGGCAAAGCCTTTGGGAATCCCCAATGCATCGAGCACCTCATGATCGGCAGCCTGCTGCCCGATTCCGGCGAGTGCGGCCATGATTGCCGGTACCTCGGAAAGGACCCGCTGGTGTGCCAGAAGGACGTGCGTGATGTCAAAAATGGCACTTTCAATCAATACTTTAAGCTGGCTGCGCGTAATTCTCGACAGCGTATGGTAGATCTCGGCGAGGAAGAAAGCGGCATCGACCTCGCCCTTGATGGCCAGGCGCGCTCCCGCCTGAAACGTCTCGACGAGCACCCATTGCAGGTCCTTGTCGGTCAGATCGGCTGCTTCCAGCAGGCGCAGACCAATGAGCTTGACATCGCGGTTGTCGGTCACCGCAATCCGGCTACCCGGGCGCAAGTCCTCAAGGCGCTTGAGCGGCGAAGCGGCTGCCGTGGCGATCACCATTTCGTCCGGTTTGCCCATCGGTCGTGCAAACGCCCTGAATCCCAGGTCGCGAATCAGATGTGCGGCATCAAAGGGGTTGGCATAGATCAGATCGACCGCATCGCGCCGCAGCAGCTCGCTTTGCTCCTGCGCGCTGGCTGGCGTCAACAGGTGAAGGTGCAGCCCGGAGCGCGACTGCAACAGCGTATTGACCATGTGCCATCCGGCAAATCGATCGGGCGAAAAGTCAGGCGCGACCATGAAGTTCAGCTTCACTGTGCGGCCCTCTCCTGGCTCAACATCTTCGTGTAGAGATCTGACATCTCGTTGATCTTGCGGCGTGACGGTTTCCGGCGAACGGACGTGTAGCTGACCACGACGCCCGCTCGGACGTTTGGAATCACCGTCGCGTAAACCCAATAGAATAAACCATCCTTGCGCAGATTTTTCACGTAGCCATGCCATTTTTTCCCACTGGCGATCGTCGTCCACAGATCGGCGAACGCCGCCTTGGGCATTTCCGGGTGGCGCAGGATGTGATGCGGCGCGCCGATCAGTTCTTCGACCGTGTAGCCGCTCATCGCGATGAAGGCCTCGTTGGCATGCGTGATGAAACCGCCCAGGTTTGTCCGCGAAACAATGAGGCGTCCGTCAGGGAAGGGCTCTTCCTGATCGACGCAGTAGACCAGTCGACGCGTTCCGTCATGGTAGGTCAGCCGGCATTCACAGGCGTTGCCGGCCAGCGGTGGATGCTGCATGTCGGGCAGGTGCATTGCCGGTGCACCATCAGATGAGCTTCGCCAGCGACTCGGCGGCACGTTTCATGTCGAGGAAGATCAGGCCGAGTTTGGCGTTGGGTTTGGCGAGGACGGTGAGAACTGCTTCCGGGCCCGCGGCGCTCATGATCACGTACCCGCGATCGCCCTGCAGCAAGACCCTCTGCAGGGTGCCGCGGGCCAGCTCGCGCGTCGCGCGGTCGCCCAGGGAGAGCGAGGCGGCCGACATCGCGCCGACGCGATCCTCGTCCATGCCCTGCGGCAAGGCCGAAGCCATCATCAGGCCGTCGGTGGAGATCAGGGCGGAAGCCTCGATGTCGGCGGTTGCGCCGTTCAGTTCGAGGAGAATCTGCTGCAGCATGTCGGTACGCATCTTTAGGTCCTTATGTCGTGGTGTTTGCCTGTCGGGCTCGAGCCGACCGAAAAGGATCGACCGGCTCGAGCCTGGTGCCAGCCTGATTGTCTGATGGCGAAACGTTGAAGTAGCGGGAATATTCCACACCTGTCCTCGCTTGCGAAGGCAGGCAGATACCTTACACCAAAACTGTCCAGCCTTTGTGAAACTGTCCAGCCTTTGTGCGGTACAGCAGGTTCGGGGGCCATTTTGACCACATGCCATCGAGTTAGTGCCCGGGCAAACGGCGCGCCGGCGGCGGCACGGGCACGACTGCCAGCTTCCCACGCACGGTGCAGCAGCGACGCGCGACGCGGCCAGCCGCCGAAGTTGCGGCCTTGCTGACACCGGCAGCAGGGGCAAGCGCGAATTATGTTGAAGAAGCGTCCGGCGCTCAAGCCATCGACGGGTCAAGCGCGCCTGGCTGGCCTTCAGCCGTCGTTCGCCTGCGGGTACTGCGCCTGATGCCTGGTTGGTCAACGCCGCCGCGTACGCCCGGCGGTTGGCGAGGGTATACTCCAGCCAGCAACGGCCCAGCAAATTCAGACACAAGCGCCAGCCTGGCGACAAGGGGGAGGGTATGAAGCTGTACCTGTCATCGACGCTGTCCGATCTCGAAGCCGAACGCCAGGCGGTGAAGGAAGCGTTGAGCGGGCGCTGCACCATCGTCGAGAGCTACGAAGCCGATTCGCGTCCGCTCGGGCAGAGCTGCATGGACGACGTGCAAGCTTGCGACGTCTATCTCGGCATCGTTGGCCTGCGTTACGGCTTCGTCCCGCCGGGGCAGAGCAAGTCGATCACCGAACTCGAGTTTGACGCTGCGTGGGCGGCTGGCAGGCGCTGCTATCTGTTCCTGAAGGAGGAGGACGGCATTCTCGCCAAGCACACTGACAGCCATACCGGCGAGAACGGCAAAGGAGAGGCGATTGCCGAGTTTCGCCGCCGCTTGCTCGCGGGTGCGGGCGACAGGCCGCGGCCAGCGCTGTTTGCCGACGCAGACGACCTCATGGTGCGGGTGTTGCGGGCGTTGTGGCCGAATTCAGCGACCCCGTTCCTGCCGCTGGAGCGCAGCGGCGGGCCAGGGGAGGGCGATGGGATTCCGCTGCCGCCGGAAGACGCCACTGCGCTGCAACGCATGCTGCATCGGCACTTGTACGAGCATTGGTCGGTCCTTGCCACGAATCGGGATTTCTCGCAGGCAACGGTTTTTGAGGACGTGCCACGACCGCTGACTCCCGACAAGGTTTTTGCGCTTGCCTGCGAGGCCACGGTTGTGCGACTGCTGACGCGAGCTCCCAAGTACTTCAGCGGCGCGCGTGCGGCGGCATGGTACTCGACCA
Source organism: Accumulibacter sp. (assembly GCF_031732815.1). Taxonomy (GTDB): domain Bacteria; phylum Pseudomonadota; class Gammaproteobacteria; order Burkholderiales; family Rhodocyclaceae; genus Accumulibacter. The sequence continues at coordinate 796 of NZ_JAVMKF010000031.1, read as the reverse complement.
ATGCGACGGAGGGCGTCGTTTGTAGTGCTTTCCTGCGCATTGTGCTGGTTGCGGCGGAAAGGCACTTCAGGCAGGAAGCAGGCGCGCCGGCAAGCGAGCGCGATCCAGTACTCGAAACCAGCGCAAACGATTTGGTGGCGCAAGTAAAGGCGGCAGCACGTTTTGGCTTTGGCCTCTGCTTGCGTCCGGGTGAAAGCGAGCCGGCAAACGTCTTCCAGCTATGCCACCCGGTAGCCGAGTACGGCAACCCCGGCGAGCAGGGTTTTCCGCTGACCCATGCCGAGCTCTGGGCGGCGATTCAGCGTCGCAAGCCGATAGCGCGTGACAGTTTCACTACCGAATACCTGCGCGAGCGCATCGCCGACTACGCGCTCGATCTGGGCGCCACGCTGGTGGCGGCGGCGCGCCCGGAAGGCCGCTTCGCCGAAACGGTAGCGCGCTGCGCATTGCGCGAGCACCTGGAGCAGTTCGAAGTCAAAGTGTTCTTCCCGCGCGAAAACCGGGACCAACTGGCCGACTGGGTGCGCCAGGTCGAGGACGACCTGCGCGACACGCTGGCTCGCATCTTTTCCCGTTCTGCGTTGCGCGAGCCGCATTCTGCTGGCACGACGCCGGCTGCCGCCGGCAGCGATGCGCAGTGACTGACCGATCAACCCCCTTCCTCCCGGACATCGCATGGACGAACTCCCCGCCGACGCATGCGCGTTGATCAAATCCCCCTTCTTCACGCTCGCTTCGGGTGCCGTCTCGCGCCTGCCCGAGACCCCCGAGCAGGCCGAGGCGTGGCACCAGTGGT